>NZ_JBHVZA010000011.1:0-240768 GCF_042880275.1 Streptomyces sp. NPDC058308
GCAGTTCCCCGCGCCCCTGGGTGGAGCGCCCTGCGGGCGCTCTCCAGGGGCGCGGGGAACTGCGCGAGCAACCACGTCGCACCCGCAGACACGTACGAAGGCCGCTGCTACGGCAGCTGGGCGGGCCGCGACGCCTCGATCAGCTCACGGCACCGCTTCACATCGTCCGCGATGGCGACCAGCAGCGACTCGATGGAGTCGAACTTCGCCTGGCCCCGCACGAAAGCGAGGAAGTCGACGGCGACGTGCAGGCCGTAGAGATCGAGGCCGACCCGGTCGATCGCGTACGCCTCGACCGTCCGCTCCGTGCCGTCGAACTGCGGATTCGTGCCCACGGAGATCGCCGCCGGCATCGCCTCGCCCTCGACGTGCAGCCATCCGGCGTAGACGCCGTCGGCGGGAGTGGCGGTGTGCGGCAGGGTCTCCACGTTCGCCGTGGGGAAACCGAGCTCGCGCCCGCGCTGCGCGCCCCGCACGACGACGCCCTCGACGCGGTGCGGGCGGCCGAGGATCTCCGCCGCTCCCGTCACGTCGCCCTCGGCGATCAGGCGCCGGGTCAGGGTGGAGGAGAAGGGCTCGCCGCCGCCTGCCTCACCGCTGACGTAGAGGTCGATGACGTCGACTTCGTAGTCGTACGTACGGCCGAGCTCGGCCAGGAAGTCGACGTTGCCCGCGGCCTTGTGGCCGAAGCGGAAGTTGGGGCCCTCGACGACCACGCGCGCGTGCAGCTTGTCGACGAGGACCTTGACGACGAAGTCGGCGGGCGACAGCTTCGAGAACTCCGTGGTGAAGGGCAGGATCAGGAGCGCGTCCACACCGAGCTCGGCCATCAGCTCGGCGCGCCGGTGGTGCGGGGCGAGCAGCGGCGGGTGGCTGCCGGGGCGCACGACCTCGCTGGGGTGCGGGTCGAAGGTGACGACGACGGCGGGCACGCCGAGCTCACGCGCGTGCTCCACGGCACGCCCGATGATCAGCTGGTGACCGCGGTGCACGCCGTCGTAGGAACCAATGGTGACGACGCTGCGCCCCCAGTCCTGGGGGATGTCCTCCAAGCCACGCCAGCGCTGCACTTCTTTGCTCCTCGCCGAACCCGTATACGTCACGTACATCTGTACGTTCCCCTTGCCGATTGCGCAGGACTAAGACTGCCATGCCGACGGGTCGGGGCTCGCACCGGAGGGAGTGGCGGGGGTCACTCGCGCGCTGCGGGCGCGAGAACCTAGGCGGGGACCCGGACGCCACCCGCGAGACCCTCGATGGTGCGGCAGGCGCTCGGCCCGACCACCGCGGCCCAGTCCTGCGGGGCGGCGCCGATCCAGCCCGCGACGAGCGCGGCGAAGCCCGGCCGGGTGCGGGCCAGTTCGACCAGGGTCCGGTCGAAGCGGGAGGCGCCCTCCGGGGTGCGGACGAGCAGGAGTCCGGTGCGGTGCACGCGCTCGCGCGTACGGGCCTCGCCGCGCTCCCCCATGCCGCGGGCCACCGCCCGCAGGACGCTCTCCAGAACGGCGGAGTCCCGCTCCTCGCTGAGCAGGACGTCAAGGAGCTCGTCCCGCAGGTCGCGCGAGGCGGCGGTGCCGGGGGCGGCGAGCACGGGCGCGAGGGCGGCCCGTACCCGCGCGGGGCGGCTGTGCAGCAGCCTGGCGACCAGCGGGAAGAGGACGGGGCGCACGGCGGGGCCGTGTTCGAGCCGCCGGTCGATGTACGCGGCGGCCTGGCCTGCCGCCTCGGGGCGGGCCTCCAGGAGGTCGTGCACGAGGTCGGCCACGCGGCGCGCGAGCGCGGGAGTGGTCACGTCGGCGAGGGCGCACAGCACGTCGTCGGGCACCGTTCCGGGCACGTGCAGGCGGCCGCGGAAGGCGTCGAGCACCGGATCGGGGTGGGTGGCCAGGGCGGCGGCCAGGGCGCTCGCGGGGAGGCGGGGGTCCCCGGCGGCGAAGCGGGAGAGGGCGTGGGGCAGGTGCCGTGAGCGGGTCTGCGGGTCGTGCACGAGGAGGGCGAGCGCGGAGCCGTGCAGGGTGTCGTCGGCGGGGGCGAGCAGCGCGAAGGCGGCGTGCCGCAGGAGCTCGCGGTCGGCGCGGCCGGTGGTGTGCGGGGCGGCGAGCGGGGCGTAGGCGGCGGCCGCCACGCGCCGGGCGGGGCGTTCGTCGCGGGCCCAGCGGCCGACGGCGCGGCAGACGGCGGACGGCTCTTCCTCGGCGAGCGCGGTGAGCAGTTCGTCGGCGTGGGTGTCGGCGCAGTCGACGAGGGTCTCGATGAGGTCGTCGATGGCGCGGCGCCGGTGGGTGTGGAGCAGCGCCTGCGCGGCGGAGGCGACGGTGGCGTCGGGCGCGGCGGCCAGCGGCCGTTCGTCGGTGAACCAGCGCGAGAGGTGCGGTTGGACGCCCGCGGGGTCGGCGGCGAGAAGTTCGGCGACGGCGTCGAGGCAGCGGTCCGGGGCGCCCGGGGGTCCGTCGTGCACGACGAGCCGCCGCAGCAGCGCGAAGCGCTCGGCCTCGCACAGCGGCAGCGTCAGCCAGAAGGAGGGCCCGAACTCCCCCCGCTCGGCGAGGGGTTCGAGCACGGCGAGGTACGGGGAGGCGTCGGGCACGCGCAGCAGCACTTCGCCGAGCAGGTGGGCGGCCCACCATGCGGCGTCCCCGGCGTCCCCGGCGTCCCCGGCGTCCCCGATGTCCCCGATGTCCCCGGCGTCCCCGGTGTCGTCCGCGTCCGCCGCTTCGGCTCCCTGCTCCACCCCTACGGCAGGCGGCGACCCGTCGGCGAAGTCCACCAGGGCGTCCGCCAGGCCGACCAGGCGCGAGGCCAGCTCCGCGGCGCCCTGCTGGCGGCCCAGCAACAGCAGCGCCTGGATCACCGGGCCGATGCGGTGCCTCGGCACCGGCAGCGGGCGGGGAGCGGGCGCCGGGGCCCGCCCGCGGCGCCGCTGTTCCGGGACGGCGGGGGTCCTGGCCGCGACCCGGTGCCGGTGTACCAGCGACGTCAGCGCGCCGTCCACGTCCAGGTGCGCCCCCTGGATCCAGTCGGCCAGCTCCTCGTGCGCGAAGCGGTAGCCCGCACCGGCGGGCACGAGCAGCCCTTCCGTGAGGACGGCGGGCGCCCACCCCGTACAGGCCGACAGCGCCCCCCACGGGAAGACCTCTTCGAAGGAGGCCGTGTCCAGCTCCCCCTGGCCGGGCCCCAGACACCGCCGCGCCGCCTCGTGGACCTGCCCGGACACCCTCGCGGCGAGGCGGCGCACCGCGCTCCCGCGCAGTCCGTTCGCCGCCGCGAGCCGCACCGCGACCCGCAGGCAGAGCAGGTCGAGGTAGGCCGCGAGGATCTCCGGCCGGTCCGGGATGCCCGGTGGCGGCGCGTCCGGCCGGGCGGCCCGCACCTCGGCGAGCAGCCGCAGCGCCAGCGGATGCCGCGCGTCGGCGGGGGCGAGCGCGCCGTCCGGGATGCCGTACCCCGCGCGGGCCCGGCGGGCCTGCGGCTCCGGCAGGTCACCGAGGCGTACGCAGCCGGGGAGCCCCGCGCTCTGGTCCGCCCCGTGCAGCGACGCCACGTCGAAGTGGGCTCCGGCCTGCTCCCAGTACTCCGCGCGGCAGGCGACGACGAGGCGTGTGCCCGTCTCCCGCAGCCAGCGGGCCGTGCCCTCGCTCCACTCCGCGAGGAGGTGCGCGAGCGCGGGCGGCATCTCCTCGGGGCCGTCGAGCAGGAGGAGCAGCGGCCGCCCCGCGTCCCGTACGAGCCGTGCGATCCGGCCGGCCGAGACGTCACCGAGGCCCTGGTCCGCCGGGGCCTCGTCCGCCGCCTCAAGGATCCGCCCGGCACGCTCCAGTGCCCGCTCCACCGCGTCGGCCACGGAGGTGTCCGTGCTGCGCAGGTCGGCGCCGCGCAGCCACAGCGTGGGGGTGGGCTCGGCGCCCCGTGCCCGGCGCGCGGCGAGCGCGGCCAGCTCCGTGGTGCGGCCCGTGCCGGGGTCGCCGACGAGCCCGAGCACGCGTGCGGGTCCTGCGGTGAAGGCGGTGAACTCCCTTGCCGTATCGGGTCGTTCGACCGGCTCGTGGAGCGGGGCGCGCGGCCCGTCGGAGCCCGCCGAGGTGGCGGTCAGGTGCAGCGCGCCCGCGAGGTTCAGGTCGTCGCCGTACGCGGGCACGGTCGCCGCGTTGTGGCCGAGGAGCGCGGCGAGCGGCCCGGCGGGGTCGGCGGCGGCCGCGGCCCGCAGCGGGAGCGCGTACCCGGCGGGGCGGTGGGCGCAGGCGTCCTGGCCGGGCGGGGCGGGCTCGGGGGTCTGCGGCAGCAGGGCGGTCCCGAGGACGGCGAGGACGGCGCCGGACGAGGTGTCGACGACCGGACCGCCCGCGGCCCCGCCGCCCAGCCGCAGCGCGTCGGCGCCGTCCGTGCCGATCGCCAGTTCCAGGGCGGTGTCCACCAGATGGAAGCGGTCCGTCGCCGTGTACGTCACCGGCGAGGAGCCGAGGACGCGTGCCTCGCGCCAGCCGTGCGCGGCGATCCGCACGTAGGTGCCGGTCGCGACGGAGTCCCGCACGGTGACGGGGAGGGGCCGCAGTCCGAGTCCCTCGGTGCGGATGAGCGCGAGGCCGACGGCGGGCAGTGCCACCACCGCGTCGGCGGGCACCACGCAGGTGCGTTCGCCCGGTGCGTGCAGGACGATCCGGGCCAGGCCGTCGACCGCTTCGTGGCTCGTGACGACCGTGCCGTCCTCGTCGGCGGCGAACCCTGTGCCTCGCGGGCGTCCCGCGAGATCACACACCCGCACCACGGACCGGTCGGGCACCGGACCCGAGGGGCCGCCTCGCTCCCCCGCGTCCCCGGCGCGCCCGGACCGCGGGCCGCGTCCCGCCATGCTCGAACCTCCCCACCATGCCCCGTTATCCACCGACCGTAGGTCGGGCGTGATCAGCGGGACAGGCGGAGACGCGAACGCGCCCCCTTCCGACCCCGCGGTTCACTCCGAGCGCCTGCTCGATGGGGTGAATGGGCACGCGGCGATGGATACACCAGTAGTGGGGGGATCGTGGAGCGGCGGACGCGAGTCCGCCGCTCCGCAACGAGAGCACCGCGCTACGGCGGGGCCGCCGATCTACAACGAGAGCACCGCTCCATGGCGGGGTAGCCGCTTCACGACGAGATCGCCGCACCACAGGGGTGATCACCGCTCTACGACGGGGTCGCCAATCCACAACGAGAGCACCGCTCCATGGCGGGGTTGCCGCTCCACGACGAGATCGCCGCACCACAGGCGTGATCACCGACCCAGAACAGACTCACCGCCCCAGAACGGGATCGCCGCTCCAGAACAGAATCACCACCCCAGAAAGAGGTCCTCGCTCCAGAACAAGACCACCGCTCCAAGGCGAGATCACCGCTCCAGAATGAGAGCGCCACCCCACAACATAATCACCGCTCCCGCTACGCGAAGACCGCCAGGCTCTTGGCCTTGCCCCGCGACTCCTCCGCCAGGACCAGGAAGCGGCCCTCCGGATCGAAGACGGCGACGGCGCCCACACCCGCGTACTCCTCGGGCATGTCGATCCGTACGCCGTTCAGGAGCAGTCGGCCGCGCTTCTCGTCCACGTCCCAGCGCGGGAAGGCCCGCTCCGCGGCCTCGGCCACGGGCATCACCGTCAGCTCCTCCTGGAGCTGGTCGAGGGTCTTGGCCGCGTCCAGCTTGTAGGGGCCGACGCGGGTGCGGCGCAGCGCGGTCAGGTGGCCGCCGACACCGAGGTCCGCGCCCAGGTCGCGGGCGAGCGCCCTGATGTACGTCCCGGAGGAGCAGACGACCGAGACGACCAGGTCCTGGACGGGCGTGCCGTCCTCGGCCACGGCCTCGCGGACGTCGTACACCGTGAAGGCGGAGACCGTCACGGGCCGGGCGGGGATCTCGAAGTCCTCGCCCTTGCGGGCCCGCGCGTACGACCGCTTTCCGTCGATCTTGATCGCGCTGACCTTCGACGGCACCTGCATGATGTCGCCGGAGAGCTTGGCGATGCCCGCGTCTATGCCCTCGCGGGTGACCCCGGACGCGTCGGTGGACGAGGTGATCTCGCCCTCCGCGTCGTCGGTGATCGTGTTCTGTCCGAGGCGGATGGTGCCCAGATACTCCTTCTCGGTCAGCGCCAGGTGACCGAGGAGCTTGGTGGCGCGCTCGACGCCGAGCACGAGGACACCCGTCGCCATCGGGTCGAGGGTGCCCGCGTGCCCGACGCGGCGGGTCTTGGCGATCCCGCGCATCTTGGCCACCACGTCGTGCGAAGTGAAGCCGGACGGCTTGTCGACGATGACAAGTCCGTCCGGCGTTGTGGTGCTGCTCTTGCTCATGCGGGGGCGTCGCCGTCCTCGTTCTCGTCGTCGTCCTCGGGCTTGCGGTACGGGTCGGCACCGCCCGCGAACTCGGCGCCCGCCGAGACCTCACGCACCTTGGCGTCCGAGAGCCGTGCCTTGTCCAGCAGGTCCTCGATGGCCCTGGCGTTGTCCGGCAGGGCGTCCGCGACGAAGGCCAGCGTCGGCGTGAACTTCACGCCCGCCGCCTGGCCGACCGCCGACCGGAGTACGCCCTTGGCGCTCTCCAGGCCCGCGGCCGCGGCGGCCCGGTCTTCGTCGTCGCCGTAGACCGTGTAGAAGACCGTGGCCTCCCGCAGGTCACCGGTCACCCGGGTGTCCGTGATCGTCACGTGCGTTCCGAGCCGCGGGTCCTTGATCCCGCGCTGCAGCTTCTGAGCAACCACCTCTCGAATGAGGTCCGCCAGCCTTTTCGCCCGCGCGTTGTCGGCCACTGCTCCGTCTCCCTTATCCCCGGGCATTCCCTGGGCTTGTCTTGCTGTGTTCAATCGTCGTCGCCGTGCAGCCGCCGCCGGACCGACAGCAGCTCCACTTCGGGCCGGGCGGCGACCAGGCGCTCGCACCGGTCCAGTACGTCATGGAGGTGGCCCGCGTCGCCGGACACCACCGCGAGGCCGATCTCGGCTCTGCGGTGCAGGTTCTGACCGCCCACTTCCGCCGCGCTCACTCCGTGCTTGCGCTGGAGCTCGGCGACGATCGGACGGACGACGGAGCGTTTCTCCTTCAGCGAATGTACGTCGCCGAGGAGCAGATCGAAGGACAGAGTCCCCACATACATGTGTGTCCGGATGTCCCGCCGGTACGGGGTCGAGGCCCCGCCAACCGCTTGGCAGGGACACAAGAACCGTACACGGAACGGCCGGGGCCGATCGACGGGATTTTCCCCGTCGACCGGCCCCGACGCTGACCGCGCAGATCGGACTGCCGTGAGGCAGTCGATCAGCCGCGCGGCTTCTCGCGCATCTCGTACGTCGCGATGACGTCGTCGATCTTGATGTCGTTGAAGTTGCCGAGGTTGATACCGCCCTCGAAGCCTTCGCGGATCTCGGTGACGTCGTCCTTGAAGCGGCGCAGACCCTCGATGTTGAGGCTCTCCGCGATGACCTTGCCATCGCGCAGCAGGCGGGCCTTGGTGTTGCGCTTGACCTCGCCGGAACGGATGAGGACACCCGCGATGTTGCCGAGCTTGGACGAGCGGAAGACCTCGCGGATCTCCGCGGTGCCGAGCTCGACCTCCTCGTACTCCGGCTTGAGCATGCCCTTGAGGGCCGCCTCGATCTCCTCGATGGCCTGGTAGATCACCGAGTAGTAGCGGACGTCGACGCCCTCGCGCTCCGCCATCTGCGCGGCACGGCCGGCCGCACGGACGTTGAAGCCGATGACGATGGCGTCGGAGCCCATCGCCAGGTCGATGTCGGACTCGGTGACCGCACCCACACCGCGGTGCAGGACACGGATGTCGACCTCTTCACCGACGTCGAGCTGGAGCAGCGAGGACTCGAGAGCCTCCACCGAACCGGACGCGTCGCCCTTGATGATGATGTTGAGGTCCTGCACCAGGCCTGCCTTGAGCACCTGGTCGAGGTCCTCGAGGGACACCCGGCGGGTGCGCTTGGCGAACGCGGCGTTGCGCTCACGGGCGGCACGCTTCTCGGCGATCTGACGCGCCGTACGGTCCTCGTCGACAACCAGGAAGTTGTCGCCGGCACCCGGCACGTTGGTGAGACCGAGCACGAGGACCGGAGTCGACGGAGTCGCCTCCTCCACGTTCTCGCCCTTGTCGTCGAGCATCGCGCGGACTCGGCCGTACGCGTCACCGGCGACCATCGTGTCGCCGACGCGGAGGGTACCGCGCTGGACGAGGACGGTCGCGACGGCGCCGCGGCCCTTGTCGAGGTGGGCCTCGATGGCAATACCCTGCGCGTCCTGCTCCGGGTTGGCCCGCAGGTCGAGCGAGGCGTCCGCGGTCAGGACCACGGCCTCGAGCAGCTGCTCGATGTTCTGCCCCTGACGCGCGGAGATGTCGACGAACATCGTGTCGCCGCCGTACTCCTCGGCCACCAGACCGAACTCGGTGAGCTGACCGCGCACCTTGGTCGGGTCGGCACCCTCGACGTCGATCTTGTTGACCGCGACCACGATCGGCACGTCGGCCGCCTTGGCGTGGTTCAGCGCCTCGATCGTCTGCGGCATCACACCGTCGTTGGCCGCGACCACGAGGATCGCGATGTCGGTGGACTTCGCACCACGGGCACGCATGGCGGTGAACGCCTCGTGACCGGGGGTGTCGATGAAGGTGATGGCGCGCTCTTCGCCGTTGACCTCGGTGGCGACCTGGTACGCACCGATGTGCTGCGTAATACCGCCGGCCTCGCCCGCGACGACGTTCGTCTTGCGGATCGCGTCCAGAAGTCGGGTCTTACCGTGGTCGACGTGACCCATGACGGTCACGACCGGCGGACGGGAGACGAGCATCTCCTCGCCGCCCTCGTCCTCACCGAACTCGATGGAGAACGACTCGAGGAGCTCGCGGTCCTCCTCCTCCGGGCTGACGATCTCCAGGACGAAGTTCATCTCGTCCGCGAGGAGCTTCAGCGTCTCGTCGGAGACGGACTGGGTGGCGGTGACCATCTCGCCGAGGTTCATCATCACGCCGACGAGCGACGCCGGGTTGGCGTTGATCTTCTCGGCGAAGTCGGTCAGCGAGGCACCGCGCGACAGGCGGACGATCTGTCCGTTGCCGCGAGGCAGCATGACGCCGCCCACCGACGGGGCCTGCATGGCCTCGTACTCCTGGCGCCTCTGCCGCTTCGACTTGCGGCCACGACGGGCGGGCCCGCCGGGACGGCCGAACGCACCCTGCGTGCCACCACGGGCACCGGGGCCACCGGGACGGCCACCGAAACCGGGACGACCGCCGAAGCCGCCGCCACCACCGGGACGACCGGCACCGCCGCCACCGGGACCGCCGGGACGACCGGCGAAACCGCCGCCGCCACCGGGACCGGCCGGACGACCGGCGAAGCCGCCGCCACCGGGACGACCGCCGCCGCCACCCGGACGACCGCCGCCGCCACCGGGACCACGGCCACCACCGGGGCCACCGCCGGGACGCGGACCCGCGGCGGGACGCTGCGGCATCATGCCCGGGTTCGGACGGTTACCGGCGGGACCGCCGCCGGGACGCGGAGCGCCGCCCTGCGGGCGAGGCATGCCGCCCGGGGTCGGACGGGCGCCGCCCTGACCCTGCGGACGGGGAGCGCCGCCGGGACCGCCCTGGCCCTGCGGGCGCGGGGCGCCGCCGGGACCGCCGGGGCCACCCTGGCCGCCGGGACGCGGGGCGCCGCCCGGACGGGGCGCCTGCGGGCGCGCCATGCCGGTGGAGCCACCAGAGGTGAAGGGGTTGTTGCCAGGACGCGGACCCGCGGGACGGGCACCGCCGGGACGCGGGGCACCACCCTGGCCGCCGGGGCGCGGAGCACCCTGACGGTCGCCGCGGTCGCCGCGGTCACCACGGCCCTGGCCCTGACCCTGACCCTGGCCCTGACCGGGGGCCGGACGGCCGCCGGGCTTCGGGGCACCCGGGCGAGCGGCGCTCGGGCGGGGGGTCTGCGGTGCCGCGGGGGCTGCCGGAGCGGCCGGGGCGGCGGGCGGAGCGGTGAACTCCGGGGCAGCCGGAGCCGGCGAGGCCGGCGCGGGCTTGGGGGCCGGCGGCTTCGGGCCGGGCGTCGGGCGCGGGCCCGGGGTCGCCGGCGAAGCCGCGGGCTTCTCGGCCGCGGCGGGCTTGGCCGCCGGCGGCTTGGGCGCGGCCGGACCCGGACGGGCGGCCTGCGCGGGAGAGGGCGCCGACGGGGTCGGCGGCTTGGGGGCGGCCTGCTTGCGCGGCGCGCCGGGCTTGGCGGCGGACTTGCCGTTGCCACCGCCCTGCTGGAATGCGTCAGTCAGTTTGCGTACTACGGGCGCCTCGATCGTCGAGGACGCCGAACGTACGAATTCACCGAGATCTTGGAGCTTGGCCATGACGACCTTGCTCTCTACACCGAACTCCTTGGCGAGTTCGTATACCCGGACCTTAGCCACTTCGCTCCTTTTAGGTCCGGGTTACGCCGGACCGTCGCTACTTCATGGGCGTACTCATCGCGTGCTCATCGAGTGCTCATCGCAATCTCGACCTACTTCCAACTCGCGGGGTACCAGGGCCGCACGGGGTTCCGTACAGCCACGTCTTGCGTTGTTGCCTACTGGGCAACCGTCTCGACAGCCCGGCGCAGCGCCTCCGTGTCGAGCGGCCCCTGGGCTCGAAAGGCCCGCGGGAACGCCCGGCGGCGGACCGCCAGGTCTAGACAGACCAGGGCGGGGTGTACATACGCACCCCGGCCGGGCAGCGTACCGCTTGGATCGGGGGCGCAGGCGCCCTCTTTCGCCACGATGCGCAGCAGTTCGCTCTTGGCCGCTCGCTCCCGGCACCCCACACAGGTGCGCTCAGGGCATACGCGGGCATGCGTCCGGCCAGACACGCTTAAGTCTACCTCCCCGCACCGACCTCACCCCTTTGGGGCAAGAATCGAACGGCTACTCGCCACATACTGTCGTGATCGAAGCGGTGGCCGCCCGGAATTTATTCCCGGCGGCGGCTCCCCCGCTGGTCGCTACTGGTCGGCCGGCTGCTCGGTGTCGGGCCGGATGTCGATGCGCCAGCCCGTGAGCCGCGCGGCCAGACGGGCGTTCTGCCCCTCCTTGCCGATGGCGAGCGACAGCTGGTAGTCCGGCACGGTCACCCGGGCCGAGCGGGCGCCGAGGTCGACGATCTCGACCTTGCTGACGCGGGCCGGGGAGAGCGCGTGGGCGACCATGTCGGCCGGGTCGTCGGACCAGTCGACGATGTCGATCTTCTCGCCGTTGAGCTCGGCCATGACATTGCGCACGCGGCTGCCCATGGGGCCGATGCAGGCGCCCTTGGCGTTCAGACCCGAACGCGTCGAGCGGACCGCGATCTTGGTGCGGTGGCCGGCCTCGCGGGCGATCGCCGAGATCTCGACGGAACCGTCGGCGATCTCCGGGACCTCAAGAGCGAAGAGCTTCTTCACCAGGTTCGGGTGGGTGCGCGACAGCGTCACGGACGGGCCGCGGACGCCCTTCGCCACGCGGACGACATAGCTGCGCAGGCGCATCCCGTGCGGGTACTCCTCGCCCGGCACCTGCTCCTGGACGGGCAGGATGGCCTCGAGCTTGCCGATGTCGACAAGCACGTTCTTCGGGTCGCGGCCCTGCTGGACGAGACCGGTGACGATGTCGCCCTCGCGGCCCGCGTACTCGCCGAGGGTCACGTCGTCCTGGGCGTCCCGCAGCCGCTGCAGGATGACCTGCTTGGCGGTCGTCGCGGCGATCCGGCCGAAGTCGGACGGGGTGTCGTCGAACTCCTTGGCCTCCTGCCCCTCTTCGAGGTCCGCCGGGTCCTCCGTCGCCCACACCGTCACATGGCCGCTGTCGCGGTCCAGCTTCACGCGGGCCCGACGGAAACTGCCTTCGGTGCGGTGGTAGGCGATGAGGAGGGCCGACTCGATCGCCTCGACGAGGAGGTCGAAGGAGATCTCCTTCTCCCGGACCAGACCCCGCAGGGCACTCATGTCGATGTCCACGGCTACGCCTCCTCTTCCTTCTTGTCCTTGCGGTTGAACTCGACCTGTACGCGCGCCTTGTCGATCTCGTCGAAGGCGAGGCGGCGGGAGGTGGGCTTGCGGCCCTTCACTCCGGGCACTTCGAGGTCGAGGCCTTCGTCGTCCACGGTGAGGATGCGAGCGGTCAGTTCGCCACCCTCGGTCAGCTGGAACTTCACCAGGCGGCTCACGGCGCGCACGTAGTGACGGTGCTCGGTCAGGGCTCGCTCGGCGCCGGGGGAACCGACCTCCAGGTCGTACTCCCCCTCGCCCATGGCGTCACTCTCGTCGAGCTTCGCGGAGAGCAGGCGGCTCACTTCCGCGATCTGGTCCAGGTCCACGCCGTCCTCGGAGTCGATGACGACTCGCAGCACTCGCTTGCGTCCGACCGGGGCCACTTCGATCTCTTCGAGATCGAGGTCCTGGGAGCTGACGAGCGGTTCCAGTAGTTGCCGCAGCCTCTCGCTCTGGGTGGTGCTCATCCGGGTGACTCCTCGGCCGCGTGTGCTGTTGTGGGATTGTCGCGTGTCAGGTCAAAGGGTATCCGGTCCCGAGGGGTGTTGCCGCCCACGGACAGGACGGACGGGCCGGGCGGTGCGCCGCTCCGTTCCGAGCCGCTCGCGGGCGCCGGGGCGGTCCGAAGGTACGGTGATCACCGGGCCCCTGCCCACCGATCTCCCTTTGTGCTCCTTTCCGTTCCCTCGTGCTCCTTTCCGTTTCTTTCTCGCTCACGCCTTTTGGCCTTCCTTCCGAGGATGTCTGCCGTGCCGTCGTATCCCACCGCCCCGCGGTCCCGCCCGGGTCCGCGTCGAAGGAGCCTGCTCACCGGGGCCGCCGGTGCCGCTTCGGCGGCGCTGCTCGCGGGCTGCTCGGACTCCGCCGGCTCCGCCGCCGACGAACGTCCGTCCGCCGCCCGGCGGCTGCGCGCCGAGGCGACCGAGGACAGCAGGAAGCTCCTGCGGCACTACGACGCCGTGCTCGCGGTGCACCCCGCCCTCGAAGCGCGGCTCGGGCCGCTGCGGTCCGAGGTGAAGCAGCACGCCGAGGCGTTCGACGACGACCGCGCCCCGGCCTCCCCCGCCTCCGCGACCTCCCCGGCCGCCCCTGAGCCGAAGCCGTCGCCCGCCGTCGCCTCGGACCCCGGCAAGGCGGTGCGCGACCTCGCCAGGGCCGAGCGCGAGCTCGCCGACCGCCGGGGCGCGGCCGTCCTGGACGCGCCCGCCGAACAGGGCAGGCTGCTCGCCTCGGTGGCCGCCGCGGGGGCGGCCCACGCGTACCTGCTGACGGCGACGGAGGACGACAAGTGAGCGACGGCAAGGGTTCGGACGAGGCGTCGAAGGACGAGGAGCTGAAGGCCCTGCAGGCCGTGCTCGGCGCCGAGCACGCCGCCGTGTACGGCTACGGGGTCGTCGGCGGCCGGATCGGCGACCAGCGCAGGGCCGAGGCGCGCACGGCGTACGACGCGCACCGCGCCCGGCGCGACGAGCTGCAGCGCGCGGTGCGCGACCTCGGCGGCGAGCCGCAGGCCGCCGACGCGGCGTACTCGCTGCCGTTCCCGGTGCCGGACTCCGCGGCGGCCGTGCGGCTCGCCACGGAGCTGGAGGACCGGGTCGCCGGGGTCTACTCCGATCTCGTACGGGCCGCTTCGGGCGCCCGGCGGGGCACCGCGGCGCGGGCGCTGCGGGAGGCCGCGGTCCGGGCGGCGCGCTGGCGCGGCGGGAGCGTAGCCTTCCCTGGGCTCGCGGAGCGGTCGGCACCCTCGTCCGCACCGGCGACGCCCAAGGCGTAACGCGCTCAGGAAGGGAACGACTCGCGCATGGCTTTCGAACCGCCGCAGCGCCTCGTCACAGCACTCGGCGAGACGGCGCAGGACGGCGACGACTGGCTGGAGAAGCTGCCCGAGGCAGCCGAACAGGCCGTCGCTCTACGCGAGTTGACCGTCGAGCGGGTCCACGTGCCCGGCGGCCGCAGCAGCCTCGTGCTGATGGTGCGCCAAGCCGGGGGCGCACCCGCCGTGCTCAAGCTGGTGCCGCCCCGCTCACGGCCGCAGAGCGAGCGGGCCGCGCTCGCCCACTGGAACGGGCTCGGCGCCGCGCGGCTGCTCGATCCCGAGGGCTCGGACGGGGCGCTGCTCCTCGAACGGCTGCACCGCGACGTGTCGGTGCGGTCCCTGCCCGAGGCCAAGGCGCTCCTGGAGGCCGCGGGGACGCTGCGTCGGCTCTGGGTGGCACCGCCCGCCGGGCACCGCTTCGAGACGGTCGCCGAGCGGACCGGGCGGCAGGCCGACGCGATGCGGGCCTCCGCCGCCGCGCAGGCGGACCTCGCGCCGCTGGTCGACGCGGCGCTCGCGGCCCGCGACGAGCTGCTCGCGGCGGAGGTGGAGCCGCGCCTGCTGCACGGCACGTTCCGGCAGAGCAAGGTCCTCGCAGGGGACCGGCTGCCGTGGCTGGCCGTGGGGCCCGATCCGGTGGTCGGCGATGCCGCCTTCGACCTGGCGCGGCTGGTGCGCGACCGGGTCGAGGACCTGATCGCGTCGCCGTCGGGCGCCTCGATCACCCGGCGGCGCGTGAAGAAGCTGGCCGAGGCCCTGGAGGTGGACCAGGAGCGGCTGCGGGGCTGGACGTTGTTCCGGGCCGTCGAGTCGGGGGTCCGGGCCCTGCGGGTGGGGCGTGGCCAGGACGCGGAGCTGTTGCTGGAGTTCGCGGGGTGGCTGTAGGAGGTCGCCCTCCCACAGCCACCGTGCCGGATCAGTCAGGCCGTCAGGCGGGCGATCGCCTCGTCGACCGTGAGCTCCTCGCGCTCGCCCGTGCGGCGGTCCTTCAGCTCCACGACGCCTTCGGCGGAGCGGCGGCCCGCGACCAGGATCTGCGGGACACCGATCAGCTCGGCGTCGGTGAACTTCACGCCCGGGGAGACCCCGGCCCGGTCGTCCACCAGGACGCGCGCGCCCGCGGCGCCCAGCTTCTCGGCGACGTCGAGGGCCAGCTCGGTCTGGAGCGCCTTGCCGGCGGCGACCACGTGCACGTCGGCGGGGGCGACCTCCTTGGGCCAGCACAGGCCCTTGTCGTCGGCGGTCTGCTCGGCGAGCGCCGCCACCGCGCGGGAGACGCCGATGCCGTACGAGCCCATGGTGACGCGGACCGGCTTGCCCTGGTTGCCGAGGACGTCGAGCTGGAAGGTGTCGGCGTACTTGCGGCCGAGCTGGAAGATGTGGCCGATCTCGATGGCGCGGTCCAGCTTGAGGCCGGTGCCGCAGTTCGGGCACGGGTCGCCCTCTTCGACCACGACGACGTCGAGGTAGTCGTCGACCTCGAAGTCACGGCCGCAGACCACGTTCCTGGCATGCTTGTCCTGCTTGTTGGCGCCGGTGATCCAGGCCGTGCCCGGGGCGACGCGCGGGTCGGCGATGTAGCGGACCTTGGCCAGGCCCTGCGGGCCGACGTAGCCGCGTACGAGGTCGTCGCGGCCCTCGAAGTCCTCGGCGGTGACGAGCTCGACCTCGGCCGGGGCCAGGTGCTCGCCGAGCTTGCCGAGGTCGACCTCGCGGTCGCCGGGGACGCCGACGGCCACGATCTCGCCGTCGACCTTGACCAGGAGGTTCTTCAGGGTCGCGGAGGCCGGGACGCCGAGGTGCTCGGCGAGGGTCTCGATGGTCGGGGTGTCGGGGGTGTCCAGCTCCTCGACCGGGCCGTGCGCGGCGCCGTCGACCGGGGCGAGCTTGAAGGTGACGGCCTCGGTGTTGGCGGCGTAGTCGCAGGCCGGGCAGTCCACGAAGGTGTCCTCGCCGGCCGGGGCCGGGGCCAGGAACTCCTCGGACTTGGAGCCGCCCATGGCGCCGGCGACGGCGGACACGATGCGGTAGTCGAGGCCGAGGCGCTCGAAGATCTTCTGGTAGGCGCCTCGGTGCAGCGCGTACGACTCGGCGAGGCCCTCGTCGGAGGTGTCGAAGGAGTACGAGTCCTTCATCTGGAACTCGCGGCCGCGCAGCACACCGGCGCGCGGGCGGGCCTCGTCGCGGTACTTGGTCTGGATCTGGTAGAGGATCACCGGCAGGTCCTTGTAGGACGAGCACTGGTCCTTGACGACCTGGGTGAAGATCTCTTCGTGCGTGGGGCCGAGGAGGTAGTCGGCGCCCTTCCTGTCCTTGAGGCGGAAGAGCAGGTCGCCGTACTCCTCGTAGCGGCCGGATGCCTCGTAGGGCTCCTTGGGCAGCAGCGCCGGGAGGAGGACCTCCTGGCCGCCGATGGCGTCCATCTCCTCGCGGACGACGCGGGCGATGTTCTCGTAGACCTTCTTGCCCAGCGGCAGCCAGGTCCAGATGCCGGCGGCGGTACGGCGGACGTAGCCGGCCCGGACGAGCAGCTTGTGATTGAGCGTCTCGGCGTCCGCGGGGTCGTCGCGCAGTGTCTTGACCATCAATCGGGACATGCGCTGGACCTGGGCCATGATGAACTCCTGCTACAGGGTGGTCCCCCCTGCTCCGGCTGGGCCGGGAGCTCGGGGAAGGGTGATGCCAGGAGGTTAGCCGGGGGCCGGGGGCGGGCGGAAATCGGTTATGGCTCAGACCCGCCGCGGCAGGGGCAGCGGGGCGCCCATCACGGCGTACGGCTTGGGGGCGCTGGGGAACAGGACGCGGCGTGCCAGATCCGTGTACCCCAGGGAGCGGTACAGGCCGCGGGCGGGGCTCTCGACGTCGATCGCGGAGAGGATCGAGCGGGGCTCGGGGACGCCCTCCGTGATGGTGGTGATGAGCGCCCTGCCGATGCCGCGGTTCTGGTGGCCGGGGTGCACGTGCAGCTCGGTGATGACGAAGGAGTCGTCCAGCCAGTCGTCCAGGTCCCGGCTGCGCAGGTACGGCTCGACGACGGTCGACCACCAGTGGCCCCGGCTGTTGGGCATGCCGTAGACGAAGCCGATGAGCCGGCCGTCGGGGGCGGTCGCGCCGAACGCGCAGGCCCGGGGGTACGTGACGTGGCGCAGGACGATCTGCCGCCGTACCGCGACCTCCTCCTCGCTCAGGCCGAAGGCATGGGCCTGGACGTGCAGCGCGTCGTCCACGCGTGCGGCGAGGTCGAGGGGCCCGATCACGACGTCGTCTGTCATGGTCCGACCCTACTTCGCGGCGGTCCGGTTCAGAACAGGACGCTCATGAACGCCCCGACCTCCCGGAAGCCCACCCTCCGGTAGGCCGCTCTGGCCGCGGTGTTGAAGTCGTTCACGTAGAGGCTGGCGACCGGGGCGATGTCCGCGAGGGCGTAGCGCAGGACGGCCGCCATGCCGGGGGCCGCGAGGCCGCGGCCGCGGTACTCGGGGGCCACCCAGACGCCCTGGATCTGGCAGGCCTGCGAGGTGGCGGCGCCGATCTCGGCCTTGAAGACGACCTTGCCGTCCCGGTCGAGACGGGCGAAGGAGCGGCCGGAGCCGACGAGTTCGGCGACGCGGGCCTGGTAGAGGAGTCCGCCGTCGCCCGCCATCGGGGAGATGCCCACCTCCTCGGTGAACATCGCCACGCACGCCGGCATGATCGTCTCCATCTCGTCCTTGCGGACGCGACGGACGTACGGGTCGGGGGTGATGTCGTCCGGAAGCCGGTCGGTGACCATCAGCGGCTGCTGGGCGCGGATCTCGCGGGCGGGGCCCCAGGACGGTTCCAGGAGCCGCCACAGCTGGGCGGTGGCGGGTGCGGGGCCGACGATGGACGAGCAGCGGCGGCCCGCCCGCCGGGCCCGGTCGGCGAAGCCCCGGATGGCTCGCGGGGTCGCGCAGATGGGGACGAGGTTGGCGCCCGCGTAGCAGAGGGACTCCAGCATGCCGTCCTCGTACCAGCCCCACATCTCGCCGCCGAGGCGCCACGGGTCGAGGCCGGCCACCTGGACGCGAGCGGCCACGAAGGCGTTCGCGACCGGCTCGCGGTCGAGCACGGCGAGCGCGGCGTCCAGGTCGCTCGGTTCGAGCACCCTGGTGGTGGTCTGAGTCAACACGTGCGGGGGCCTCACCATACGGTCTGCTGATCTCCGCACTGTACCTGGCGGGGGCGCCTTGTGCGGGGGTGCCTTTTGTGGGTGGGGGGCGCTGTTGTCGGGCGGGGTGCCCTCGGTGGGGGCGGGCGTCTCTTCGCCGCTTCACGGCGGGGGTCTCACCCACCCGGCCGCCCGTTTGCCCCGCGACGTCGCGTCATCGTAGGGGCGGGCGGCCGGTCTTCCCGGACGTCGCGGTGCGGGCGGGCGGCAACCATTCGGGCCCCACCCACAAACGTGCCCCGGCGCTCCAAGAGCTGCCGGGGCACGGGAGAGGGAGAGGTCAGCCCGCGACGGAGATCGTCGGCTCGCCGGAGGCCACGCCGTCCTTCTCCATCTGCTCGGCGATCTTCATCGCCTCGTCGATGAGGGTCTCCACGATCTTGGACTCGGGCACGGTCTTGATGACCTCGCCCTTGACGAAGATCTGGCCCTTGCCGTTGCCGGAGGCGACGCCGAGGTCGGCCTCGCGGGCCTCGCCCGGGCCGTTCACGACGCAGCCCATGACGGCGACGCGGAGCGGGACCTCCATGCCGTCGAGGCCCGCGGTGACCTCTTCGGCGAGCTTGTAGACGTCGACCTGGGCGCGGCCGCAGGACGGGCAGGAGACGATTTCCAGGCGGCGCTGGCGGAGGTTGAGGGATTCGAGGATCTGGATGCCGACCTTGATCTCCTCGGCCGGCGGGGCCGAGAGCGAGACGCGGATCGTGTCGCCGATGCCCTCGGAGAGCAGCGCGCCGAAGGCGACCGCCGACTTGATCGTGCCCTGGAAGGCGGGGCCCGCCTCGGTCACGCCGAGGTGGAGGGGGTAGTCGCACTGGGCCGCGAGCTGGCGGTAGGCGTTGACCATGACCACCGGGTCGTTGTGCTTGACCGAGATCTTGATGTCGCGGAAGTCGTGCTCCTCGAAGAGGGACGCCTCCCAGAGGGCCGACTCGACGAGGGCCTCGGGGGTCGCCTTGCCGTACTTCTTCAGGAGACGGGCGTCCAGCGAGCCCGCGTTGACCCCGATACGGATCGGCGTGCCCGCGTCCTTGGCGGCGCGCGCGATCTCCTTGACCTTGTCGTCGAACTGCTTGATGTTGCCGGGGTTCACGCGGACCGCCGCGCAGCCCGCGTCGATCGCCGCGAAGACGTACTTCGGCTGGAAGTGGATGTCGGCGATCACCGGGATCTGTGACTTGCGCGCGATCGTGGCGAGCGCGTCCGCGTCGTCCTGCGTGGGGCAGGCGACGCGCACGATCTGGCAGCCGGAGGCCGTGAGCTCGGCGATCTGCTGCAGCGTGGCACCGATGTCGGACGTGCGCGTGGTCGTCATCGACTGCACCGACACCGGTGCGTCCCCGCCGACGGCCACCGTGCCGACCTGGATCTTGCGGCTGACCCTTCGGTCGGCGAGCTTGGTCGGTACGGACGGGATTCCGAGAGAAACGGCAGTCATCTGGCGTGCATCCCCAAGGTGTGGATCATGGTCCCGAGATCGACGGGCTCCAGGCTTCGAGATTACGGCACCCCGTGGTGGCCGAACACATCCCGTCCGAAACTCCACTCAATGGTGGGCGGCCCGTCACATAACGTGCCGGGCCGCCGCACTTTTCACGTATCCGGACGCTTGCGCAGAAGCGTCCGGTTTCTGTCAGGAGATCCTGACCGGGTTCACCACGTCCGCGATGAGCACCAGGATCGTGAAGCAGATGAAGATCCCCGCCACCACATAGGCGACCGGCATCAGCTTGGCGACGTCGAACGGGCCCGGGTCGGGGCGGCGCATAACCTTCGCTACGTTGCGGCGCACGGACTCCCACAGGGCGCCCGCGATGTGGCCGCCGTCGAGCGGGAGCAGCGGCAGCATGTTGAAGAGGAAGAGCGAGAGGTTGAAGCCCGCGATGAGGAACAGCATCATCGCGATCTGGTTCTCCGGCGGGATGTCCAGGGTGAACACGTCGCCGCCCACCCGGGCCGCGCCGACCACGCCCATCGGGGAGTCCTGCTTGCGCTCGCCGTCGCCGAACGCCGCGTTCCACAGGTCGGGGATCTTGGACGGCAGGGCGACGATCGACTCGACGCCGTTCTCCATCATGTCGCCCATGCGGTCCACGGACTCGCCGAAGGACTGCTGGACGATGCCGGTGGCGGGGGTGAAGCCGAGGAAGCCGGCGTAGACGTACTTGCCCTCTACGTAGGCCCCGTCGCCGTCGGTCTTGGTGACCTGGTTCCTGATGAGGTTGGCGTGCAGGTCCTGCCGCTTGCCGTCGCGCTCGACCGTGATGGTGGCCGGGCCGATGGTCTGGCGGATCTTCGACTGGAGCGCCGACCAGTCGCCGACGGGCTTCCCCTGGAAGGCGACGATCTTGTCGCCGGGCTTCAGGCCCGCCGCCTTGGCGGGCGCGGCCTTGTCGCCCTTCTCGCACTTCGCGCGGTTCTCGCTCTGCTGGATGACGCAGTCGGAGACCTTGCCGACCTGGGTCGTCTGGCTGCTGATGCCGAACGTCATCATCACGCCGAGGAAGATCGCCACGGCGAGGATCAGGTTCATGAAGGGGCCCGCGAACATCACGATCACGCGCTTCCACGGCTTGCGCGTGTAGAAGAGGCGCGACTCGTCGCCCGGCTGCAGCTCCTCGAAGGCGGCCGAGCGGGCGTCCTCGATCATGCCGCGCCAGGGGGACGTCGACCGTGCCTCTATGCGGCCGTCCGCGCCCGGCGGGAACATGCCGATCATGCGGATGTAGCCGCCGAGGGGGATGGCCTTGACGCCGTACTCGGTGTCGCCCTTCTTGCGCGAGAAGAGGGTCGGGCCGAAACCGACCATGTACTGCGGCACCCGGATGCCGAACATCTTGGCGGTCGACAGGTGCCCCAGCTCGTGCCAGGCGATCGAGAAGAGCAGCCCGATCACGAAGACGACTATCCCGAGGATCATCATCAAGGTCGTCATGCACGAGCCTCCGCGGTCGTCTTGCCTGCCAGTTCACGTGCCCGAGCACGTGCCCAGGTCTCCGCTTCGAGGACGTCCGCGACGGTCAGGGAGGTTCCCGACGCCGCGGCGGCGGGGCTGCCGTGCTCCTCCACGGTCCTCGTCACGGTCTCCATGATGCCGTTGAAGGGCAGCGCGCCCTTCAGGAACGCGGCCACGCACTCCTCGTTGGCGGCATTGAACACCGCCGGGGCCGTGCCCGCGAGCTCTCCGACGTGGCGGGCGAGGGCGACCGACGGGAACGCGTCGTTGTCGAGAGGGAAGAATTCCCAGCTCGAAGCCTTGGTCCAGTCGAAGGCGGGGGCCGCGTCCGGGACACGTTCGGGCCAGCCGATGCCGATGGCGATCGGGCCGCGCATGTCGGGCGGGGTCGCCTGGGCGAGGGTCGAGCCGTCGCTGAACTCGACCATGGAGTGCACGTACGACTGGGGGTGGACGACGACCTCGATGCGGTCGAAGGGGATGTCGTAGAGGAGGTGCGCCTCGATGACCTCAAGGCCCTTGTTGACCAGCGTCGCGCTGTTGACGGTGATCACCGGGCCCATGGCCCAGGTGGGGTGTGCGAGGGCGTCCTCGGGGGTGACGTGCGCGAGGTCGGCCTTGGTCCGGCCCCGGAAGGGGCCGCCGGAGGCGGTGACGACGAGTTTGCGCACGTCGGCGCGGGTGCCCGCGGCCAGCGCCTGGAAGAGCGCCGCGTGCTCGGAGTCGACCGGGATGATCTGTCCGGGCTTGGCGAGGGCCTTGACCAGGGGGCCGCCGACGATGAGGGATTCCTTGTTGGCGAGCGCGAGGGTGCGGCCCGCCTCCAGGGCGGCCAGCGTCGGGGCGAGGCCGATGGATCCGGTGATGCCGTTGAGGACCGTGTGGCAGTCGGAGGCGGCGAGCTGCGCCGCGGCGTCGGGTCCGGCCAGAATCTCGGGCAGCGGCTCCCCTGCGGCGTACTGCCCCCGGAGCGCTTCGCGCAGCGCCGGTACGACGTCCTCGCGGGCGACCGCGACGGTCTTCACCCGCAGCCGGCGTGCCTGCTCGGCGAGGAGACCGACGCGGCCGCCCGCGGCGGAGAGCGCCGTGACGCGGAAGCGGTCGGGGTTGCGCAGGACGAGGTCGATGGCCTGGGTGCCGATCGAGCCCGTGGAGCCGAGGATCACGATGTCCCGCGGTCCTGCCCCCTCCGTGACGGAGACGGGGTCGAAGACGAGATGCGGGTCGGCGAGGGGAGATGGGCTGTCGCTCATGCCCCCATTGTGGCCGCACCACGCGTCCGCTCCGACAGGGCGTGCCCGGTTGGGGACGTACGGGGCGTGCGGCGACGCCGTCACCGGGTGCGGCGAGCGCCTGCCGGACCGTCGGGCGGCCGGGGGCCCGGCTCCGTTCCCGGCCCGTTTCCCCGGGCGTTTTCCGGATCTTCGTCGTGGGGTGTGAAGTCGCCCTCCAGGACGCCTTCCGCCGTGTCCATCGTCGGCGCGGTGAAGTGGAGTTGACCGCTGGGCCGGCGCGCCCGCAGGCCCTTGGCGCTGATCTCGACGGCGTCCTGCACGGGCTGCTCCTGCTGCTCGACGTGGACCTCCAGGTTGAAGAGGTAGCCGACGGACTCCTCCTTGATGGCGTCCATCATCGCGCCGAACATCTCGAACCCCTCCCGCTGGAATTCGAAGAGCGGGTCCCTGCCCAGGTAGGAGCGCATCCAGATGCCCTCCTGGAGGTAGTCCATCTCGTACAGGTGCTCGCGCCATTTGCGGTCGAGGACGGAGAGCACGACACGCCGTTCCAGTTCGCGCACGACGTCCGTGCCGAGGGCGCGCTCGCGCTCCTCGTACCGGTCGTGGATGTCGTCGACCAGGGCCTCGCGCACCTGCTCGGCGGTGACGTCCGAGCGGGTGCCGGCCGCCGCGTCGAGGTCCTGGGCGGTGACGCGCACGGGGTAGAGCTGGCGGCAGGCGCTCCACAGCCGGTCCAGGTCCCACTCCTCGGCGAAGCCCTCGGCGGTCGCGGCGCCGACGTACGCCTCGACGGTGTCGTCCATGAAGTGGCGGATCTGCTCGCGGAGGTCCTCGCCCGCCAGGACGCGGCGGCGCTCGGTGTAGATGAGGCTGCGCTGGCGGTTGAGGACCTCGTCGTACTTCAGGACGTTCTTGCGGGTCTCGAAGTGCTGCTGCTCGACCTGGGACTGGGCGGAGGCGATGGCGCGGGTGACCATCTTGTTCTCGATGGGGACGTCGTCGGGGACGTTGGCCATGAGCATCACGCGCTCGACCAGCTCGGCGCGGAACAGGCGCATCAGGTCGTCGCCGAGCGAGAGGTAGAAGCGGGACCGGCCGGGGTCGCCCTGCCGGCCGCTGCGGCCGCGCAGCTGGTTGTCGATGCGGCGTGACTCGTGCCGTTCGGTGCCGAGGACGTAGAGGCCGCCGAGCTCCTTGACCTCGGCGTGCTCGGCCGCCGCCGCGGCCTCGATGCGCCGCAGGACCTCTTCGTACCGGTCCGGGGCCTCCTCCGGGGTGAACCCGGCCGCCCGGAGCTCGGCCTCGGCCATGGCCTCGGGGTTGCCGCCGAGCATGATGTCGGTGCCGCGGCCCGCCATGTTCGTGGCGACGGTGACGGCGCCCCTGCGGCCGGCCTGCGCGATGATCTGTGCCTCGCGCCGGTGGTTCTTGGCGTTGAGCACCTCGTGCGGGACGCCGCGCGCGGTGAGCAGGGCGGAGAGGTGCTCGGACTTGGCCACGGAGACGGTGCCGACGAGGATCGGCTGGCCGGTGCGGTGCCGTTCGATGATGTCGGCGACGACGGCTTCGAATTTCACGGATTCGTCGCGGTAGACGACATCGGGCCGGTCCGCGCGGACCATCGGTTTGTTGGTGGGGATGGGCACCACGTGGAGTTTGTAGATCTGGTGGAACTCCGCGGCCTCGGTCATGGCCGTGCCTGTCATTCCGGAGAGTTTCTCGTAGAGGCGGAAGAAATTCTGCAGGGTGATCGTGGCGAGCGTCTGGTTCTCGTCCTTGACCGTGACGTTCTCCTTGGCCTCGATGGCCTGGTGGACGCCTTCGTTGTAGCGGCGTCCGGCGAGGATGCGCCCGGTGTGCTCGTCGACGATCAGGACCTCGCCGTCGGTGACCACGTAGTCCTTGTCCCGCTTGAAGTGTTCCTTCGCCTTGAGTGCGTTGTTCAGCTGGCCTATGAGGGACGTGTGCGCGGAGTCGTAGAGATTGTCTATGCCGAGCTGGTCCTCCAGGAATTCGACGCCGCTGTCGAGGACGGCGACGGTGCGTTTCTTGGGGTCGTACTCGTAGTCGTACGCGGCGCGCAGTTCGGCCAGTTCGAGTTTGCGCTGCGGGGCCGTGAATTTCTCCTCCTGGATCGCGACGCCCCGCATCCGCCGTGCGGCGGCGGCGAAGAATCCGTACCAGTGCGTCGGCTGGTCGGCGGGACCGGAGATGATCAGCGGGGTGCGGGCCTCGTCGATCAGGATGGAGTCCGCCTCGTCGACGATCGCGAAGTGGTGTCCGCGCTGCACCAGTTCACTGTTCGACCAGGCCATGTTGTCGCGCAGGTAGTCGAAGCCGAATTCGTTGTTCGTGCCGTACGTGATGTCGCAGGCGTACGCCGCGCGGCGTTCGTCCGGGCTCATCTCCGCCTTGATGACGCCGACGGTCAGGCCGAGGAAATGGTAGGTGCGGCCCATCCACCGGGCGTCGCGCGCGGCCAGGTAGTCATTGACGGTGACGAGGTGAACCCCCTTGCCCGTCAAGGCGTTCAGATAGGCGGGCAGGGTCGCGGAGAGGGTTTTCCCCTCACCCGTCTGCATTTCGGCGACGTTGCCGAGGTGGAGCGCCGCGCCGCCCATGATCTGGACGTCGAAGTGGCGCATTCCGAGGGTGCGCCGGGCGGCCTCGCGGACGGTCGCGAAGGCCTCGGGGAGGAGATCGTCGAGGTGTTCCCCGTCGGCGTACCGCTCTTTGTACTCGTCGGTGAGCGCGCGCAGTTCGGCGTCGGAGAGCCGCTCGACGTCCGCCTCGATGGAATTGACCTGATCCCTGACGCGTTCGAGCCTGCGCAGCATTCTGCCTTCGCCCGCGCGCATGATCTTTCCGGTGAGACGTTCCAGTTTGAGGACGGACAACGTGATCCCCTCCTGGTTCCCAGGCCGGTCAGCCCATTGTGGGCGGGGCGCACCGCCGCAGCAAGCAGTCCGGTGACGGGCGGGACGGAAAGCGGCGCACGCGACATCTTTGACGCGTGCGCCGCGCATTCGGCGGGTGTTCGACGCCTGCCGTCCCGTCGGGAGGTGCTCCCGCGGCCCGCTCACCGAGCCGGGGGACGCCGGGATCAGCCCTCCTTGATCACCCTTCGTACGTCGGGGCGCGGGGTCTCGGGCAGCTTGGTGTCCGCGATCCACGGGCCCTCGCCTGAGGGGTCGACGACGCCCGACTCCAGCCAGGTGTACGTCCCGGAGAGGACGCCCTTGACCACCTTGCGGTCCAGTTCGTCGGTGTTGGTCCACAGCCGGTCGAAGAGTTCGTCGACCCGGATGCGGGCCTGGCGGCAGAAGACGTCGGCCAGTTGGTAGGCCTCGCGGCCGTACTCCTCGGTGGTGCGCAGGAGTTCGGCGCGCACGCACGCCGCGCTCATCGCGAAGAGCTCCGCGCCGATGTCGACGACGCGGCCGAGGAAGCCCTGCTTGGTCTCCAGCTTCCCCTGCCAGCGGGACATGGCGTAGAAGGTGGAGCGGGCCAGCTTGCGGGCGCTCCGCTCGACGTAGCGCAGGTGGCCGGAGAGGTCCGGGTGGCCCTCGGGGTGGAACTCGGCGTACGAGCGCGGCAGCTGGCCGGGGCCCGTGACCAGCTTGGGCAGCCAGCGGGCGTAGAAGCCGCCCGCCCGCGCGCCCGCCTTCGCCTTGTCGGACAGCGTCTTGTCCGGGTCGATGAGGTCGCCCGCCACCTTCAGGTGGGCGTCCACGGCCTCGCGGGCGATCAGCAGGTGCATGATCTCGGTGGAGCCCTCGAAGATGCGGTTGATGCGCAGGTCGCGCAGGACCTGCTCGGCGGGGACGGCCCGTTCGCCGCGGGCCGCGAGGGACGCGGCGGTCTCGAAGCCGCGGCCGCCGCGGATCTGGACGAGCTCGTCGGCCATCAGACAGGCCATCTCGGAGCCGTACAGCTTGGCGAGGGCCGCCTCGATGCGGATGTCGTTGCGGTCCTCGTCGGCCATCTGCGAGGAGAGGTCGAGGACGGCTTCGAGCGCGAAGGTCGTCGCCGCGATGAAGGAGATCTTCTTGCCGACCGCCTCGTGGTGGGCGACCGGCTTGCCCCACTGCTCGCGGGCGCCCGACCACTCGCGGGCGATCTTCAGACACCATTTGCCCGCGCCGACGCACATGGCGGGCAGCGAGAGCCGTCCGGTGTTGAGGGTGGTGAGCGCGATCTTCAGGCCCGCGCCCTCGGGACCGATGCGGTTCGCGGCCGGCACGCGCACTCCGTGGAAGCGGGTCACCCCGTTCTCCAGGCCGCGCAGGCCCATGAACGCGTTGCGGTTCTCGACGGTGATGCCCTCGGACGCCGCCTCGACGACGAAGGCGGTGATGCCGCCCTTGTGGCCCTCGGACTTCGGCACGCGGGCCATGACGACCAGCAGGTCCGCGACGACGCCGTTGGTGGTCCACAGCTTCACGCCGTCCATGACGTAATCGTCGCCGTCCGGGACCGCCGCCATCGCCATGCGGGCCGGGTCCGATCCGACGTCGGGCTCGGTCAGCAGGAACGCGGTGATGTCGGTGCGCGCGCACCGGGGCAGGAAGGCGTCCTTCTGCTCCTGGGTCCCGAAGATCTTCAAAGGCTGCGGCACGCCGATCGACTGGTGCGCGGAGAGCAGCGCGCCGATCGCGGGGCTCGCGGAGCCGACGAGGGCCAGGGCCTTGTTGTAGTAGACCTGCGTGAGGCCGAGCCCGCCGTACTTCGTGTCGATCTTCATGCCGAGCGCGCCGAGCTCCTTGAGCCCCTTGATCACCTCGTCGGGGATCTTCGCCTCGCGCTCGATGCGGGCCGCGTCGATCTTCGTCTCGCAGAAGTCGCGGAGCTTGGCGAGGAACTCCTCGCCGCGCTGCGCGTCCTCGTCGGGCGGCATCGGATGCGGGTGGATCAGGTCGAGCCGGAATCGGCCGAGGAAGAGTTCCTTGGCGAAGCTGGGCTTGCGCCAGTCCTGCTCACGGGCGGCCTCGGCGACCTGCCGGGCCTCGCGTTCGCTCACGGACGGCTTGGGGGTTGGTGCGGTCATGAGGAGCTCACCTCGCCGCGGAGTGGGGCCGCCGGGCCCGTCGGCCCGGTCGTGCCGGTCGGTTACTGACTGGTGCTACTGGATCGTTGGTACCCGATCCGCCCCGAGCCCACCAGTCCTCGCGCAGCGTTCGGCGCATTGCGCACCCGTGCGGCCACGCGCGCCCCCGCTCCTCGCGGCTCCTCGCAGTTCCTCGCGGCTCCTCCTGAGCTCCTCGTACGAGAACGGCCGGAGCCCCCGCACAGTGGGCTCCGGCCGTTGTCCTTCGCGGACGTGGTCCTACAGGGCGAGGCCCGTCAGGACCATGACGCGCTCGTAGGTGTAGTCGTCCATCGCGTAGCGGACGCCCTCGCGGCCCACGCCGGACTGCTTGACGCCGCCGTACGGCATCTGGTCGGCGCGGTAGGACGGGGCGTCGCCGATGACCACGCCGCCGACCTCAAGGGCGCGGTGCGCGCGGAAGGCGGTCTGCAGGTCGTGCGTGAAGACGCCTGCCTGGAGGCCGTACTTGGAGTCGTTGACGGCGTCGAACGCGGCGTCCTCGCCGTCCACCTTCTTCAGCGTGAGGACCGGTCCGAAGACCTCCTCGTGGGCGAGAGTGGTGTCGGCCGGTACGTCGGCGAGCACGGTCGGCGCGTACGCGGCGCCGTCGCGCTTGCCGCCGGTGAGCAGCTGGGCGCCCGCGGCGACGGCCTCGTCGACCCAGGACTCCACGCGCTTGGCGGCGTCCTCGTTGACGAGCGGGCCGACCTCGGTCCTCGGGTCGGACGGGTCGCCGGTGACCTGGGCCTCGACGGCCTTGACCACGCGCGGCACCAGGCGGTCGTACACGGCGGCGTCCGCGATGACCCGCTGCACGGAGATGCAGGACTGGCCGCCCTGGTAGTTGGAGAACGTCGCGATGCGCGAGGCCGCCCAGTCGAGGTCCTCGTCGGAGGCGTAGTCGGCGAGGACCACGGCCGCGCCGTTGCCGCCGAGCTCCAGGGTGCAGTGCTTGCGCGGCACCGAGTCCATGATCGCGTAGCCGACCTTCTCGGAGCCGGTGAACGAGATGACCGGCATCCGCTCGTCCTGCACCAGGGCGGGCATCTTGTCGTTGGCGACCGGCAGGATGCTCCACGAACCGGCCGGCAGCTCGGTCTCGGCGAGCAGCTCGCCGAGGATCAGTCCCGAGAGCGGGGTGGCCGGCGCGGGCTTCAGGATGATCGGCGTGCCGACGGCGATGGCCGGGGCGATCTTGTGCGCGCAGAGGTTCAGCGGGAAGTTGAACGGCGCGATGCCGAGCACGACGCCCTTGGGGAACCGGCGGGTGAGGGCGAGGCGGCCCTGGCCGCCCGCGTCGGTGTCCAGGCGCTGGGCCTCGCCGCCGTTGAAGCGGCGGGCCTCCTCGGCGGCGAACCGGAAGACGGAGACGGCGCGGCCGAGCTCGCCGCGGGCCCACTTGATCGGCTTGCCGTTCTCGGCGGAGATCAGCTGGGCGATCTCCTCGGTGCGCTCGACGAGGCGGTCCGAGACGTGGGCGAGGGCGGCGGCGCGGACGTGGGCCGGGGTCGCGGCGAACTCGTCGCGCACGGCGTACGCGGCGGCGACGGCCTCCTCGACCTGGGCGTCGGTCGGGACGGCGGCCTTGCCGACGATCCGTCCGTCCCAGGGCGAGGTGACGTCGAGGGTGGTCTCGCCGGTGGTCTGGCGACCGGCGAGCCAGAAGGCGTGGATGGAAGTCATGTTGATTCCCGGCCCTTCCGCGGTGGTGTGTCTGGGGGTACGTCCCTCACGGTAGGGGTAGGCGGAGGGGCTGGCGTTTGTCCGGCGCGGAGTACTGGCCGGGGGCCTCGCGCCGCTTTGTATGTGTCGCCCTCGTTCATTGCCTGCGGGTCCGTGGGGGCTGGGTGCGCAGTTCCCCGCGCCCCTTGGGGGCCCCCTCTTCTCTGCGGCTGCGGGTCCGTGGGGGCTTGGCGCGCAGTTCCCCGCGCCCCTTACAGGGTGGTCCTCGGTCGGATGTCCCGCGCCCCTTACGGGGCGCCCTCAGTCGGATGTCGTCGATGTCGCCTTCAGGGAGAGCCACAGCTCCATGCGGACGTCCGGGTCGTCGAGGGAGCGGCCCAGGATCTCCTCGACCCTGCGCATCCGGTACCGCAGCGTGTGCCGGTGGACGCCGAGGTCCGCCGCCGCGGCGTCCCACTGCCCGTGCCGGGAGAGCCAGGCCCGCAGCGAGGCGACGAGGTCGCCGCGGCCGGTCGCGTCGTGCTCGTGCAGCGCCCGCAGCAGGCCGTCCGCGAAGGCCCGCACCGCGTCGTCGGCGAGCAGCGGAAGGACGGAGCCCGCGGCTAGCTCCTCGTGCTCGACGAGGGCACGGCCGCGCCGCCGCGCGACGGACAGCGCCTGTTCGGCCTGCTTGTACGCGGTGGCCGCGGCGATCGGTCCGGCTGGTGCGGAGAGGCCCATGACCAGCTCGGCCTGCTCGCCGGACGCGGCGGGCTCGCGCCCCGCGACGCCGCGCCCCGCCTCCAGCGCGGCCGCGTACTGCGCGCAGGCCCGTGCGCCCGCGCCGCCGTCCACGACGAGCAGTACGAGCCGTTCCCCGTACGGGACGACGAGCAGCGCCTCGCCGGAGCGTGCGGCCGCGGCCTCGACGACGTCGACGAGCGCGGCGAGCGGGTCGCCGCCGCCCGAGACCTCGGCCACCGCCGCGAGGACCGCGGCGGACGCGGTGCCGGGGCCGCCTTCCTGAGCGCCCGCGCCCGCGCCGTCGTCGTCGGCGCCCGCCCGCACCCGGGCCGCCGACGCGGACGCCACCTCGGCGACGACCAGCCGGAAGGGGGCGTCCAGGAGCCCGCCGTACAGGTCACCCGCGACGGTCCGCGCGTGGTCCGGCTCGCCCGCGAGCAGCATCCGCAGCACGGCCACGCCGATCCGCTGCTCGGCGGCGTGCAGCGAGCGGGAGCGCTCGGTGGTGAGGGTGAGCAGCGCGATGGCGGAGTGCACCGCGTACCGCTCGGCGGTGCCGAGGGTCGAGGCCGTACCGACGGCGAGGGCGGCGCGCGGCCTGCGTCCCGTGCCGAGCGAGTGCAGCTCCACGCGGTCCTCAGTGCCCGCGACGACGGAACTGGCGGGCGCCGGGCGCTCCCTGAGGCGTTCGACGTCGGCGGTGAGCCTGGCGGCCCTGCGGGTGGCCCACTCCGGCGCGGTGGCGACGACGGCGCCGGACGCGTCGTACAGCGCGGCCCAGCCGTCGACCTGTCCGGCGAGCGCGAGCAGCAGCCCTTCGGGTCCGTCGCTCAGCGTCTGCTTGGTCAGTTCGCGCTGGGCGGCGAAGCCCGCCGTCACGGCGCGGTACTGCTCGGCGGCGATGGCGGCGGACACGGCCTTGCTGATGGCGAGGAACGGGGTGCGCCGGGGCACCTCGATGAGCGGAAGACCGGCGTCGGTCGCGGCGTCGAGCAGGGCCTTGGGGATGTCGGGGTAGTGCACGCCGACGGCGAAGCCGAGCCCGACGACGCCGGCGCCCGCGAGCCGTTTCACGTAGCGCCGCATGGCCTCCGGGTCCTCCGCGTCCAGCTTCAGCGCGGTGATGAGGAGGAGCTCGCCGCCCTCCATGTAGGGCACGGGGTCGGCGAGTTCGCTCGCGTGCGCCCAGCGCACGGGGGCGTCCAGCCGTTCCTCGCCCGCGCGCACGGTCAGCTTGAGCGCGGAGTGGTGGACGAGCGAGGCGAGCGTGGGCGGCATGGGACCTTCAGGTCTGCGGCAGGCGGGGCGGGCGGGCTTCCCGGCCCCCGGGGTGCGGGCGCCGGGACGTGGATCTTCGCGATGTGGATCTTTTGGCCGCTCCGTATGAACGACCTGTGTCGATTCTGCCTCACCGTACGGTGCGCCAGGGACCGAACACCACGTACGGGACGATCCGGAAGTCCTCTCGCGATGGACCGTCCGGGTACCCCTCCCTCATGGCTTCAGACGCTCCCTGGGCTTCAGGCCCGCAGGTCCACGAGGAGCGGGGGCGCGTACTCACCCCGTACGTCGGTCAGGGAGAGCACCGCGTGCCCCGGCGGCACCCCGTGTGCCAGCTCGGAGGCGGACCAGCGCTCGCGCTCGACCTGGCGGACGGTGACCGCGCGGGCCGTCGGGGCGTTGCCGGTGATGACACGGCGCAGCACGTGCACGGTCTTGCCCAGTGGGGTCTCGGCGATGATCTGCCGGTCGGTGACATCCCGTGCCTCCGTCCACTCCTTGCCCCAGACTTCCGCGAAGTCCTGGCCGTCCCACGGGGTGAGCCCGGAGAGCGCCATGCGGCAGCCGGTCGCGCCGAGCAGGGGGGTGCGCAGCGGGCGGGGTACGTCGTCGAGCGTACGCAGGGTCATGACGACGCCCGCGTTGGCGGACCGCAGCCGCTGGATGCGGCGTACGGACTCCGGGGTGACCGTGCCGGACGCGTCGTCCAGGACCAGGCAGGCGAAGAGCGAGCGGTCCTCGCGGGCGGCGGCGCTCGCCGTGAACTGGGCGAGGACGAGGCGGGCGAGGATCCGCGAGGCGTCGGCGTGCCCGCGCTCGGGGAGGTCGATGCGGACGCGGACGGGGTGGTCGAGGGCGCGCAGCGAGAACGGGGTGCTCCGGCCCGAGGTGTCGAAGAAGGCGGCGAACGCGGGCCGGTCGAGCAGCGCGATGCGGTCGGCGAGGACCGCTCCGGGGTCGCCGGGGTGGCCCAACTGGCGCTCGCGGGCGTCGAGTTCGCGGATCATGGCGTCGTGCCCCGCCTGCTGCAGCGCCTTGCGCAGCGCGCCGAGCGGGCCGGGCGAGCCGTCGAGCAGGGCGCGCAGCTCGGGCACGGACGGGAAGCGCCGGTGGACGGCGAGCCAGGGGCCGAGGAGCTGGGCGAGACAGGTCGTGGAGCGGCGGCTGTCGCCGCTGGGGTGCGGGTCCACGAGGTCGCCGACGAGGGCCTCGGCGAGCACGGCCGCGGCCTCGTCCGGGTCGTCGGTGCCGCCGTACAGGTCGAGGTCGTACAGGGAGTCGGGGTGGCCGACCCGTACCACCACGTCGTAGTCCTCGGCGGGCCCGAGCCCCGCGCCCGCGGCGCCGACCACCACGACGGCGGCCCGCCCGGCGAGCGCGCCCAGGCACAGCGACTCGGCGAGCGGCCACACCACGCGGGCGGTCTTGCCAGAGCCGCCGGGTCCGACGGCGACCAGCGAGGTGCCGAGCAGGTCGGGGCCGAGCGCGAGCCCGGTGCCCCGGTAGGCATAGGGGTTACGGGGATCGTCGACCGTCGTCCCGATCCGCACCTGCGCCGTGGCGAGGTCGTGGCGCGCGGCGCGCTGGGGCAGGTCCCGGTCGCCGGACGGATGCATGCAGGCGGCGGCCCCGTCCCGTACGACCGCGTCGCTGAAGGCGGCGAGCGGGCTGCGGCCGGCCTGCACGGACCGCCAGGCCCGCGCGATCCGGGCGTGGTCGACGTCCCGCATCAGCCCGGACCGCGCGTCGGCGGCGAGCCGGTCGGCGGCGTCCTGCGCGCCCGCGGCCCGCAGCTGCGGCCAGTGGGCGGGGTCCTCCCCGGGCGGGGGCGGCGGCGCGGGGGCCTCGCGGCGGCGCAGGCGCGGGGCGACGAAGCGGCGCCAGACCTCGGACCAGCGGCCGAGCTTGCCGACTCCGATCATGATGGCGAGCGCGATGAGGACGTAGTAGCCGTTCCACACGATGGCGTTGCCGATGCGGTCGCCGCTGTAGAGCCAGGCGTCGGGCAGGAACAGTTCGATCGGCAGCACCCACCAGCCGCCGAGGTAGCCGTTCCAGAGCAGCGACCAGAGCAGCCAGCCGACCAGGAACGAGATGAGCGCGCCGCTGAGCAGCTGCCGGGACGGCACGACCTCGGGCTCCCGCTCCGGCCGCGGCGAGTGCGCGAAGCGCCAGATGCCGGGCAGGGTGGCGGGCCGCGGCGCCCGCAGCCAGGCGAGGAAGGCGGCCCCGTCGGGCAGCGGCGACGCCCCGGGGGCCTGCGCGGGCCGGGGCGGAACCCCGGGCGCCCTGCCCCCCGCACGGGGCACCGCGGACCCGGGCGGAGGCGCCGCCGGGCGCGGCACCGGTGTGGCGTGTGTGCCGCGAGCGTCGTGCGTGCCGTCGGAGTCCATGCCCCTTGCCCCCTGACCAGCCGAACTGTCGTTTCGCGGGTCAATCTAGTGCCCCAGCAGGGGCAGTTCACCGGATACGCGCCCGGACCCGCGGCGATCCGGTATCCGCCGGTCCGGTATCCGGTCCGGTGTCCGGTCCGCCCGGCAGCCGCTTCACGGACCGGCTCGCTATGTCCACCACGGACAACCGCCGCGCCCGACGACTCCCCGATGGAGCATGCCCGCCCCCCGGCCTCGCCCCTAACCTGCGAAGAAAGCAGTAGAGCGTCCGTATCGTCGCCCCACCCCCCAGGAGCCCCCATGACCGCCCTTCCGCAGGAGCGCCGCGTCGTCACCGCCATCCCCGGTCCGAAGTCGCAGGAGCTGCAGGCCCGCCGTACCGCCGTGGTCGCCGGTGGCGTGGGCTCCGTGCTGCCCGTCTTCGCCGCGCGCGCGGGTGGCGGGATCATCGAGGACGTCGACGGCAACCGTCTGATCGACTTCGGCTCCGGCATCGCCGTGACGTCCGTCGGCGCGTCCGCGGAGGCCGTGGTGCGCCGGGCGTCCGCGCAGCTGGAGCAGTTCACCCACACCTGTTTCATGGTCACGCCGTACGAGGGCTACGTCGCCGTCGCCGAGGCGCTCGCGGAGCTCACGCCGGGTGACCACGAGAAGAAGTCGGCCCTGTTCAACTCCGGCGCCGAGGCCGTCGAGAACGCCGTCAAGATCGCCCGCGCGCACACCAAGCGCCAGGCCGTCGTCGTCTTCGACCACGGCTACCACGGCCGCACGAACCTCACGATGGCGCTGACCGCCAAGAACATGCCGTACAAGAACGGCTTCGGCCCGTTCGCGCCCGAGGTCTACCGCGTCCCGGTCGCCTACGGCTACCGCTGGCCGACCGGCGCCGAGAACGCCGGCGCCGAGGCCGCCAAGCAGGCCATCGACATGATCGGCAAGCAGGTCGGCGCGGAGAACGTCGCCGCGATCATCATCGAGCCCGTGCTCGGCGAGGGCGGCTTCATCGAGCCCGCCAAGGGCTTCCTGCCGGAGATCGTGAAGTACGCGAACGACAACGGCATCGTCTTCGTCGCCGACGAGATCCAGTCCGGCTTCTGCCGCACCGGCCAGTGGTTCGCCTGCGAGGACGAGGGCATCGTCCCGGACCTGATCACCACCGCCAAGGGCATCGCGGGCGGCCTGCCGCTCGCCGCCGTCACGGGCCGCGCCGAGATCATGGACGCCGCGCACGCGGGCGGCCTCGGCGGCACCTACGGCGGCAACCCGGTGGCCTGCGCCGGTGCGCTCGGCGCCATCGAGACCATGAAGGAGCTCGACCTCAACGCCAAGGCGAAGAACATCGAGGCCACCATGAAGGCCCGGCTGACCGCCATGGCCGAGAAGTTCGACATCATCGGCGACATCCGCGGCCGCGGCGCGATGATCGCCATCGAGCTGGTCAAGGACCGTACGACCAAGGAGCCGCACCCGGAGGCGACCGCCGCCCTGGCCAAGGCCTGCCACGCGGAGGGCCTGCTCGTGCTGACCTGCGGCACGTACGGCAACGTCCTGCGCTTCCTGCCGCCGCTGGTCATCGGCGACGACCTCCTGTACGAGGGCCTCGACATCATCGAGGGCGCCTTCGCCCGCGTCTGAGCAACCGGGCGCGCCCGCGCCTGCCCGGCCCGGCGTGCGAGGCCCGTACGGATCCCCGTACGGGCCTTTCGCATGGCCGGAAACGGGCGCTCGGAAAAGGGCGCTGACGTGCACGGATCCCGTGCGGTGGCGGTGGTGTGACCTGAGGTGGGCGTCGGGGCGTGTGAAGAAGGTGTGGGGGCCCCATGTCGGGTTGCTGTTCCGTCTGTCGGCCCGCGACGAGCTGCCGTACGGTTTCTGCAGATGAGAGAAACACCCGCTCACAGGGGACTGTGGGCGGCACCATGGCGGAGCTTCCCCGGCCCCGCTCTGGTCGTGCCCTTGCGCACGTCCGGGGTCTTCGACTCCGGAACTCCTCACCGATCGGACGGCCGCCCGCCCCAAACCCCCCGGGGCGCGCGGACCGCCGGTCCGGAAGGCCGCCTCGGCGCCTCACCCGACGGACTCGCGCAAGCAGACCGGCTCGGACAGGCCGGGCCGGCCGACCACCGAAGGGCTGGCGCACTCCCCCCCTTGCGCCAGCCCTTCGGCGCGTTCTCCCCCGGTGGACCGGTACGGCGCCACGCCCGCGCCCTCACACCGGCCCCCGGCCGGACCTCCGCCCCTGCGCGTCGAGCAGGTATCCCGCGCGCTTGACGGTGCGCAGCGTGATGCAGCGGTCCGCGATCTGCACCCCTTCGAGTCCGTCCTCGATCCGCGCCTCAAGGCGGGTCACGTCGGTCAGCTCCCGCATCCAGACGCACATCGCCAGGTTGTACGTCCCGACGGCGGCGACCACCAGACGCGCCTCCTCCAGGCGCGCCAGCCGCGCGGCCACTCCCGTCAGGCGGCGCGCCGGAACCCGGATGAAGTACCAGGCCTGCACGGACCGCCCGGACATCGCGCGGGCCACGTCCGTCCACAGCAGCACCCGCTGCTGGGCGAGCAGGCGGTGCACGGTCTCCCGCGCCCGGCGCACGGGGACGCCCGTGCGGGCGGCGATCCGGGTGGCGGGCATGCGCCCGTCCTCATGCAGTGCGGCCACCACCTCGCGCTCGAACCGGGTCAGGGCGTCGCAGGCGGCGGCGTCGCGGGCGGCGGCATCGCGGGGGCCGGGGCCGGTGAGCCGTTCGAGCTGGTCCGGCGAGAGCTCCCCGAGCCGCCACTCGCCCGGGTCCCGGGTGAAGGAGGTGACGAGCTGGGTGCGCACGGCCCGTACCTGCGGACCCGCGCCGAGCCGGGTCAGGACGTAGTCGGCGAGGCCCGCCTCGTCGGCCGTGCCCACGCCGAGCAGCAGATTGCGCCCGCCCGACACGATGTCGAGCGTGCGGCACTCCCGGTCGCGGGCGAGCTCCTCGGCCAGCTCCAGGGGATTGCCCGCGCACTCCACCTCGACGACGGCCCTGCGGCCGAGACCGGGCGAGGACTCACTCGCGGTCACCCAGACCAGGCCCGCGGCCCGCAGCCGGATCCACCGGCGGGCGACGGTGGCGGCGTCCACTCCGAGAACGGAGCCGATCTTGGTCCAGGAGGCCCGCGGCTCGACCTGGAGGGCGTTCACGATCAGCCGGTCCAGACGGTCGACGCCCGGCTCCGGCAGGGGTGACTCGCCGCCGCTCCCCCTCGGCGTATCGGTACACACAACCGCCTGTATAGCGCGCTTTCCTGCGCGGTGCTGATCAATTTCGCCCGGATCCTGCGCCGCACTCCTCGCCGCCCGACCTCTGGATGAAGATCGCGACCCATGGCCGCTGCACTCCACCGGCCTCACCAACAGGCCTGCGTTGGAGGAAAGTTGACCATCCCGGAGTTCTCGCGGCGTCGTTTTCTGCGGACGACCACAGTGGCGGGCGCGGCGGCCACGACCGGCGCGTTCGCGGGCGCCGGACCCGCGCACGCGACTCCCGCCGCCGGTCCGGCCGGCCCCGCCGCCACCGCGGGCGCCGCCGGGGCCTCGCTGCGCTTCACCGCCGCCACCACCGGTTCCGCCTCCCTCGCGGGCGACCGGCTGGTCGCCGAGGTGCAGGGCGTGCTGTGGTCCCTGCCGCGCAAGGGCGGCGAGGCCGTGCCGCTCACCCCGGCGGACCTGGAGCCGACGCGTCCGGTGCACTCGCCCGACGGGCGGTCCATCGCCGTCTGCGCGTTCCGCTCGGGCACCTTCCAGATCTGGACGCTGAGGCCGGACGGCTCCGAGCTGACCCAACGTACCGAAGGCCCGTGGGACTGCCGCGGCCCCGCCTGGTCGCCGGACGGCAAGCGGCTCGCCTTCGCCTCCGAGCGCGACGGCGACCCGGTGACCGGCGCCCCCTTCCGCATCTGGACCCTGGAGCTGGCCACCGGCGAGCTGACCCGGCTGACCGGCCGTCCCGGTCAGCCGGGTCCCGTGCAGGACGGCGCGTGGGAGGACTTCGACCCGGTCTGGTCACCCGACGGCAAGCGGGTGCTGTTCGTCCGCGCCGCGGCGGAGTCGGGCGCGCTCGACGCCCGCACGATCGCCTCCGTGGCCGCCGACGGCAGCGGCTCCGTCACCGTGGAGCACACCGGCACCGGCCAGCTCCTCGTGCCCGCCGTCTCCTCCGACGGCACGCTCGCCTACCTGCGCACGACGGCCGCGCCCCACGCGGGCTGCACCCTCGTCGTGGCCGGCGAGACCGTGGCGGTGGGCGGCGACATCGCGCCCGTACCGCCCCGCTGGATCTCCGCCAAGGAGCTGCTCCTCACCGTCGACGGCCGCTTCACCGTCGTACGGCCCGCCGCCCCCGGCACCCGTGAGGACATCCCCTTCACCGCACCCCTGCCCCTCGACCGCCCGGACTACCGGGTCAAGTCGTTCGATCTGGACGGCACCGAAAGCCGCCCGGTGCGCGCCTTCGACCTGCCCGCGCTCTCCCCCGACGGCGGGCAGGTCGCCTTCACCGCCCTCAACTCCCTCTGGATCGGCGACGTTTCGGGCGGCAGGGCGCCGCGCAGGGTGACCCGGGCCAAGGCGACCGGGTACCTCTACGCGGCGGCGTGGACGCCCGACGGCAAGGCCCTGCTGTACTCCGACGACCGCGACGGCATGCCCGCCATCCGGCGACGGGAGCTGGCCGACGGCAAGGAGACGGTGATCGCCTCCGGCGGCCGGATCCAGCCGGCGCCCTCCCCCGACGGCAACCGCCTCGCCTGCTTCGACCTCGCGACGAACCTGCTGATACGTGACCTGCGCACGGGTGAGGAGACGAAGCTGGCGGCCAGTCCGCCCGGCGGCGAGATCTCCGGCCGCCCCAGCTGGTCCCCCGACGGCCGCCGGGTCGCGGTCAGCGTCCGCAACCGCATCAACCAGCGCTTCCGCGAGGGCTACAACCTCATCCGGGTGATCGACACCGTCGACGGCTCCGCCGAGACCCACGCGGTGGCGCCGCACACGTCCCTCTCCGACCGCACCAGCAACGGCCCGGTCTGGTCCCCGGACGGCCGGTACATGGCCGCCGTCGTCGAGTCCGCGCTGTGGCTGCTGCCGGTGCGCCCCGACGGCACCCCCGACGGCACGCCCCGCACCTTCCCCGGCGAGGCCGCCGACCACCCCACCTGGTCGGGCGACGGCCGTCACGTCCTCTACCTGTCGGCGGGCCGGCTCCGGCTCCTCACCGTCGCCGACGGCAGCGTCCGCACCGTCAAGCTGCCGCTCGGCCACCGGCGCCCCGCGGCCGAGGACACCGTCGTCCACGCGGGCCGCTTCTGGGACGGCGCCGGCGACGACGACACCGTCCGCGAGGACGTCGACATCATCATCCGCGGCGGGCGCGTCACCGCCGTCGAACCGCACCGGGCGGGCCGCGCCGCCGCCCGCCGCGTCGACGCCGCGGAGCACACCGTGATCCCCGGCCTGTGGGACTCCCACATGCACCCGCAGCCGTCCGTCTACGGCGGCAGGCAGGCCACCCTGTTCCTCTCCTACGGCGTCACGAGCACCGTGTCGATGGGCGGCGCCGGATACGAGGGGGCCCGCCTGCGCGAGGCCGTCGCCGCCGGTGAGCTGGCCGGACCCCGGCTCGTGACCGCGAGCGAAGTGCTCGACGGGACGCGCGTCGCGTGGGACAACCGCGTCCACGCGACCCGCGAGGGCCTGCGCCGGACCCTCTCGCGCGGCAAGGCCCTCGACTGGGACTTCGTCAAGACCTACGTACGGGCCCCTGGCTGGGTGATGGAGGAGGCCGCGCGCTTCGCGCACCAGGAGCTCGGCGTGCGCTGCGGCAGCCACAACCTCTCCCCCGGCATCCAGCTCGGCCACGACCTGACGACGCACCTCCAGGCGACACAGCGCGCCGAGTTCGGCCACGCCACCACCGCGGGCGAGTTCGCCTACCAGGACGTGACGGAGATCTACACCGCCACCGGCGACTTCCACCTGGTCGCCACGCCGTTCTCGGCCGCCCCGCTGATCGGCGCGGCCCCGGGCCTCGCGAAGGACCCGCGGGTCACCCGCCTCATGCCGCCGTGGGAGACCTCCCAGGTGCGGGACCTGGCGGCGCAGCCGCCCACCGAGGCGCAACTGGCCACCCTGACACGGGAGATCGACATCTACCGCAGGATCTCGGCGGCCGGCGGGCTCATCGCCATCGGCACGGACTCCCCCGGCATCCCGACCGGCCTGGGCGTGCACATCGGTCTGCGCGCCCTGCGGCGCGGCGGCATGTCGGTCTCCCGCACGCTGCGCACGGCGACCTCCGCGCCCGCGCGGATCTTCGGTCTCGACCGCGACCTCGGCACGCTTGAGGTGGGCAAGCTCGCCGACCTCGCGGTCATCGACGGAGACCCCTTCACCGACTTCGACTCGCTGGTGCGGACGGTGTCGGTCATGCGGGGCGGCGTGCCGTACGAGCAGCAGGAGCTGGTCGGCTCCGTCGCCGCGGTGCGGGTCGCGGCACGGGACCGGGCGCACTGGGACCGTACGGGTGCGAAGTTGCGGAGCCAGTGCTGCGACCACGGGCACTGAGCACGCTCCCGTCCGCGCGCCGTGCCCCGCACGCGCGGGCGGGCGATCGTTCCTGCCAGGCTGGGGGCCATGTCTGCTTCCCCGCCCCCGGGCCCCCGGGGCGTGTCCGCCGCGCCGGAGAGCCGGACTCCCGCACCACGGCGGCCCGCCCTCTCCCTCTCTCTGTGCGCACTGCTCTTCGCGCTCCTCACCTGGCAGGTCGTGGCCGACGGGCCGCTGCGCCGTGCCGACGAACACGCGGCGCGCACCCTCGCGGGCAGCCGCCTGCCGGACCGTGCCGCCGAGTTCCTCGCCGACCTCGGCAACGTCACGGTGGCCGTGCCTGTCCTCGTCGCCGTCCTCGCGTACACGGCCTGGCGCGGGCAGCGGTCCGGCGCCCACCGCTGGTGGCTGCCCGCGGCCGCCGCGCTCGTCGCGATGGCCGCGGTGCCCGCGCTCGTGACCCCGCTCAAGGCGCTGGTCGACCGCCCGGGTCCGCCCGGCTCGGCCGGTCACGAGGGCTACTTCCCCTCGGGCCACGCGGTGACCGCCGCGGTCGCCTACGGCGCGGCGGTCCTGCTCGTCCTGCCGTTGCTGCGCGGCGCGTACGGCCGCCGCGAACTGGTCATCGGCTGCTGCCTGTTGAACGTCGCGGTCGGGTTCGGGCTGGTGCGACGCGGGTACCACTGGCCCCTGGACGTGGTGGCGGGCTGGTGTCTGTCCGTGGCGCTGCTGCAGGTGATGCTGGTGGTGATCAGCCGAAGTACGCGTCGAAGTTCTTCGAGAACTCCCGGTTGTTGAAGCGGTCCCAGTTGACCGACCAGGCCATCAGGCCGCGCAGGTCCGGCCAGGTGCCATGGGTCCGGTACGACCCGCAGTTGGTTCCCTTGGTCAGGCAGTCCAGGGCCTTGTTGACCTCGCTCGTCGGCACATGCCCGTTGCCCGCGTTGACGGACGCGGGCATGCCGACGGCGACCTTCTGGGGCGGCAGGGGCGGGAAGACCTTGTTCTTGTCGCCCGCCACGGGGAAGCCGGTGAGCAGCATGTCGGTCATCGCGATGTGGAAGTCCGCGCCGCCCATGGAGTGGTACTGGTTGTCCAGGCCCATGATCGGGCCCGAGTTGTAGTCCTGGACGTGCAGCAGCGTGAGGTCGTCGCGCAGGGCGTGAATGACCGGGAGGTACGCACCCGCGCGCGGGTCCTGGCCGCCCCACTTTCCGGTGCCGTAGAACTGGTACCCGAGCTGCACGAAGAAGGTCTCGGGCGCCATGGTGAGCGTGAAACCGGCGCCGTACCTGGCCTTGAGGGTCTTCACGGCGGAGATGAGGTTGACGATCACCGGGGTCTTCGGGTTCCTGAAGTCGGTGTCGTCGGCGTTGAGCGCGAGCGAGTGGCCCTCGAAGTCGATGTCCAGGCCGTCGAGGCCGTACTCGTCGATGATCCTGGAGACCGAGGAGACGAAGGTGTCGCGGGCCTGCGCCGTCTTCAGCTGGACCTGGCCGTTCTGGCCGCCGATGGATATGAGGACCTTCTTGCCCGCCGCCTGCTTCGCCTTCACGGCGGCCTTGAACTCGTCCTTGGTCTCCACGTTCGGGCACTCGGTCTTCGGGCAGAGGCCGAAGCGGATGTCGCCCGAGGTCACGGAGGTCGGCTCGCCGAAGGCCAGGTCGATGATGTCCCAGCTGTCGGGGGTGTCCGCGAGGCGGGTGTAGCCGGAGCCGTTGGCGAAGCTGGTGTGCAGATAGCCGACGAGGGCGTGGTCGGCGAGGGCTCGACCGGCGGGGGCTCCACCGGCGGGGGCAGCCGTACGGTCCGCGGTGACCGGGAGCTCGGGAGCCGCCGTCGCGCGGGTGGAGAGCAGGCCGGACGCGGTGAGCGCGCAGGCGGCGACGGCGACCACGGCGAGACGTCTGACGCGGCTCGCGCGGCTGGTTCGGGGCAACAAGGAGCGGTCCACAACTGCCTCCGGGCATGGGGGGGGTGGAGGGCGGGTCGCGCTTAACTTGGTCCAGACCAATTGAGTTGTCAAGGTGTCCGACGGCACGCCCTCGGTGTCCGGCCGCACGCTCCCGGCTCCCGACGGCACCCTTCCCGCCTCCGGCGGCTCACTCCTCCCCCTCCCGTGCCAGCCACGCCGCCGCCTCGTGCATCGCGAGTTCGAGCAGTGCCGGGTCCGTCAGCGTCCCCGAGCCGTCCGGCGGGACCAGCCAGCGGATGCCGCCCGTGGCCCGCCCGGGATGAGGCACGACGATCCAGGTGCCGCTGCCGACGCCGCGTACGCCCGTACCGAGCCAGCGGGAGACCGTGCCCGGCGGCACGAAGAACCCCGTGCGTTCGTCGCCGAAGTCGGCGAGCACGGGGCCGGGACGGTCGATGCAGCGGGTCAGCACGTCGAGCGTGGGATAGCCGAGTTCGGCGGGCAGGATCAGCACGTCCCAGCGCCGCCCGGCGGGCAGGAGCGCGACCCCGAGGGGGCTGCGCTCCCATTCCCAGCGGCAGGCGTCCGGGTCCGGCGCCGCCGACGCCAGCCATTCGGCCGCCGCCCTCGCTCCAGAGCCACCCGGACCAGTCCAGCCAGTCATGACAGAACCTCTCTCTCCTGTACGACAACAGTGCGTGCCATGGGGAGAGAGGCTTCGGGGCGCGGCATTACGCGGGTTCCGGCTGCCAGTTGGTGGTGCGGGGGGCACCGGGGACGAGCGGGGCGTGCGCCGGTTGATCACGCCCCGCTCAGTGGCCCGCCGACCGTTCGCTCGATGCGTCCCGTGCGTCCCGTCAGCTGTCGAAGCCGAGGCCCAGTTTGTCCATCGTCTTGAGCCAGAGGTTCCGCTTGCCGCCGTTGGCGTCGGACCGGGCGAGCGACCACTTGGTCAGCGCGACACCGGTCCACGCGAAGGGCTCGGGCGGGAACGGCAGCGGTTTCGTGCGGACCATCTCCAGGTCCGTACGCTCCGTCCGCTCGCCGGACAGCAGGTCCAGCATCACGTCGGCGCCGAACCGGGTGGCCCCGACACCGAGACCCGTGTACCCCGCCGCGTAGGCGACCCGGCCCTTGTGGGCCGTGCCGAAGAACGCCGAGAAGCGCGAGCACGTGTCGATGGCGCCGCCCCACGCGTGCGTGAAGCGCACCCCCTCCAGCTGCGGGAAGCAGGTGAAGAAGTGTCCGGCGAGCTTCGCGTAGGTCTCGGGGCGGTCGTCGTACTCGGCGCGCACCTTGCCGCCGAACGGATAGATCGCGTCGTAACCGCCCCACAGGATGCGGTTGTCGGCGGAGAGCCGGAAGTAGTGGAACTGGTTGGCGCTGTCGCCGAGGCCCTGGCGGTTCTTCCAGCCGATCGCCGCCAGCTGCTCGTCGGTCAGGGGCTCCGTCATCAGCGCGTAGTCGTAGACCGGGACCGTGTACGGACGCAGGCGCTTGACCAGCGACGGGAAGATGTTCGTGGCGAGCGCGACCTGCCCGGCGAAGACCCTGCCGTACGGGGTGCGGATCGCCATCCCCGCGCCCGCAGAAGCCAGTTGGAGCGCGGGCGTGTGCTCGTAGACGCGTACGCCCTTCTCCAGACAGGCCCGCTTCAGACCCCAGGCCAGCTTGGCCGGGTTCAGCATGGCGACGCCTTCGCGGTCCCAGAGGCCGCCGAGGAAGGTCGGCGAGTCGACCTGTTCGCGCAGGGTGTCCGCGTCGAGCAGTTCGGCGCCGCCCGCCAGGCCGTGCTCGGCCATCTCCTCGTACATCTCGCGCAGTTCGGCCAGCTGGTGCGGTTCGGTGGCCACGTCGATCTCGCCGGTGCGCTCGAAGTCGCAGTCGATGGAGTAGCGCTTGACGGCCGCCTCGATCTCGTCGAGGTTGCGGGCGCCGAGCTCCTCCAGCTTCCCGATCTCGCCGGGCCAGCGGGCCAGGCCGTTGGCGATGCCGTGGGTGAGGGAGGCGGCGCAGAAGCCGCCGTTGCGGCCGGACGCGGCCCAGCCCGCCTCGCGGCCCTCGACCAGGACGACGTCGCGGTGCGGGTCGCGCTCCTTGGCGATGAGCGCGGTCCACAGGCCGCTGTACCCGCCGCCGACGACGAGCAGGTCGCAGCGCTCGTCGCCGGTCAGGGCGGGCTCGGGGGCCGGCCTGCCGGGGTCGTCCAGCCAGTACGAGAGAGGCCGGGCGTCGGCGAGAGATGAGGTCCAACGGGTCATGGCGCCTGGGGCCATGATTTCCACTCCTTCGGAAACAGGGATCCTTCGGAAACAGGAATCCTTCGAAGAACAGAGAAGCGCTATTTCGCCTGCTTGTTGCGGCGCTTGCCGACGAGCATTCCGGCGAGCACGAGCAGTACGGCCACGAGGAACATCGCCGTACCGATCACATTGATCTGAACGGGCGTGCCCCGCTGCGCGGATCCCCAGACGAACATGGGGAACGTCACAGTCGATCCCGCATTGAAATTCGTGATGATGAAATCGTCGAAGGAGAGAGCGAAGGCGAGCAGCGCGCCCGCCGCGATGCCAGGTGCGGCGATCGGCAGGGTGACCCGCAGGAACGTCTGCACGGGACCCGCGTAGAGGTCCTGCGCGGCCTGTTCCAGACGGGGGTCCATCGACATGACGCGCGCCTTGACGGCGGTCACCACGAAGCTGAGGCAGAACATGATGTGGGCGATGAGCACGGTCCAGAAACCGAGCTGGGCGCCCATGTTGAGGAAGAGCGTGAGCAGCGAGGCGGCCATCACGACCTCGGGCATCGCCATCGGCAGGAAGATCAGCGAGTTCACCGCGCCGCGCGCCCGGAAGCGGTAGCGCACGAGCGCGAAGGCGATCATCGTGCCGAGCACGGTCGCGCCGATCGTCGCCCAGGTGGCGATCTGCAGGCTCAGCGAGAGCGATCCGCACATGTCGGCGACGCCGCAGGGGTCCCGCCACGCGTCGAGCGAGAATTCCTGCCAGGAGTAATTGAAGCGCCCCTTCGGCTTGTTGAAGGAGAACACCGTCACGACGACGTTGGGAAGCAGCAGATACGCGAGCGTCAGCAGGCCCGCGATGACGACGGCATTGCGCCGCAGCCGGCGGAAGAAGGCGGCCATCAGACGAGATCCTCCGTCCCTGACTTGCGGATGTAGAAGGTCACCATGAAGAGGATGGCGGCCATGAGGATGAAGGAGAGCGCGGCGGCCGTCGGGTAATCCAGAATGCGCAGGAACTGCGTCTGGATGACGTTTCCGACCATGCGCGTGTCGGTGGATCCGAGCAGGTCCGCGTTCACGTAGTCGCCCGCCGCCGGGATGAAGGTGAGCAGCGTGCCGGAGACGACACCCGGCATGGAGAGCGGGAAGGTCACCTTGCGGAAGGTCGTCGACGGCCTGGCGTACAGGTCACCCGCGGCCTCGTGCAGCCGCCCGTCGATGCGCTCCAGGGAGGTGTAGAGCGGCAGGATCATGAACGGCAGGAAGTTGTACGTGAGTCCGCAGATCACCGCCAGCGGCGTGGCGAGGACCCGGTCGCCGTCCGTGACACCCAGCCAGCTGGTGACGTCGAGGACGTGCAGGGAGTTCAGGGCGCCCACGAGGGGGCCGCCGTCCGCGAGGATCGTCTTCCACGCCAGCGTGCGGATCAGGAAGCTGGTGAAGAACGGCGCGATGACCAGGACGAGGATGACGTTGCGCCAGCGGCCCGCGCGGAACGCGATGAGGTAGGCGAGCGGATAGCCGAGCAGCAGGCACAGGACCGTGGCGGCGCCCGCGTAGAGCACCGAGCGCAGGAACTGCGGCCAGTAGTCGGCGGCCGCGTCCCAGTAGGTGGCGAAGTGCCAGGTGACCTTGAAGCCCTCTTCGAGGGAGCCGGTCTGCACGGAGGTCGACGCCTGGTAGACGAGCGGCAGCGCGAAGAAGACGACCAGCCAGAGAAGGCCGGGGAGCAGCAGCCAGTACGGGACGAGGCGGCCGCGTTTGCGGGTCCTGCGCGGGGCCGGGGCGCTGTCGTCGGGTGCGGCCCCGGGGGCCGGGGGTGGCGCGTCGGTCACGGTGGTCATGCGGAGGCTTCCTCCTCGACCTTCTCGACGCCCGCCGCGACGTCCTGTGCGGCGTCCAGGGCGAAGGTGTGCGCCGGGTTCCAGTGCAGGACGACCTCGGCGCCCGGGGTGAGGCGGCCGTCGCGCTCGATGTTCTGCGCGTACACCTCGAAGGAGGGGCAGACCGGGCTGCGGACGACGTACTGCGTGGAGACGCCGATGAAGCTGCTGTCGCCGATGCGGCCGGTGATGCGGTTGCGGCCCTCGGGTATCCGCCCCGCGTCGTCGGCGTGCGTGAGGGCGATCTTCTCGGGCCGTACGCCGACCAGGACCTTGTCGCCGGTGGCGGTGGGGCCCGTACACCGGGCGGCGGGCAGCGTCAGCTTGCAGTCGCCGGCCTTGACGGTCAGGTCGCCGCCGCTCTTGGCGCCGCCCCCCTGGATCTCCGCCTCGATGAAGTTGGAGGTGCCGAGGAAGTTGGCGACGAAGGTGGTCCGCGGGTTCTCGTAGAGGTCGGCGGGGGCGCCGAGCTGCTCGACGCGGCCGCCGTTCATCACGGCCACGGTGTCGGCCATGGTCATGGCCTCCTCCTGGTCGTGCGTGACGTGCACGAAGGTGATGCCGACCTCGGTCTGGATGCGCTTGAGCTCCAGCTGCATCTGGCGGCGCAGCTTCAGGTCGAGGGCGCCGAGCGGCTCGTCGAGGAGGAGCACCTTGGGGTGGTTGATGAGCGCGCGGGCGACGGCGACGCGCTGCTGCTGGCCGCCGGAGAGCTGGTGCGGCTTCTTGCGGGCCTGCTCGCCGAGCTGGACCAGGTCGAGCATCTCGCCGACCTGGTTCTTCACGGACTTGATGCCGCGGCGGCGCAGGCCGAAGGCGACGTTCTCGAAGATGTCCAGGTGCGGGAAGAGGGCGTACGACTGGAAGACGGTGTTCACGGGCCGCTTGTACGGCGGCAGGGCCGTGACGTCCTGGTCGCCGAGGCGGACCGTCCCGGAGCTGGGCTCCTCCAGGCCCGCGATCATGCGGAGCGTGGTGGTCTTCCCGCACCCGGACGCGCCGAGCAGCGCGAAGAAGGAGCCCTGCGGCACGGTGAGGTCGAGAGGGTGCACGGCGGTGAAGGAGCCATAGGTCTTGCTGATCCCGGCGAGACGGACGTCGCCGCCGTGTTCTTGAGCAGTGGTCATGATGGGTCCAGGAGAAGTAGAGGGAGGAACAGGGGCGCCCCTCAAGGGACGCGGGAAACTGCGCGACCAGCCACAAACCGCCCCGCGGACGCGAACCGGCAACCGCGGAGCCGCCTACGCGCCGAGAAGCTTCGCGAACTTCTCTTCGTACGCGGTCTCTTCCTTCGACGTGAGCGAGCGGAAGGCCCGGGACTTCGCCTTCATCTCCTTGTCGGGAATGATCAGCGGGTTGGCCGCGGCGTCCTCGTCGATCTTCGCGAGCGCCTCCCGCACACCGTCCACGGGGCAGACGTAGTTGATGTACGCCGCGAGGCGGGCCGCGGGTTCCGGCTCGTAGTAGTAGTCGATGAGCCGCTCGGCGTTGCGTTTGTGGCGCGCCTTGTTCGGGACGAGGAGGTTGTCCGTGGACGTGATGTAGCCCTGGTCCGGGATGTGGAAGCCGATGTCGGGGTTGTCGGCCTTCAACTGCACGATGTCGCCGGCCCAGCCGAGGCAGGCGGCCATGTCGCCCTTGGCGAGGTCCGAGGTGTAGTCGTTGCCGGTGAAGCGGCGGATCTGCTTCTTGTCGACGGCTTTCTGGAGGCGGTCGATGGCCGCGTCGAAGTCGTCGTCGGTGAAGTCGCCGGGGTCCTTGCCCAGGTCCAGGAGGGTCATGCCGACGGTGTCGCGCATCTCCGAGAGGAATCCGACGCGCCCCTTCAGCTTCGGGTCGTCCAGGAGCTCGGACACCGAGGTGATCTTCTTCCCGCCGGTGGCCTTCTTGTTGTACGCGATGACCGTGGAGATGCCGGTCCACGGGTACGAGTACGCGCGGCCCGGATCCCAGTCGGGGTCGCGGAACTGGGTGGAGAGATGGGCGTACGCGTGCGGCAGGTTGGCCGGGTCCAGTTTCTGGACCCACCCGAAGCGGATGAACCGGGCCGCCAGCCAGTCGGTGACGCAGATGAGGTCGCGCCCGGTGTCCTGGCCCGCGGCGAGCTGCGGTTTGACCTTTCCGAAGAACTCGACGTTGTCGTTGATGTCCTCGGTGTACTTGACCTCGATCCCGGTGCGCTTCGTGAACGCCTTCAGGGTCGGCCGCCGGTTCTCGTCCTTCTCGTCGACGTCCATGTACTCGGTCCAGTTGGAGAAGGTGACGCGCTTCTCCTGCGCCGAGTGGTCCTCGGACGAGACCTCGCCCTGCTTCTTGCCGGCCGCGGGGATCCCGCAGGCGCTCAGCGCCGCGAGTCCGCCGGCCGCGAACGCGCCGCCCGTGCCTGCGCGCAGCACGGAGCGCCGGGTCAGGGCGGCCCTGCCGCTCGTGAAGCTGCGGTGCATGGCGGCCAGTTGGGCCGGGGAGAGGCAATCGGGCTCGTACTGCTCCATGCGCGTGGTTGCCCTTTCGGGAATAAGGCGGCCGCCGGTCGTGCGGCCTGGTGACGACGTGACTATCGGTCCCCGAAGATCGTGCGGTGCCAGTCCTTGCGGACCACCGCGGTGTTGTCGAACATGACGTGCTTGACCTGCGTGTACTCCTCGAAGGAGTACGCGGACATGTCCTTTCCGTAGCCGGAGGCCTTGTAGCCGCCGTGCGGCATCTCGCTGAGGATCGGGATGTGGTCGTTGACCCACACGCACCCGGCCTTGATCTCGCGGGTGGCGCGGTTGGCGCGGAACACGTCGCGGCTCCAGGCGGAGGCGGCGAGGCCGTACGGGGTGTCGTTGGCGAGCCGGATGCCCTCGTCGTCGGAGTCGAAGGGCAGCACGACGAGCACCGGCCCGAAGATCTCGGACTGCACGACCTCGCTGTCCTGCGCGGCGTCCGCGATGAGGGTGGGCTTGTAGTAGGCGCCGGGGTGTGCGAGCGCCTCGCCGCCGGTGACCACGCGCGCGTAGGACCGGGCCCGGTCGACGAATCCGGCGACGCGGTCGCGGTGCACGTGCGAGATGAGCGGCCCCATGTCGGTGCCCGGGTCGAAGGGGTCGCCGAGCCGCACGCTCTCCATGAGGTCGGCGACGCCCTGCACGAAGGCGTCGTAGAGGGGACGCTGCACGTACGCGCGCGTGGCGGCCGTGCAGTCCTGCCCGGAGTTGATGAGCGCACCGGCGACCGCGCCGTGCACGGCGGCCGCCAGATCGGCGTCGTCGAACACGACGAACGGCGCCTTGCCGCCGAGCTCCAGGTGCAGCCGCTTGACCGTGGCGGTGGCGATCTCGGCGACGCGCTTGCCGACGCCGGTGGACCCGGTGAAGGAGGTCATGGCCACGTCGGGGTGGCCCACGAGGTGCTCGCCCGCGTCGCGTCCGGCCCCGCTGACGATGTTGACGACACCGTCCGGGATGCCCGCCTCGGTGGCGGCCTGCGCGAACAGGAGTGAGGTGAAGGGGGTGAGCTCGGCGGGCTTGAGGACGATCGTGTTGCCCGCGGCGATGGCGGGGAGGATCTTCCAGGCCGCCATCTGCAGGGGGTAGTTCCAGGGGGCGATGGACCCGACGACACCGATGGGCTCTCGCCGTACGTACGAGGTGTGGTCACCGGTGTACTCGCCGGCCGACTGGCCCTGGAGGTGGCGGGCCGCGCCCGCGAAGAAGGCGGCGTTGTCGACGGTCCCCGGGACGTCGAACTCCCGGCTCAGCTTGATCGGCTTGCCGCACTGCAGCGACTCGGCCTGCGCGAACTCCTCGGCGCGCGCCGCGAGGACGCCCGCGAACCGGTGCAGGGCGTCGGAGCGCTCGCCCGGGGTGGCGCCCGCCCAGCCCGGGAAGGCCTCGGCGGCCGCGGCGACGGCGGCGTCCACGTCGTCCCTTCCGGCGAGCTCGTACGAGTGGACCTCGTCGCCCGTGGCGGGGTCGACGACGGCATGGCTGGTGCCCGACGTCCCCTTGGTCAGCCGCCCGGCGATGAACTGCGCGCCGTCCGCGAAGTGGTCCCGCGCCTGGAAGTTGTGCATGACGCTCTCCTCCGCCGCCCTCCCCGTCCCGCTGGGGTCGGCGTAGCTCCAGATCGATTTGAGTGACGATCCTGACAGAGCCCCGGTAGCCCAACAAGTGATTCCGTTGTTGCCTTTTGGTTACGCGACGAAATCTGTCGGTGAGGTGTCGACCAGGTGTCGAGTCCCCCCGGAAAACCCGGGACGGAGTGTCCGTGGTGCGTGCCAGACTCGCGTGCATGACGGAGAACGACTCGATCCGGACGGTGGAGGCGCTGGTCCGCGCGGTGCGCGCGGGCGAGAAGGTGAAGTACCTGCACTTCTGGGGCCACACCCCGCGCCGCGACGGCACGCTGGGCGCGAGCTGCCTCAGCCAGTGGTGGCCCTCGCCCTTCACCGTGGACGGCGTGCGGTACGCGACGGCCGAGCACTGGATGATGGCCGCCAAGGCCCGCCTCTTCGGTGACCCGGAGGCGGAGCGGGCGGCCCTCGCGGCCCGGACCCCCGCGGAGGCGAAGAAGGCGGGCCGGCTCGTACGGGGCTTCGACGAGGCGACCTGGACGCGTGAGCGCTTCGACATCGTGGTCAGGGGCAGCACGCACAAGTTCGCCTCGGACCCCGCCCTGCGCGACTTCCTCCTGGGCACGGGCCACCGGGTCCTGGTCGAGGCGAGCCCCCTGGACCGCGTCTGGGGCATCGGCCTGGCGGCCGACGATCCCCGGACGGACGACCCCGCCCGGTGGCGGGGGCCCAACCTGCTGGGCTTCGCCCTCATGGAGGCCCGCTCCCGCCTCTGACCGGCGGGTCGCCTCACATGGGCCGGGGAGTCGCGGCCTCGCTCGGCGCGGGGTCCCCCGGGGCCGGACCGCCGCCCGCCACGACGGGGCCTGCCGCGGTGCTCCGCCCGCTCAGCCGCTTGCGTACCAGACGGCTCTGCGCCGCCACCGTCACGATCACGCCCGCGCCGAGGACCGGCCAGGCGAGCGGGCCCGCCGCGATCACGGCGGTGACCAGCAGCGGTCCGCCGCTGCGCTGGGCAGACGAGGACAGGCCGTGCACTCCGAGGTAGGCGCCCTGGGCGTCGCCAGGGGCGAGCGCGATCGAGAGCTCCCAGGAGGCGATGGCGTGCAGTATCTCCGCGAAGGTGAGGGCGACGGCCGCGACCGTGAGGGCGGCGACGGCGAGCCACGTGCCACCGAGCGTGGAGGCGCTCAGCGCGGCGCACCCGACGACGAAGCAGCCCGCGAGCGGGACGAGGAGCGCGCGGGCCCGCTCCGGCGTACTGCCGAACCGGGACAGCGGGACCTGGCAGCAGACGACCAGCACGCAGTTGAGCACCATGAGGAGCGGCGCGAGGCCGTGCGGGGCGTCGGTGGCGTGGACGATCCACAGGGGGATGCCCACCTGGAGCACCGCGTCGTCGAGGAAGAGGGCCGCTTCGGTGACCGTGAAGAGCAGGTAGGAGCGGTCGCGCCAGGGATTGGACGCCGGGGCGACGGGCGCGGTCGCGGTCCCGGTGGCCGTCGGGTCGGTGACCACCCGGGACGGTGAAGGCGGTTCGGCGCAGCGCAGGGTGAGGGCCGCGGCGGCGAGGAAGCTGACCACGTTCCCGATGAGCAGCGCCTGGTAGGCGTGGGTGGTGCCGACGGCGAGAGCGAGCGCACCGGCCAGACCGCCGAGGGCCCAGCCCGCGTTGGAGACGGTGCGCTGCACCGCCTGGTACCTGGTGCGGTCCGGGCCCGCGATCCGGGCGGCGTACAGCTTGGTGAGCACGTTGGCGCCGCGGTCGGCGAGGCTGTTGACGGCCGAGTACAGCAGGAGCAGCGCGAAGTCGTCCGTCGTGAGCAGTGCCAACAGCGCGATGGCCTGCTGGAGTTGGGCGCCGATGATGATGCGGGTGACCGGGAAGCGGTCGGCGAGGTGGCCGGCGAGCGGGGCGCCCGCGATGCCGACGGCGCCCGAGACTCCGAGCAGGACGCCGACCTCGGCGACGGACAGCCCGGTGACCAGGGTGAAGTAGAGGGCGGCCGCCCCCATCCAGAGTCCGGTCCCCACCTTGTTGATCAGGGCGATCCAGAGCATGCGGCGGCCGTCGGCACCCCCTGGTATCCGTGCGTACAACGCGGCCCGCTGTTGACTGAAGCTCACCCATCCCCCTGGACGTGCTGGTGTCGACTTGACTCAGTTTTTTGTACCGGTACATAATCTCTTACGTGGCAGCACAATATGTGATCAGTGGTTCGACCGCCAAGGGCATTACCGCGTCGGTCGAACAGGCCGTGGCCGACGGCGGATTGGCGCCGGGGGCCGCGCTGCCTCCGGTGCGCAGGCTCGCCGACGACTTGGGGGTCAGCGCAGGCACGGTCGCGACGGCCTACAAGGAACTGCGCCAGCGCGGGATCGTGGTGACCCGCGGCCGGGGCGGAACGGTCGTGGCGCAGGCCCCGGCGGTGGGGACCCGCAGGCCGCCCAGGGCGCCCCAGGGAGTGCGCGACCTGGCGGGCGGGCATCCGGATTCGGCTCTGCTGCCGGTCCTGACGCCACCCGCCCGGGTGGAGCCGGTGGGCGGATCGCACCGCGCGGCGCCGCGCCTCGCGGGACTCGAGGAGCTGGCCCGGGAGTGGTTCGCGCGGGACGGGGTGCCACCGGAGCGGGTGACCTTCGCGCACGGGGCGCTTGACTGCATGGCCCGGCTGCTCTCGGTGGAGCTGAAGCCGGGTGACACGGTGGCCGTGGAGGACCCCGGCTTCCACCATCTCCTCGACCTCGTACCGGCATTGGGGCTGCGCATGGCGCCGGTGGCCGTGGACGACGAGGGCATCAGGCCGGACGCGCTGCGCGGCGCGCTGCGGGCGGGTGCCAGGGCCCTGGTGTGCAGCCCGCGCGGGCAGAACCCGATGGGCGGCCGCTTCACGGCGGCGCGGCGCGATGCGCTGCTCGACGCCCTCGACGGCCATCCGGACGTCCTCGTCGTCGAGGACGACCACAACGCCGAGGTGGCGGGCGCGGCCCCGCACTCACTGGCGACCGGCGGGCTCCCGCGCTGGGCGCAGGTGCGCACCGTCTCCAAGCACCTCAGCATCGACCTGCGGTGGGCGGCCCTCGCGTGCGACGCCACCACGCTGGCCCGGCACGAGGGGCGGATGCTGCTCACCTCAGGGTGGGTCAGTCACGTACTGCAGGAGACGGTCGAGCGGACGATGACCGACCCCGCGACGCGCGAGGTGGTGGGGCGGGCCGAACGCGCCTACACGGAGCGGCGCGAGGCGCTGATCCGTGAGCTCGACCGGCACGGGATCACGGCGCGGGGGGCGAGCGGGATGAACGTATGGGTGCCCGTGCGGGACGAGTCCGCGGTGGTCAACGGGTTGCGCTCGCGGGGGTGGTGGGTGGCCGCGGGCGCGCGCTTCCGCATCGCCACGCCCACCGCCGTGCGCATCACCACGTCCGCGCTCCAGACGGCGGACGCGGTCCGCCTGGCCGCGGACTTCTCCGCCGTGCTCGACGAGTCGGAGGCCACGTACGGGGGGTGAGCCGGGGCCGCGCGGGGCGGCTCAGGAGGCCGACGTCGCCGAATAACCCGGGTCGTCCGGCGAGGAGTTCGCGTCCGTGTAGTCGTCGGGCAGCACGATGAGGAGCACCAGGAACGCCACGCCCAGGGCGATGCCCGCGGCTCCGCAGATGATCCCGGCGAGGGCCTGCCCGCCGTTCGTCGCCTCGCCCCGCCGCGCCTTCCCGCGCCCCACCGCGCCGAAGATCACCGCGAGGATGCCGAGGATGATCGCCAGCGGCCACAGGCAGAAGCCGACGGCCGCGATGATCCCGAGGACCAGCCCGGTCACGCCCATGCCGTTCGCGGGCGCCATCGGCATGGCGGGCCAGCCGTAGCCGGGTCCGCCCTGGCCGCCGGGGTGCCCCGGGTAACCGGGGTATCCCGGATAACCCTGGTAGCCGGGGGGCCCGGGCTGCCCCTCGTACCCCGGAAAACCGCCCGGCCCCTGATGCCCGTACCCGTACGGCACCTGCCCCGGCCCGTCCGGCGCGACCGGAGGCGGCGGCACGGGCTCGCCGGGCGCCGCGAAGGGGTTACCGGCCTGCGGACTCGGCGGCGGAAGCGGAGACGGGGTCGGAGATGCAGACGGGGAGGGAGAGCGAGAGGGTGACTGCGGCGGAGGCGGAGGCGGAAAGGCCCCCGGCCCCGGCGAGCCCTCCGCGGGCGGCGCCCACGGATCCCGCTCCTCAGGCTCCCCCGGCGCCCCCTCGCCGGGCACGGCATCGTCCTCGGACTTCGCGGACATGACGGGTCACCTCTTTCGTACGTTCCGTCATGCTACGGCCCCAGCTTTGCCCGCGCCGACCGCCGCCTACGATGATCCCGACCCACCGATCAGCCGATCAAACCCGTTCCTGGGGAGGAAACCGTGACCGAGCAGCAGAAGACCGCACCCGCGACAGCCGGCGACCCGCACGCCTTCATCGCCGGACTGCCCAAGGCGGAACTGCACGTGCACCACGTGGGCTCGGCCTCCCCCCGCATCGTCTCCGAGCTGGCCGCCCGGCACCCCGACTCCGCGGTGCCGACCGACCCCGAGGCGCTCGCCGACTACTTCACGTTCACGGACTTCGCGCACTTCATCAAGGTCTACCTGTCCGTCGTGGACCTGATCCGCACCCCGGAGGACGTGCGCCTGCTCACCTACGAGGTGGCCCGCGACATGGCGCGGCAGAACGTCCGCTACGCCGAGCTGACCATCACCCCCTTCTCCTCCGTCCGCCGCGGCATCGACGACCGCGCCTTCATGGACGCCATCGAGGACGCCCGCAAGGCCGCCGAGAGCGAGTTCGGCACCGTACTGCGCTGGTGCTTCGACATCCCGGGCGAGGCCGGCCTCGAATCGGCCGAGGAGACGGTCCGCCTTGCCACCACCGACAAGCTGCGCCCCGAGGGCCTGGTCTCCTTCGGCCTCGGCGGGCCCGAGGTCGGCGTCCCGCGCCCGCAGTTCAAGCCGTACTTCGACCGGGCCATCGCGGCGGGCCTGCACTCGGTCCCGCACGCGGGCGAGACGACGGGCCCCGAGACGGTCTGGGACGCCCTGAACCACCTGGGCGCCGAGCGCATCGGCCACGGCACGACCTCCGTGCAGGACCCGGAGCTCCTCGCCCACCTCGCCGAGCACGGCATCCCGCTGGAGGTCTGCCCGACCTCGAACATCGCGACGCGCGCGGTCCGCACCCTCGACGAGCACCCGATCAGGCAGTTCGTGGCGGCCGGGGTGACCGTCACCGTCAACTCCGACGACCCGCCCATGTTCGGCACGGACCTGAACAGCGAGTACGCCGTCGCGGCCCGTCTCCTCGGCCTCGACGAGCGCGGCATCGCGGACCTCGCGAAGAACGCCGTGGCGGCGTCCTTCCTCGACCCGGCGGGCAAGGCCCGGATCGCGACGGAGATCGACACGTACACGGATACGTGGCTGGCCCGGTAGGACGGCACCACAATGGGCCCATGCGCACCGTGACTGCTGTGGCCCACCGAGGCGATCCCTACCGCGTCCGCGAGAACACCCTCCCGTCCCTGCGCTCCGCGCTCGACCGGGGCGCGGACGCGGTGGAGATCGACGTCCGCCTGACCAGCGACGGCGTGCCCGTCCTGCTGCACGACGCGACGCTCAAGCGTCTGTGGGAGTGCGACCGGCCGATCGCCGCCCTCTCCGCCGCGGAGGTCGACGGCCTCACCGAGGGCGGCGTGCCGACCCTCGAAGCGGCCCTCGCGGCCACCGAGGGGCACCGGCTCATGATCGACCTGCCGGGCGCGTCCTACGACGACGTGCGCGCGGTCGTCGGGGCCGTCGCGGAGTGCCGCGCTGCGGAGCGGGTGTACTACTGCGCGGGCGGGGAGACGATGCTCGCCGTCCGCGCTGCCGATCCGGGCGCGGAGATCGCGCTGACCTGGACGACCCTGGCCCCGCCCCGCCCCGTCCTGCTCGACGCGGTCAAGCCGCGCTGGCTGAACTACCGCTTCCCGCTGGTCGACCGCGAACTGGCGATCCACGTGCGCCGCCACGGCATGCTCCTCTCGGCCTGGACCCCCGACACGCGCCGCTCGATGCGCCGCCTGCTCGCCGCGGGCGTCGACTCGATCACCACCAACCGCATCGACGTGCTGGCTTCCCTGCGCACCTCCTGAGCTCCACGGGGTACCCGGGCCGGATGAGCGAGATTCTGGTGGGGACCTGTTCGTGGACGGACCGCGCGCTGTTGGCCAGCGGCTGGTACCCGCGGGGCCTGCGGGACTCGGCGGGAAGACTGCGGCACTACGCCGGCCGCTTCCCGCTCGTCGAGGTCGACTCGACGTACTACGCACTCCCCCAGGTCCGCAACAGCCACCTGTGGGCAGAGCGCACGCCGGACGGCTTCCGCTTCGACGTGAAGGCGTTCTCGATGCTCACCGGGCACCGGACGCGGCAGGCCGCGCTCCCGCCCGACCTGCGCGGGCGGGTGGCGGGACCCGAGCTCGTCGACGCCGTGTGGCAGCGCTTCCGCGACGCGCTCGAACCGCTGCGCGCCGCGGACCGGTTGGGGACCCTGCTCTTCCAGTTCCCGCCGTGGTTCACCCCCGGCAGCCGGGCGGAGGACACCCTCGCGGAGTGCGCGCGCCGCGCCGCGGGGTGGCCGGTGGCCGTGGAGTTCCGGCACCCGGACTGGTGGAGCGAGGACCGAGGGCCCGGTACGGCCGCGCTCCTGGCGGAGCTGGACCTGGCGGCGGTGGCGGTCGACACGGCGCAGGGCCTGCCGCACTCCATGCCCCCGGTCACCCCGGTCACCGCTCCCCGGCACGCCGTGGTCCGCTTCCACGGCCGGAGCGAGGTGTGGGGCACCGGCTCCAAGGAGGACAAGTTCCGGCACACCTACACGGAGGCGGAGCTCGCCCAGTGGCTCCCGCGCATACGCCACCTGGCGGAGCGGTCCGAGGAGGTCCACGTCCTGTTCAACAACTGCTGCGCGGACGCGTCCGTGCGGGCGGCGGAGACGATGAGCCGCCTGCTCGCCCGGCAGGACACCGGCCCGCGAGAGAGCGGCATGACAGCCGGACGGGACTGAGACTCGTCACACCCCGACCGGCGCCCCCTACACCCCTCCTACAACCCCACTTACAACCCCACTTACAACCCCACCAACGAATTCCACCGCTTCGCGAACTCCGTCCGCTCCTTCGACGTGATGTCACGCGCGATCACGAGCCGCTTGCGCATCGCGTCGTCCGGGAAGATCAGGGGGTCCTCGGCGAGGGCGGCGCGGTCCTTGTCCTTGGCGGAGGCGAGGACGTCGCGGGCGGCCGGGACCGGGCAGACGTAGTTGACCCAGGCGGCGAGCTCCGCCGCCACCTCCGGCTCGTAGTAGTGGTCGATGAGCCGCTCGGCGTTCCGCTTGTGGCGGGCCAGGTTGGGGATCATCAGGGACTCGGCCCACAGCTCCGCGCCCTCCTCGGGGACGACGAACTCGATGTCCGGGTCGTCCGCCTGGAGCTGGATGACGTCGCCGCTGTAGGCCTGGCAGGCCAGGACGTCGCCGCTGGAGAGGTCCTTGATGTAGTCGTTGCCGGTGAAGCGGCGGATGTGGTGGCTGTTCACCATCTTCTCGACCCTGTCGCACATCCGGTGGAAGTCGTCCGCATCCCACTTGGTGATGTCCACGCCGTCGCCCTGCAGGAGGAGCGCGAACGCCTCGTCGAGGCCCGAGAGGAGCGTGACCCGGCCCTTGAGGTCGTCGGCCCACAGGTCGGAGACCTGCTTGATCTCGCGGCCGACCTTCCGCTTGTTGTACGCGATGCCGGTGATGCCCGACTGCCACGGGACGGTGTACTTGCGCCCCGGGTCGAAGTGCGGGGAGCGCAAGAGCGGGTCCAGGTACTTGGTGACGTTCGGCTGCCGGGCCCGGTCCATCTCCTGCACCCAGCCGAGCCGCACGAAGCGGGCGCACATCCAGTCGCTGATGACGATGAGGTCGCGGCCGGTCTCCTGATGGTTCATCAGGGACGGGCTTATCTTGCCGAAGAACTCGTCGTTGTCGTTGATCTCCTCCGTGTAGCGGACGTCGATGCCGGACCGCTTCTCGAAGGCGTCCAGCGACGGGCGCCTCGTCTTGTTCTCGTCGTCGGTGTCGATGTACAGGGGCCAGTTGGCGAACGTGAGCTTCTTGTCGCGCGCCGAGCGGTCGCCCGCGGAGCGTTCGTCCGGCGCGATGTACGCGGCGGGCACACCGCACCCCGCGAGCGCGCCGACGGCGGCACCGCCGCCCAGGACGCGCAGCAGGGAACGGCGGGACACGGAGGAGGCTATGGGGTTCGCTCGCACCCCGGCAGCATGCGCCCGCGCGCGGGGCGCCCGCAATGGACGCAGCGTCGAGCCGCACCGCGTGGAGCCGACACCTTGTCGATCAGCCGGCGCCCGACACACCGCGTCCCTTACCCGGCGTACGTCACGCGGGCTTCAGCCACACGGGGGCGGGGAGTGGGTGCGCTGCGGATCTTTTGCAGAGAAGAGAAAGAAGGAAGCACACCACGGAGCCGCCCCCGCGTACACGACGGTACGCGGGGGCGGAATGCGAGTCACACGGTTCTCGCCGGGCCAGGGATCGCCCCTCAAGGGGCGCGGGGAACTGCGCGAGCAACCCCCACGGGCCGCAGAGGCAAACAGCGAGCAACCCGGCAGACGGACTAGCCTTCGATGGACGTCATCACGTGCTTGATGCGCGTGTAGTCGTCGAAGCCGTACGACGAGAGGTCCTTGCCGTAGCCGGACTTCTTGAAGCCGCCGTGCGGCATCTCGGCGACGAGGGGGATGTGCGTGTTGATCCAGACGCAGCCGAAGTCGAGGACCTTGGACATGCGCATCGCGCGCGCGTGGTCCTTCGTCCAGACGGAGGAGGCGAGCGCGTAGTCGACGCCGTTCGCGTACTCGACGGCCTGCGCCTCGTCCGTGAAGGGCTGGACGGTGATGACGGGTCCGAAGACCTCGTTCTGGATGATCTCGTCGTCCTGCTTCAGGCCCGACACCACGGTCGGCGCGAAGAAGTAGCCCTTGTCGCCGACCCGCTGGCCACCCGCCTCGACCTTGGCGTGCGCGGGGAGCCGCTCGATGAAGCCGGTGACCTGCTTCAGCTGGTTGGCGTTGTTGAGCGGGCCGTAGAGCACGTCCTCGTCGTCCGGCCGGCCGGTCTTCGTGTCGGCGGCGGCCTTGGCGAGGGCCGTCACGAAGTCGTCGTGGATGGACTCGTGGACGAGCACGCGGGTGGCGGCCGTACAGTCCTGGCCCGCGTTGAAGAAGCCCGCCACCGAGATGTCCTCGACGGCCTTGGCGATGTCGGTGTCCTCGAAGACGACCACGGGGGCCTTACCACCCAGCTCCAGGTGGACCCGCTTGAGGTCCTTGGACGCGGACTCGGCGACCTGCATGCCGGCGCGCACGGAGCCGGTGATGGAGGCCATCGCGGGGGTCTTGTGCTCGACCATCAGGCGGCCGGTGTCGCGGTCGCCCGTGACGACGTTGAAGACGCCGGGCGGCACGATGGAGCCGATGATCTCGGCCATCAGGACGGTCGACGCGGGGGTCGTGTCCGACGGCTTGAGCACCACCGTGTTGCCCGCGGCGAGCGCCGGGGCGAACTTCCAGACGCCCATCATCATGGGGTAGTTCCACGGCGCGACCTGCGCGCAGACGCCGATCGGCTCGCGGCGAATGATGGAGGTCAGACCCTCCATGTACTCGCCGGCGGCACGGCCTTCGAGCATCCGGGCCGCACCCGCGAAGAAGCGGATCTGGTCGACCATGGGCGGGATCTCCTCGGACCGCGTGAGTCCGATCGGCTTGCCGGTGTTCTCGACCTCGGCCGCGATGAGCTCCTCGGCCCGCTCCTCGAACGCGTCGGCGATCTTGAGCAGGGCCTTCTGCCGCTCGGCGGGGGTCAGGTCGCGCCAGGCGGGGAACGCGTCGGCGGCGGCCTTCATGGCGGCGTCGACGTCGGCCTGACCCGACAGCGGCGCGGTCGCGTACGCCTCGCCGGTCGCCGGGTTGATGACCTCGGTGGTCCGTCCGTCGGCCGCGTCCCGGAATTCTCCGTTGATGTAGTTGCGCAGACGGCGCAGCTCGGTGGTCACTTCCGCGGCCCTCCAAGTCAGATGTCCAGTGGATGAGACACCCACCCTAGTCGCTGCACCGACGCTTTCAACATACCCAGCGGCCCAGAACTGCGGAATCCGTGACGATTGAAGTCTCAGACAACGAATTTCATCGATCTGGCCTTGCGTAAGTGACGAGACGTCGTGCAGAGTGAGCTCGTGGCCAGTCGCAGCGCAGACCCCAACAGCCCCCGCGGCTCCCGCACCGGAAACCCGGGCGGGAGCGGCAACGGGAACGGCACTCCCCCCGTGGACGCCGTCTCCCTGGCGATCATCGAGCAGCTCCAGGAGGACGGACGCCGTCCGTACGCCGCCATCGGCAAGGCCGTGGGCCTCTCCGAGGCGGCCGTGCGCCAACGCGTCCAGAAGCTGCTCGACCAGGGCGTGATGCAGATCGTCGCCGTCACGGACCCGCTCACCGTGGGCTTCCGCAGGCAGGCGATGGTCGGCATCGACGTCGAGGGCGATGTGGACCCGGTCGCGGACGCGGTGGCCGCCATGCCGGAGGCCGAGTACGTGGTGATGACCGCGGGCTCGCACGACCTCCTGGTGGAGATCGTCTGCGAAGACGACGACCACCTGCTCGAAGTCATCAACAAGCGCATCCGCGCCCTCCCCGGTGTGCGCTCCACCGAGAGCTTCGTCTACCTAAAGCTCAAGAAGCAGACCTATATGTGGGGAACCCGATAGCCGTGAGCAAGGACCTCAGCCGAACCGCGTACGACCACCTGTGGATGCACTTCACCCGCATGTCGGACTACGAGAACGCACCCGTGCCCACCATCGTGCGTGGCGAGGGCACCTACATCTTCGACGACAAGGGCAAGAAGTACCTCGACGGCCTCTCCGGCCTGTTCGTGGTCAACGCGGGACACGGTCGTCACGAGCTCGCCGAGACCGCGTACAAGCAGGCGCAGGAGCTGGCCTTCTTCCCGGTCTGGAGCTATGCCCACCCGAAGGCCGTCGAGCTGGCGGAACGCCTCGCCGACTACGCGCCGGGCGACCTCAACAAGGTCTTCTTCACCACCGGTGGCGGCGAGGCCGTCGAGACCGCGTGGAAGCTGGCGAAGCAGTACCACAAGCTCACCGGCAACCACACGAAGTACAAGGTCATATCCCGCGCGGTCGCCTACCACGGCACCCCGCAGGGCGCCCTGTCCATCACCGGTCTGCCCGCCCTGAAGGCCCCCTTCGAGCCGCTGGTCCCCGGCGCGCACAAGGTGCCGAACACCAACATCTACCGCGCCCCGATCCACGGCGACGACCCCGAGGCCTTCGGCCGCTGGGCCGCCGACCAGATCGAGCAGGAGATCCTCTTCGAGGGCCCGGAGACGGTCGCCGCCGTCTTCCTGGAGCCGGTGCAGAACGCGGGCGGCTGCTTCCCGCCCCCGCCCGGCTACTTCCAGCGCGTACGCGAGATCTGCGACAAGTACGACGTGCTGCTCGTCTCGGACGAGGTCATCTGCGCCTTCGGCCGCCTCGGCACGATGTTCGCCTGTGACAAGTTCGGCTACGTCCCGGACATGATCACCTGCGCCAAGGGCATGACCTCGGGCTACTCCCCGATCGGCGCCTGCATCATCTCGGACAAGCTCGCCGAGCCGTTCTACAAGGGCGACAACACCTTCCTGCACGGCTACACCTTCGGCGGCCACCCCGTGTCGGCCGCGGTGGGCGTCGCCAACCTCGACATCTTCGAGAAGGAGGGTCTGAACCAGCATGTCCTCGACAACGAGGACGCGTTCTACCAGACCCTGCGCAAGCTGCACGACCTGCCGATCGTCGGCGACGTCCGCGGCAACGGCTTCTTCTACGGCATCGAGCTCGTGAAGGACAAGGCCACCAAGGAGACGTTCAACGACGAGGAGACCGAGCGCGTCCTGTACGGCTTCCTCTCCAAGGCGCTCTTCGAGAACGGCCTGTACTGCCGCGCCGACGACCGCGGTGACCCGGTCATCCAGCTCGCCCCGCCGCTGATCTCCGACCAGAGCACCTTCGACGAGATCGAGGGGATCCTGCGCCGGGTCCTCACGGAGGCGTGGACGAAGCTCTGACCGTCCGTACGGCCCGTCGTACGATTGAGTGATCAACACCGGCCCCGGGGGCGCCCGTTCGAGTGAGAACGGACGCCCCCGGGCCGCGTCGTTTCCGGGCATGTCCGCCCGAATCCATAGCGTGCCCAGTGACCGATCGGCCCCGCCTTCGTTCCCCCGTACGGGGGAGTCGAGCTGATCTGAACCGAGGTGTACGCCATGGTGGCCCCGCCGGACAACGACGTGCTGTGGGCACGCGCACTGCACGTCAAGCACAACGGCTCCCCCGCCCTCACCGGCGTCTCGCTCGGTGTCCGCGAGGGCGAGATCCTCGCCGTCAACGGCCCGCGCGGCTCCGGCAAGACGACGCTCCTGCAGTGCCTGTCGGGACAGCTGCTCCCCCAGCAGGGCGAGGTGTGGTTCAACAGCACCCCCGTCCACACGATGGGCCCGCTCGTACGCGAACGCCTGCGCCGCGACCGCTTCGGCTGGATCGACCCCGAACCGCGGCTCGTCCCCGAACTCACCGCCTGGGAGAACGTCGCGCTGCCGCTGATGCTGCGCGGCGCATCCCACCGGGTCTCCAAGCCCGCCGCCCTGGAGTGGCTGGACCGCCTCGACATCGGCATGTGCGCCCGCAAGCGCCCGCACGCCCTGCTGCAGTCCGAACGCCAGCGCATCGCCATCGCCCGCGCCCTGGTCACCACGCCGTCCGTGCTCTTCGCCGACGAGCCCACCGCCACGCTGCACCGCGCCGACCGGGCCCACGCCCTGCGCACCCTGACGACGGCGGCCCGCTCGCACGGCATCACCGTCGTCCTGGCCACGCACGACGCGGACGTCGCCACCCTCGCCGACCGCACGGTGACGCTGCTCGACGGACGGCGCGTGAACACGGTGCACCTGCCGGGCGCGGAGGGGATCGCGGCGATCGTGGGGGGTGCGGGGCGGGGGGCTGCCTCGGGGGCGGCTTCGGGGGCGGCTTCGGGGGTGGCTTCCGGTGCTGGTGCGGTTGGTGAGAGTGATGTGGTCAGTGCGGCCGAGGCTGCCGGAGCATCTGGCGGGGCCGACGCTGCGTCTCCTGCCGACGCCACGAGTCCAGCCGATACACCAGAGACACCCGCGACACCCGCGACACCCGATGCACCCGGTGCACCCGATGCGTCAGGCGGACCCGACCCGGTCGGCGGCTCCGCGGCCGTCGGCCCGGCCGAGGCCACGACCACGGCCACCACCGGCACCACCGGCACTGGCACTGGCACCGGCACCGGCACCGGCACCATCACTCCCGCCACGGAAGGCCGGGCCGCGTGCTCGCTCTCCGTCTAGCCCGCGGGGCGCACCCCCTCGTCCAGCTGCGGCGCCTCCTCGTGGCCGCCGCGTCCGCCGGCACCGGCTTCCTGCTGCTGTGCACCCTGGCGTACGCGATGGAGCATCCGGGAGCGGGAGCCGTGCTGCGTCTCGCGTGGTGCCTCGCGCCGATCACCGCCACCGTGTACTTCGCCGTCGCCGTGGCCCGCACCGACCCCGGCACCCGGCCGCGCAGCGGGCTCTCCGCGGTGGGCCTCGGCCCCGGCCGCCTGATGGTGCTCGCGGCGATCTCCACGGCCGTGTCCTGCGTCCTCGGCTCCATGGTGGCCCTGCTCTTCTTCCTGCACCTGCGCGGCGACATCAGGGGCCTGCCCTTCGACGGGGCGGCGACCGACCTGCTCGCCGGCGGCGAACCGCTGCCGCTCGCGGGCGCGCTGACCCTGCTCGCCCTTGTCCCGGTCGCCGCGTCGGCCGCCAGCGCCCTCGTACTGCGGCCGCGGTCCGTCAAGACCACCGGCGCGGCGGACGGCGCGGAGCCCGCCGCGGACCCGGACGCTCCGGCCCGGCCGCCGGGCGGCCTGCCCTGGGGCGTCGCTCTCCTTGCGGCGGGCCTCGCCGTCGAGACGTACGCGAGCGGCTCCGGCGGCCGGGCGAGCGGCGGCTTCCCGATGCCGGGCGGCGGCGCCGACGGCAGCCCGGTGGGTGTCCTCGCGGGCTGGGCCCTGACTGCCCTCGGCCTCGTGCTCGCGGGCCCGGGCCTCACCTGGCTCAGCGGGCGGATCCTGCAGGCGGTGCGGCCCGGCGCGGTACGGCTGCTGGCCGGACGTGTCCTTCAAGAGGAGGCGCGGCGCATCGGACGGCCGCTCGGCGTGCTGTGCGCGGTGGCGTCGGGCGCGTACGCGTCGCTCATCCTGTACGCGGGGCCGAGCCCGCGGATGGGGCCGCTCACCACGCTCGGCGGGCTGCTCGTCGCGGGCTGCGCGGTCCTGACCCTGGCCACGGCGGCGGTCGAGGCCAAGCAGTCCCGCTCACACACGACGGGCGCGCTGCTGCGGCTCGGGGCGCCCGCGACGCTCCTTCGCGGTTCGGCGGCGCTTCGCGCGGGCGCGCTCGCCATCGTGTTCGGGCCGCTGACCTGGATCGTCGCGGAGCTGGCCGCGCTGCCGCTGGCGCGCTGAGGGAACGTCACGAGAAAAGTTCCCGCCGGTCGATGAGTTCCGAGTCGAACGGATGTCTACCCCTCCGTAAGACACACGCACTCACCGGGAGAGACACTCATGTACCAGCAGATGATCTTCGTGAACCTGGCCGTGTCCGATGTCGCCGCGTCGAGGAAGTTCTTCACGGAGCTCGGCTACTCGATCAACCCGCAGTTCTCGACCGACGCGTGCGCGTGCGTGACGATCAGCGACACCATCGTCGCCATGATGCTGAGCAAGGAGCACTACGCGAACTTCACGCAGAAGGAGATCGCGGACGCCACGAAGACCAGCGAGACGCTGATCTGTCTGAGCGCCGAGAGCAGAGAGAAGGTCGACGAGCTCGTCGACAAGGCGGTCGCCGCGGGTGGCACGGCCGGCAAGGTCCAGGACTACGGCATGATGTACGGCCGCGCGTTCGACGACCTGGACGGCCACACCTGGGAAATCATGTGGATGGACCCGTCGCAGGTCCAGGGCTGAGACGCGGGGCGGAACGGCCCCGGCGCACCCGCGGGACGAACCCCGCCGGACCCCCTGCTTAGCATGGGCGGATGCAGCCGACTTCCGAACGCACGTCCGCCCCGCGACTTCCCGGCGAGGATCGTGAGATCGAGACCCTCGCCGAGTTCGACGACGTCTCCGGCCGTGGCGCCCTCGCCGGGTGCCGCGTCCAGGCCGTCGACCTGACGGAGCGGACCGCCGCGCTCCTCGCGGCCGACGTCGCGGGCGCCGTCTTCCTCGGCTGCCCGATGCGCGAGGACGCGGCGGCGAAGGTGCGGGCCGGCGGCGCGCTGGTCTTTCCGCCGGTCCCGGGGCTGCCGTTCAACCCGTACCGCGGTCTGCTGTACTCCCCCGACGACCTGTTCGCCGGCCTCGCCGACGGCGGGTACGAGGCGACGCCGGACGCCCACGCGTACGCCTGGTTCCAGCGGACCAAGGCCGACGGCGACGTCTTCTCGTCGATGCTGCGCGCCATTCACGACGACTCCATCTCCGACGCCCTCGACGAGCACCTGGTCGGGGCCCGGGTGGTGGGCGTCATGGGCGGCCACGCGATGGCCCGCGGCACCGACTCCTACGCGGGTGCGGCGCGGCTCGGCCGCGCGCTGGCCCGCGCGGGGTTCACGGTCGCCACGGGCGGCGGCCCCGGCGCGATGGAGGCCGCCAACCTCGGCGCCTACGCCGCGCCCCTCGACGACGAGATGCTGGACGACGCCCTCGAACTCCTCGCCAAGGCCCCGTCGTTCACGCCGTCGGTCACCGACTGGGCGCAGGCGGCGTTCACCGTCCGCGAGCGCTGGCCCGCCGGTGGCTCCTCGGTGGGCATCCCCACCTGGTTCTACGGCCACGAGCCGCCGAACGCGTTCGCCTCCCACCTGGGCAAGTACTTCGCCAACGCCACCCGCGAGGACGGCCTCCTGGCCCGCTCGAACGCGGGCGTCGTCTTCCTGCCGGGCGCGGCCGGCACGGTCCAGGAGGTCTTCGACAACGCCACGCCCAACTACTACGAGTCGCGCGGCGAACCCACCCCCATGGTCCTGGTCGACCACACCCACTGGACCGAGCACCTGCCGGTGTGGCCGCTGCTCCAGTCACTCGCCCGCGACCGCTCGATGGAATCGCGGATCGCCCTGGTGGACCGGGTGGAGGACGCACCGGCCGCGCTGCGAAGGCTCGGGGCGGTGTCGAAGGTGACGGGGTAGCGGCAGCTCCCCCTCAGCCCGCCCCTCCCCCTCAGCCCGCCCCTCCCCCGAGCACCACCACATCCCCCGCATCGAACGCGACACCCACCGTCTCGCCCACCCCCGGCGCTTCGCGCAACGCGCAGGCCGCCTCCAGGCGTGGGCCCTCCTTCGGCTGCAGGCGCACGGCGACGTGCGTGCCGCGGAAGGTCCGGGCCACCACCTCGCAGGGCAGTCCGTCGTCGAGGGGGACCAGGCGCATCCCGGCGGGGCGGACCAGGATCTTGTGCCGTCCGGCGGGTGTGCCCGCCGGTACCGGGATCCGGCCCCACACGGTCTCGGCGGCCCCGCCCTTCACCGTCGCGTCGACGACGTTGTCGAAGCCGAGGAAGCGCGCCACGAACTCGTCCGCCGGGTGCTGCCACACCTCAAGTGGCGTGCCGGACTGGGCGATCCGGCCGTCGCGCATGACGACGACGCGGTCGGCGAGCGCGAAGGCCTCGCCCTGGTCGTGCGTGACGGCGAGCACGGTGGTACCCAACTCGTCGAAGAGTTCCCGCAGTTCGACGACCAGACGTTCCCGCAGCGAGCGGTCGAGCTGACCGAGCGGCTCGTCGAGCATCAGGAGGCGGGGCCGCGGGGCCAGCGCACGCGCGAGGGCGACCCGCTGCTGCTCGCCGCCCGAGAGCGAGGCCACCGCGCGCCGCTGCGCGTTCGGCAGCCCGACGAGCTCCAGCAACTCGGCGACGCGGTCGGCCTGTTCGGCCCGCGACGCGCCGTGCATGCGCAGCCCGAACGCGACGTTCCCCGCCACGTCGCGCTGCGGGAAGAGCTGGTGATCCTGGAACATCAGGCCCACGCCCCGCTTGTGCGCGGGCACCCCGCGCTGGTCGCGCCCGCCGAGGAGGACTTCCCCGCCGTCGAGCCCCTGGAGCCCGGCGACCACCCGCAACAGCGTCGACTTGCCGCTGCCGCTCGGCCCGAGCACGCAGACGATCTCGTGCTCCTCGACCTCGAGGCCGACGGCGTCGAGCGCGGCCCGCGCCCCGAAACGTACCGTCGCCTCCCGCAGGCTCAGCAAGGCGTCCGTCATCAGAACTCTCCCGTGGTACGGCTCGTCCGAACGCGTTCCAGGAGCAACAGCGACACCGCGCACACCACCATGAGTATCGTCGAAAGGGCCATCGCCTGGCCGTAGTTGAGGTCCCCGGCCCGGCCGAGCAGCCGCGCCACGGCGACCGGCAGCGTCGGGTTGTCCGGCCGCGCGATGAAGACGGTCGCCCCGAACTCGCCGAGCGACACGGCGAAGGCGAACCCGGCGGCGATCAGCAGCGCCCGCCGCACCATCGGCAGGTCGACCTCCCGCCACGCCCGCAGCGGCGACGCCCCGAGCACCGCGGCGGCCTCGCGAAGGCGCCCGTCCACCGCGCGCAGGACGGGCAGCATGGTGCGTACGACGAAGGGCACGCCGACCAGCGCCTGAGCCAGCGGTACCAGGATCCAGGTGGCCCGGAGGTCGAGCGGCGGCTTGTCCAGGGTGATCAGGAAACCGAAGCCCACGGTCACCGCGGAGACCCCGAGCGGCAGCATGAGCAGCGCGTCGAAGCCCCGGACGAGGCGCCCGGCACGGCGCGTGAGCGCGGCGGCCGCGAGCCCTCCGATGACGACCGCGATGGCGGTGGCCACGACCGCGTACTCCAGGGAGTTGCGGACCGCCTCGATCGGCGGCACGAGGAAGGCGCCGCCGTCCGCCGAGGTCAGCTCCTTGTAGTAGGTGAGGCCGAAGCCGTCGGGACCGTCGAAGGAGCGCTGGATCAGCACCCCGAGCGGCAACAGGATCAGCAGGGCGACCGTCGCCATGACGAGTCCGAGCAGCGTCCACTGCCCGGCGCCGCGCGGTCGCCGCGCGACGGCCGACGCGTCCACGAGCTTCAGTGCGCTCTCGCGCCGCCTCGCCGTCCACGCGTGCACGGCGAGGATCAGCCCCACCGCCACGAACTGCACGATCGTCAGGACGGCGGCCGTCGGCAGATCGAGCAGCTGGGCGGTCTGCCGGTAGATCTCCACTTCGAGGGTGGAGTACGCGGGTCCGCCGAGGATCTGCACGACGCCGAAGGAGGTGAAGGTGAAGAGGAACACCATGAGCGCGGCAGCGGCCACCGCCGGCCCGAGCGCGGGCAGCGTCACCGTCCGCCACGCCGTCCAGCGCGAGGCGCCGAGCATCCGCGCGGCCTCCTCCTGCCGCGGGTCGAGCTGCGACCAGAGCCCGCCGACCGTGCGGACGACGACCGCGTAGTTGAAGAAGACGTGCGCGAGCAGGATCGCCCAGACGGTGGTGTCCAGGCGCACGCCCCACAGCTCGTCGAAGAGTCCGCCCCGCCCGATCAGCGCGAGGAAGGCGGTCCCGACGACGACCGTGGGCAGCACGAACGGCACGGTGACGACGGCCCGCAGCGCCTGCTTGCCGGGGAAGTCGAAGCGCGCGAAGACGTACGCGCCGGGGAGCGCGATCAGCAGCGTCAGCGCGGTCGACGCGAGCGCCTGCCAGGTGGTGAACCACAGCACGTGCCGGATGTCGGACTCCCCGAGCACCTCCGTGATCCGCCCGAACTGCCAGACGCCGTCGATGTGCAGCCCGCGCGCGACGATCGCCGAGACCGGATAGGCGAAGAAGAGCGCGAAGAACGCGACGGGCCCGGCCATCAGACCCAGCCGCGCCGCGCTCCCCCGGCTGAAGCCCGCGCGGGAGCGGGACTTCGTTACTTCAGTACGAGCGAGGTCCACGACTTGATCCACGGCTCGCGGTTGTCGGCGATCTTCTTCGGGTCCATGGTCTGCGGCTTGTCGACGCGCACGCCGTGCTCCGTGAACAGCTCGGGCAGCTTCGTACCCTCGCGCACCGGGTTCACGAACATGTTCAGCGGCATGTCCTCCTGGAACTCCTTGCCCGCGAGGAAGTCCAGGAGCGCCTTGCCGCCCTTGGTGTTCTTGGCGTTGCTCAGCAGGCCCGCGTACTCGACCTGGCGGAAGCAGGTGCCGGTCGCGACGCCGGTCGGCGCCTGTTTCGGCTGCGGCTTGCCGAAGAGCACCTCGACGGGTGGCGAGGAGGCGTACGAGACGACGAGAGGCCGGTCGCCCTTGGCCTTCTTGCCTCCGGCAGACCCGGAGAACTCCTCGTTGTAGGCCTGCTCCCAGCCGTCGACGACCTTCACGCCATTCGCCTTGAGCTTCTTCCAGTAGCTCTCCCAGCCCTTGTCGCCGTACTTCGCGGCGGTGCCGAGCAGGAAGCCGAGGCCGGGCGACGAGGTCGAGGTGTTCTCGGTGACCAGCAGGTCCTTGTAGGCGGGCTTGGTCAGGTCCTCGAAGGACTTCGGCGGCGCCAGCTTCTTGTCGGCGAAGTACTTCTTGTCGTAGTTCACGCAGATGTCGCCGCTGTCCACGGGCGTCACCCGGTGCTTGTCCTGGTCGACGCGGAACTCCGGCTTGATCTGCGCCGAGCCCTTGGCCTCGTACGACTGGAAGAGGCCGTTGTCGAGCGCCCGCGACAGGAGCGTGTTGTCGACGCCGAAGAAGACGTCGCCCTGCGGGTTGTCCTTGGAGAGGATCGCCTTGTTCACCGCGGCGCCCGCGTCGCCGTCCTTGAGGACGTGGACCTGGTACCCGGAGCGCTTCTCGAAATCCTTCAGCACGTCCTTGGAGACGTTGAAGGAGTCATGGCTGACGAGCGTCACGCTCTTGGAGCCGGACGTCCCTGAACCGCCGTCGGAACTGCCGCACCCTGAGACGGCGACGAGCCCGAGGCCCGCCGCCAGCGCGGTGAACGTGACCTTCTTGGTGGTGCTCACTGAAACTTCCTCCTGGGTGTCCAGGAAGAGACGCGGCCCTGCCCGCCGGCCAGGTGGCCGCGGGCAGGGCGCTACAGCTTGAGTCGTGCCCGAACTCCCTACCCGGAATGACCCGGGCGAGGTTCAGAGGGTCTGCGGCCCACCTGTCCAAGGTGCCGCACTCTCAGCGCTGTGGCGCTCCCCTGTCGGAAATATGCAGATGTGTGTACGAGGCGTACGCCCGCACGCCCGTCAGACTACCTCTCGGCCGCGGCGAGCTGGCCGCACGCTCCGTCGATCTCCTGGCCCCGGGTGTCCCGGATCGTGACCGGCACACCGTGGGCGGCGATGGCCGCCACGAACGCCTTCTCGTCCTCGGGGCGCGACGCGGTCCACTTCGAGCCCGGCGTCGGGTTCAGTGGGATCAGGTTCACGTGCACCGGCTTGTTCTTGAGCAGCCGCCCGAGCCGGTCACCACGCCATGCCTGGTCGTTGATGTCGCGGATCAGCGCGTACTCGATGGAGAGGCGGCGGCCCGACTTGGCCGCGTACTCCCAGCCCGCGTCGAGCACCTCGCGCACCTGCCACCGGGTGTTCACCGGTACGAGGGTGTCGCGGAGCTCGTCGTCCGGGGCGTGCAGCGAGATCGCGAGCCGGCACTTGAAGCCCTCGTCGGAGAACCGGTGGATGGCGGGCACGAGCCCCACCGTCGACACCGTGATCCCGCGCTGCGACAGGCCGAGGCCGTCCGGCTCCGGGTCGGTGAGGCGGCGGATGGCGCCGGTCACGCGGTTGTAGTTGGCCAGCGGCTCGCCCATGCCCATGAAGACGATGTTGGAGAGCCGCGCGGGCCCGCCCGGGATCTCACCGTCCCTGAGCGCGCGCATCCCGTCGACGATCTGGTGCACGATCTCGCCCGTCGACAGGTTCCGGTCGAGGCCGGCCTGGCCGGTGGCGCAGAACGGGCAGTTCATGCCGCAGCCCGCCTGGGAGCTGATGCACATGGTGACCCGGTCCGGATACCGCATCAGCACCGACTCGACCAGCGTCCCGTCGAAGAGCCGCCAGAGCGTCTTGCGCGTCGTGTCGTCGTCACAGCTGATGTGCCGCACCACGGACATCAGGTCGGGCAGCAGCGCCTCACGGAGCTTCTCGCGCGCGCTGGCGGGAATGTCGGTCCACTCCGCCGGGTCGTGCGCGTACCGCGCGAAGTAGTGCTGCGAGAGCTGCTTGGCGCGGAAGGGCTTCTCGCCGATGGCGGCGACGGCTTCCTTGCGCTCGGCGGGCGAGAGGTCGGCGAGGTGCCGCGGGGGCTTCTTGGCTCCGCGGGGCGCGACGAAGGTGAGTTCTCCGGGTACAGGCATGGTCCTTCCAGTGTCGCAGACATACGACAAGGGGCTCGCCGCCCTGTGGACAACGAACCCCTCACGTACATATGCGCAGGTCAGACGGTGTACGCCGGAACGCTCATCCCGATCCGACGAAGAGCACGAGCAGCAGCCAGACCACCGGCGCCGTCGGCAGCAGCGAGTCGAGGCGGTCCATGATGCCGCCGTGTCCCGGCAGCAGCGTGCCCATGTCCTTGATGCCGAGGTCCCGCTTGATCATCGACTCGCCGAGGTCGCCGAGCGTGGCGCTCACCGCGACCGCGAAGCCGATCACCAGACCCTGCCACCACGCGCCGTCGTCGATCAGGAACTGCAGGCACAGCGCGCCCGCGGCCATCGCGAAGGTGACCGCGCCGACCAGGCCCTCGCGGGTCTTGCCGGGGCTGATGCGCGGCGCCAGCTTGTGCTTGCCGAAGCGCCAGCCGATCGCGTACGCACCGGTGTCGCTGACGACGGTCAGGAGCAGGAAGGTGAGCACCCGCTTCGGACCGTCGTCCGCGGTGAGCATCAGCGCCACGAACGTGGCGAGGAACGGGACGTAGAAGGCGGCGAAGACCCCCGCCGTGACGTCCTTCAGATAGCCCTCAGGGGGCTCGGTCATGCGCCAGACGAGGACCGCGAGCGCGGTGAGGGCCATCGCGACCCACGCGCCCTCGGGCCCGCGCACGTACCCGGCGACGACCATCGCCGCGCCGCCCACCGCGAGCGGCACGAGCGGCGCCTTGATGCTCTTGCGCTCCTCGAGCCGCGAGGTGAGCTCCCAGAGGCCGACCACGACCGCGACCGCTATGACGCCGATGAAGACGGCCTTCACGATGAAGAGCGACGCGATGATCAGCGCGCCGAGTCCCACACCGACTCCTATGGCCGCACCGAGATCGCGGCCCGCGCTCTTCTTCTGCGGTGCCACCGGGGCGGGCTGCGGCTGAGGTGCGCTGGGCATGGGCTCCTGCGGAGGCTCGTCACGGAACAGGGGGCCGCCCATCGGAGTGGCCCCCCGGTCGTCGTCCTGGTCTCCGCCGTTCACGGGTACGTCGGGCACGATGGGCATGGGCTGCGTCTCAGACGGAAACAGCGCGTCCTGCGCATCGTACGCGGGACCTGGCGGGGTCGCCCCCTGACCAGGTCCGTGGTCGGGCGGCCCCCAATACCCGGCTCTGGGCGGCGCCCCCCAGGAAGAGTCGTTCACGGATCGGTTCCCTGATTCCTCGGACTCGAGACTCAGACTTCGAGCAGCTCGGCTTCCTTGTGCTTGAGCAGCTCGTCCACCTGGGCGACGTACTTGGCGGTGGTGTCGTCGAGCTCCTTCTCGCCGCGGCGGCCCTCGTCCTCTCCGATGTCACCGTCCTTGATCGCCTTGTCGAGGGCCTCCTTGGCCTTGCGACGGATCGACCGGATCGAGATCTTGGAGTCCTCGGCCTTGGTCTTGGCGACCTTGATGTACTCCTTGCGGCGGTCCTGGGTCAGCTCAGGGAACGTCACACGGATGATATTGCCGTCATTGCTCGGGTTGACGCCGAGGTCGGAGTCCCGGATCGCCTGCTCGATGTTGCGCAGCGCGCTCTTGTCGAACGGGGTCACCACGGCCATCCGCGGCTCGGGCACCGAGAACGAGGCCAGCTGGTTGATCGGCGTAAGGGCGCCGTAGTAGTCAGCCACGATCTTGTTGAACATCGCCGGGTGCGCACGGCCGGTGCGGATCGCGGCGAAGTCCTCCTTGGCGACCACGACGGCCTTCTCCATCTTCTCCTCGGCCTCGAGGAGGGTCTCTTCGATCACCACTTGCTCCTGCGTGTCTTGAGTAGGCCCGGCCAGCACAGGGCGGCCGGCTGCGTCGCGTGTCTTTCCTGCACGGTGTCCGACCGGCAGGGCTTTGTCCATCCCCTCAAAGGCCGTCTCGTATACGTCCCTTGAGGCTGGTCCAGGTCCCGGAGGTCAGGCCCGGTTTCCCTGGTCGCCCACGAGTGTGCCGATCTTCTCACCCTTGACCGCCCGGGCGATATTGCCTTCGGAGAGCAGCTCGAAGACGAGGATGGACAGTTTGTTGTCCCGGCACAGCGTGATCGCGGTCATGTCGGCGACCTTCAGGTCCTGGGTGATGACCTCGCCGTAGCCGAGCGCGTCGTACTTCACCGCGTCGGGGTTGGTCCTGGGGTCGGAGTCGTAGACCCCGTCCACGCCGTTCTTGCCCATGAGGAGCGCCTCGGCGTCGATCTCCAGGGCGCGCTGCGCGGCGGTGGTGTCAGTGGAGAAGTACGGCATGCCCATGCCTGCGCCGAAGATGACCACGCGGCCCTTCTCCAGGTGCCGCACGGCGCGCAGCGGGATGTACGGCTCCGCGACCTGCCCCATGGTGATGGCGGTCTGGACGCGGCACTCGATGCCCTCCTTCTCCAGGAAGTCCTGGAGGGCGAGGCAGTTCATGACCGTGCCGAGCATGCCCATGTAGTCGGAGCGGGCCCGGTCCATGCCCCGCTGCTGGAGCTCGGCGCCGCGGAAGAAGTTGCCGCCGCCGATGACGACGGCGATCTGCGCGCCGTCACGGACGACAGCCGCGATCTCGCGGGCGATGGCGTGCACCACGTCAGGATCGACCCCGAGGCCGCCTCCACCGGCGAACGCCTCGCCGGAGAGCTTCAGCAGGAAGCGTCCGGCAACTTTGTCGTCGTCACTCTTCGAGTCGGCCTTGGTGGTCATGTGGTTCTCGCTTCTCTTACTTGGCACACATGCGAAGAAGGCCACTGCCGGTGGGGTGTCGTTCGCATCCCATGCTCGGCAGCGGCCTCCTCGTCAGATCCTGCGGTCGTACATCGCGCACGAGGACCGTGCGCGGGCGACCGCTGTCGACCCTAGCGGGGTCTACCGTCGATCGCGGTACGGACTCAGATGCCGACCTTGATGCGCGAGAAGCGCTTCAGGGTGACACCGGCCTCGGCGAGAACCTTCTCGACCGACTTCTTGTTGTCCAGCGCGTACGGCTGGCCGAGGAGGGTGGCCTCCTTGAAGAAGCCGTTGACGCGACCCTCGACGATCTTCGGCAGCGCGGCCTCGGGCTTGCCCTCGGCGCGGGTGGTCTCCTCGGCGACGCGACGCTCGGTCTCGACGACCTCGGCCGGGACGTCCTCGCGGGAGAGGTACTTCGGCGCGAAGGCGGCGATGTGCTGGGCGATGCCCTTGGCGACGTCGGCGTCGGCCTTGTCCAGCTCGACGAGGACACCGATCTGCGGGGGCAGGTCGGGCATCGTGCGGTGCATGTACGCGGAGACGTAGGCGCCCGAGAACTGCGCGAAGCGGTCCAGGACGATCTTCTCGCCGAGGTTGGCGTTGGCCTCGTCGACGTACGCCTGGACGGTCTTGCCGGCCTCGATCTCGGACGCGAGCAGCGCCTCGAGGTCGGCCGGGGTCGTCTTGGCGATGTGGGCGGCGAGGTTGTTCGCCACGGCCTGGAACTTGTCGCCCTTGGCGACGAAGTCCGTCTCGCACTTCAGCTCGACGATGACACCGGAGGTGTTGTCGTCGGCGATGAGGGAGACCACCGCGCCGTTCTCGGCAGAGCGGCCCTCGCGCTTGGCGACGCCCTTCTGACCCTTGATGCGGAGCGCCTCGACGGCCTTGTCGACGCTGCCATCGGCCTCGTCGAGCGCCTTCTTGCAGTCCATCATGCCGGCGCCCGTGAGCTCACGGAGCTTCTTGACGTCAGCGGCGGTGTAGTTCGCCATGATCGAAAATTCTCTCTCGAAGTCTGAAAGATCTACGGAGGTCTACGGGTGAACGGCGGGGGCCGATCGGGCCCCCGCCGTCAACTACCGAACCTGTGAGGTCAGGCCTGCTCGGCGTCCGCGGCCGCGGCGGGGGCCTCGGCCTGCTCGGCGTCGGCAGCCTTCTCCGTCTCGGCGGACTTCTGAACCTCGGCCTCGGCCTCGGCCTCGGCGGCCTTCGGCTCCTCGGCCTTGGCGGCGTCCTCGGAGTCCGCCTTCTTCTCGCCCTCGAGCAGGTCGCGCTCCCACTCGGCGAGCGGCTCGCCGGCGGCCTTCTCGCCCGGCTTCTGGTCGCCCGTGGCCACGCCGGAACGGGCGATGAGGCCCTCGGCGACGGCGTCGGCGATCACGCGGGTGAGCAGGGTGACGGAGCGGATCGCGTCGTCATTGCCCGGGATCTTGTAGTCGACCTCGTCGGGGTCACAGTTGGTGTCGAGGATGGCGACGACCGGGATGTTGAGCTTCCGGGCCTCACCGACCGCGATGTGCTCCTTCTTGGTGTCCACGATCCAGACGGCGCTGGGCACCTTGGACATCTCGCGGATACCGCCGAGGGTCTTCTCCAGCTTGGCCTTCTCGCGGGAGAGGACGAGCAGCTCCTTCTTGGTGAGGCCGGACGCGGCCACATCCTCGAAGTCGATCTGCTCGAGCTCCTTCAGGCGCTGCAGGCGCTTGTAGACGGTCGAGAAGTTGGTGAGCATGCCGCCCAGCCAGCGCTGGTTGACGTAAGGCATGCCGACGCGGGTGGCCTGCTCCGCGATGGCCTCCTGCGCCTGCTTCTTCGTGCCGACGAACATGACCGTGCCGCCGTGGGCGACGGTCTCCTTGACGAACTCGTAGGCGCGGTCGATGTACGACAGCGACTGGAGCAGGTCGATGATGTAGATGCCGTTGCGCTCCGTGAAGATGAAGCGCTTCATCTTCGGGTTCCAACGACGGGTCTGGTGACCGAAGTGGACGCCGCTTTCCAGCAGCTCCCGCATCGTGACGACGGCCATAGCCGTTCTCCTTGAGAATCTCGGTTGTGCCGCGTGTGCCGGACGGCACTCGCGCCTGACGCCCGCTCCGCGCCTTGCCCACGAGGGACCGAGAGGCGCTGACACCGGCTGTTTCATGGCCTGGTGCCGGGGCGTGCGAAGTCGACCCGGTGACCCGGATCGCCACGAGAAGTGTACGGGACCCACGGAGTGGCCGGTGACGCCGCCGTCGATGCCCAGGTGACGGCGGTATGCGGGGCGGCCGCGGCCCTCACGACAGCCCCCACGAGCGGGGGAGCCGTTGTCCCCGACCGGTGATGCCGTTGTCCACGGACCGGGTGACCCCGTTGTCCACGGACCGAGTGACGCCGTTGTCCACGACCGGGTGACGCCGTTATCCACAACCGCCCGGTCATCCACAGATCCGGACCATGATCCCCATGGCGGGGCCCGGCGCGGGACGGTTCTCCCATGCGCCTGGAACTACTGCTGCCGGTGCTGGCAGCCCTGCTCGCAACCGCTCTGCCCACGCCCCCGCCCGCGACCCCGTCCCCGTCCCCGGCCCTGGCCGACGCCTGGCCGGTGGGCAGCCGCCCCAAAGTCGTCCGTGCCTGGGACCCGCCCTCGACCTCGTACGGCGCGGGTCACCGCGGCGTGGACCTCGCCGCGCCGCCGGGCAGTGCGGTGCGGGCCGTGGCACCGGGCCGTATCGCCTTCGCGGGCCGGGTGGCAGGCAGAGGCGTGGTCTCGGTGGAACTGGACGGCACCGGCGATCCACCCCTGCGCACGACGTACGAACCGGTGAGGGCGTCGCTGAAGAAGGGTGACGAAGTGGGGGCCAACGATGTGGTCGGCACCATGGAGCTCCCGACGGGCCACTGCCCTGGAAGCTGCCTCCACTGGGGCCTGCTCAGAGCCCGGACCTACCTGGATCCCCTGTCCCTGCTGCCCCCATGGCTTCTGCACCGGGGGCAGTCCCGCCTGCTGCCGGTGACCACCGGAGGTGAGGACCGGAGGTGAGGGCAGGGGGTGAGGACCGGCAAAAAGCCCTAACGGGCGAACCCGGGCAGTCCGCGGACCTCAGCCCCGAACAGGACCTCAGCCCCGCACACCACGCAGAGCCATGGCCACGGCCGCCTCGGTGATGGCGGTGGGCTCCTCGGCGGCGCCCAGCTCGATCCGCCGCACCGCCGCGTCCACGATGCCCTGGAGCAGCATCGCCGCCATGCGGGGCTGCTCGTGCCCCAGGTCCTCGAGCGCCTCGACGATCATCGCGATGAGGCCGCCGTGCGCGGCGCGGATCTTCTCCCGGGCCCCGGCGTCGAGCTCGCTCGCGGAGATGGCGACCACGGCCCGGTGCCGCCGGTCCCCCACCAGGGCCAGCTGTCGCCGCACATAGGCCTCGACCTTGCCCTCGGCCGATTCCGCGCCTTCCATCGACGCCGACACCTCCGCCGCCCAGACGGGGAAGTCGACCTCGCACAGCTCCTCCACCACGGCCGCCCGTGACCGGAAGTACTCGTACACGGAGGACCGGGCGAGCCCGGTGCGCTCGGCGAGGGCGGGGAAGGTCAGCGCCTCCGTACCGCCTTCGGACAGCAGGGAACGCGCGGCGTCCAGCAGGGCGCCGCGCTGCATCGACCGGTGCTCGGCCACTGAGGCCGCTCGAATCCTTGGCACAGCTCCACTTTACGGACGGGACGCCGCGCGCGGGAGCCGCTCCCGCGCGCACGCCCTCGGGCAGGGACGATTCAGCGCGCTCAGCGCCCAAAACTCGCCAGTTTCGCCCGCAGCTGCAGCACGGACTTCGTGTGGATCTGGCTCACCCGGCTCTCGGTCACCCCGAGCACATTGCCGATCTCGGCGAGCGTGAGCCCTTCGTAGTAGTAGAGCGTCACGACGGTCTTCTCACGCTCCGGCAGCGTGTTGATCGCCCGCGCGAGCAGCCGACGCAGCTCCCGGTCCTCGGCGACCTCCACCGGGTTGTCGGCCGCGTGGTCCTCGAGCGTGTCCATCAGGCTGAGCCGGTCGCCGCCCTCGCCGCCGACGTGCAGCAGCTCCTCGAGGGCCACCACGTTCGCCAGCGACAACTGGCTGAAAACCGCGTGCAGTTCCTCCAGCGCGATACCCATCTCGGCGGCGACCTCCCCCTCCGAGGGAGTCCGCCGCAGCTGCGCCTCCAACGTGGCGTAGGCCCGCTCGACATTGCGCGCCTTCTGCCGCACGGACCGGGGGATCCAGTCGAGCGCCCGCAGTTCGTCGATCATCGCCCCGCGGATGCGCGTGATCGCGTACGTCTCGAACTTGATGGACCGCTCGATGTCGAACTTCTCGATCGCGTCGATCAGCCCGAACACCCCGGAAGAGACGAAGTCGGCCTGCTCGACATTGGGCGGCAGCCCCACGCTCACCCGGCCCGCGACGTACTTCACCAGCGGCGAGTAGTGCAGGATCAGCTGCTCCCGCAGCCGCCCGTCGCCCGTCTCCTTGTACGACCGCCACAGCTCGTCCAGCGACGACGGCGCGGGAGGCCGCTCCCGCTCGCCGCTACGAGCGGCGGGGGGAACCGCTGCCCGGTCGGACCCTGAGGTGTGCTGGGGCATTCGTCGCCTTGAGCCGTTCTGCCGTGAACCGGTGATGTCGCGTGACCCGGGGAGGTCACCTGAACTGGGGAGGTCGCGTGTACGGGGGAGGTCGCGTGGATCGGTGGCCGCGCGCGAACCGGTCGAGTCGCCGGTGTCGCTCGCGCCGGTGCGATGGGGAGCGTGCGTGGAATGAATGAGGTTGTCCGTCTGGTTGCCTGTCCGTGCCGGAATCCTTGTGAGCGTAGCGTGACTGAAGTGTTGCAGTGAGCGAAGAGTAGGGGATCGCGCGGGCGCAGATACGTTCCGCTGGGCGCCCCAGGGAGTCGCCCCGGTTGCTCTGCGTGACGCTCTTGAACCGTCAACTCCGCGATTTCCCAAGGTCGTCGGGGGTCATCCGTCCGGCGGAACACGCTCGGTCACGATCCACCCCCCTCGGCGAAGACAGGCGGATTCACCTGGCGTGTCAACTGCCAGCCGTCGCCGTGTCGTTCGACGAACCCCAACGACTGAAGCTCGTACAGTCGCCCTATCGCGTCGTCCTCGGTCGTCCCGGCGCCGACAGCGACGTCCCGCACCACGGCACACCCCCGTGCGGGCAGGGCGGCCAGCACGCGCTGGGCTCCGGGAGTGAGCAGGTCACGCGGTACGACGGGGCCGCGCCGGGCCGGTGCCAGCTCCCCCATGTCGCCGACCAGTTCGACGACTTCGGCGGCATCGGTCACCAGGACGCCGTCGCCCCGCAGCAGTTCGTGCACCCCGCCGGAGAGGCCGCTGGTCGCGGGGCCCGGAACCCCCATGGCGAAGCGCCCCAACTCCTGAGCGCTGCGCGCCGTGGCGAGCGCCCCGCTGCGGTAGGCGGCCTCGACCACCACCGTCCCCCTGGTCAGCGCCGCGATCACCCGGTTCCGCTGGATGAACCTGCTCGGCGTCGGATGCTCGCCCGGCGGTAACTCGCCGACGACCAGACCCTGTTCCGCGATCCGGCCGATCAGCTCGGCGTGCCCGCGCGGATAGGGCCGGTCGACCCCGCAGGCCAGCACGGCCACGGTTGCACCCCCGGCCCCGAGCGCCCCTCGGTGCGCGGCACCGTCCACCCCGTACGCCCCACCGGAGATCACGACCCAGCCGCGCTCCGCGAGCCCCGCGGCGAGTGCGGCCGCCATGTGCGCGCCGTACTCCGTGCAGGCACGCGCCCCGACGACCGCCACCGACCGCAGCGCCCACATCCGCAGGGACGGCCGCCCCCGGACCCAGAGCCCGACCGGCCGCGCGTCCCCCAGGTCGTCCAGCGTCACCGGCCACTCCGCGTCCCCCGGGCACACGAACCTCCCCCCGACACCCCGCGCCACCTCCAGATCCCGCTCCGGCCGCGCCTTCGCCGCCCGCGCCCGCAGCCCCTCCCACCGCCGCACGGTCACCCCCGCCAGCGGTTTCTCCTCCCGGAGCCGTCGCAGCACCTCACAGGACCCCACCTCGCGCAGCCACCGCCCACCGATCGGGTCCCCCGGCTCCAGCACCCGCGTCAGGGCGACCCGGGCGAGCCGTTCGTCCTCCGGCGGCGGGGCGGCGCTCACGTCGGCGCTCCGATCGCCATCGGCACGCCGCGTGAGATACCGGTGCGCAGTTGCAGCGCCAGCGCGACGTCCTGGGCCGTGGGCCTGCCGTGACCCGCGAGGTCCGCGACGGTCCAGGCCACCCGCAGGACACGGTCCAGGCCGCGGGCGGTCAGGACGCCTCGCTCCAGATCCAGTTCGGCCGCGTCCAGCGCACCGGGGTCGGCCGGCCAGCGGGTGCGCAGCGCGTGCCCGGGGACCTCGCTGTTGGTCCGCCAGCCGGTGCCGGTCAGCCTGGCCGCCGCTCGCTCCCGGGCGGCGCGCACCCGGTCGGCGACGGTCTGGGTGGACTCTCCGCGCGTGCCGTACCCGGCCAGCTCGGACCGGGTGACCGGTTCCGCCACGACCTTCAGGTCGATCCGGTCGAGCAGCGGGCCCGAGAGACGAGCCTGATAGCGGCGGATGACTGCGGGCGGGCACTCGCAGCCGTCACCCAGCAGTGTGTGCCGGCCGCACGGGCAGGGGTTGGCCGCGAGCACCATCAGGAACTTCGCGGGCAGCCGCACCACCCCCGCGCTGCGCGCGATCACCACATGCCCCGATTCGAGGGGCTGGCGCAGGGAGTCCAGGGTCCGGCTGCTGAACTCCGGCGCCTCGTCGAGAAAGAGCACCCCGCGATGAGCGAGGGACACCGCCCCTGGCCGTGGGACCCCCTTGCCGCCGCCCACGAGCGACTGCATCGTCGCGGAGTGGTGCGGTGCGCAGTACGGCGCGATGTCCACCAGCGGCTTTCCCGGGGGCAGCATGCCCGCCACCGAGTGGACCGCGGTGACCTCCAAGGCCTCCTCCCTGGTCAGCCGGGGCAGCACGGCCGGCAGGCGCTCCGCGAGCATCGTCTTTCCGGCGCCCGGCGGCCCCTGCAGGAAGAGGTGGTGCGCCCCCGCCGCGGCCACCTCGACGGCGGTCCTGGCCGGTCCCTGGCCGACGACGTCGGCGAGGTCCAGTCCGTGGGTGTCGTCCAGGGCGTCGCTGAGGCCTGTGCCGATTCCGGTGCCGGGGACGCAGAGTCCCGCGAGCATCGGATCGGGCCGGCCCGACTCGTCCGGCTCCTCCATGGGAACCGGCTCGTCGGTGAGCACCGCGATGAGCTGCCGCAGGCTGCGCACGCCGAGCACGGACACGCCCGGCACGAGGGAGGCCTCGGCTGCCGTGCACTCCGGGACGACCACCTGCTCATACCCCGCGTCGGCCGCGGCGAGGACCGCGGGAAGCACTCCCCGGACGGGCCGCACCCGGCCGTCGAGGCCCAGCTCACCGATCATCACGATGTCGGCGAGGACCTTCGGGTCGATCCGCTCGGCCGCCCCGAGGACGGCGCAGGCCACCGCGAGATCGAAACCGCTGCCGCCCTTCGGCACCGATGCCGGGCTCAGCCCGACCGTGAGCTTCTTCTGGGGCCATTCACCGCCCGAGTTGACCACGGCGGCCCTGACCCGGTCGCGGCTCTCGGTGAGGCTCTTGTCCGGCAGGCCCACCAGCGTGAACGCCGCGACACCCGGCTCCAGATCGGCCTGCACCTCGACGACCACGCCCTCGACGCCGACCAGTGCGACGGAACACGTACGCGCGAAACCCATCAGGCCACCCCCCGCGCGTGCTCGACCACGGGGACGCCGCGCTGGGGGATCAGGACGCCGATCAGATCGATGCGGACACCGCCGGGCGGTGGGCCGCCGCGCTCCTCGATCCAGCGCTCGGCCAGTCTCCGCAGCCGCTCCGCCTTGGTCCGGCCCACGGCCGCCATCGGATGCTCGAACGGCGCGGTGCCGGCCCGGCCCGCCCTGCGCGTCTTGACCTCGCAGACGACCAGGGCCTCACCGTCCATGGCCACGATGTCGATCTCACCGGTTCTGCCCGCGCGCCAGTTGCGCTCCAGAACCGTCATCCCCGACTCGACCAGCCGCCGCGCGGCCAGATCCTCGCCGTACCTGCCGATCGCTCCCCGTGCGTTCATGTCGGCACCACCTCCGGCACCCACAGTCACGCGTCAGGCCGCACCTATTGGATCTTGGTGCACAACTCACCGGTTGTGGATAACTCCGCCACCCCTGCGAGTGAACTAACTCCACCGCGCCCCGGCTCGCCGCTCAGCTGCCCGGCAGTTCGAGATCGCTCTTATTGAGCTCCTCGATGTTCACGTCCTTGAACGTGAGGACCCGCACCTGCTTGACGAAGCGAGCGGGCCGGTACATGTCCCACACCCAGGCGTCCGCCATGGACACCTCAAAAAAGACCTCACCCTGGACCGAATGCACCTGCATCTCATAGTCATTGGTGAGGTAGAAGCGCCGTTCGGTCTCGATCACATATTTGAACAGACCGACGACATCGCGGTACTCCCGGTAGAGCTTCAGCTCCATCTCGGTCTCGTACTTCTCGAGGTCCTCGGCGCTCATGGCATGTTCCCCTTCAGCCGTGCGTCCCCCTATTGTGCGTCAGCCCCGCGAACCGCTACACGATTTCCGTGTCGAGGATCTCGGGCCGATCCGGGGGCCCCTCGTCGAGCAGTCTGCGAAACAGCCCGGCGAGCCTGGTCGGATACACCGTCTCATGAGCCTCGGTCAGTTCTCGGCACGTCCACCAACGTGCTCCGGCGACACTGCGTCTTTCCAGGTCGGTGAGCCCCTCGGCGACGATCGCCGTCTGCGACGTACGGGCCAGGTAGTACCACTCGTCCTGCTCCCAGCGCCGCCCGGCGAACGGAAAGGCGCAGACCCGCCGCCACAGGACGGGGCCGAGCTCGACCTCCGTGATGCCGGTCTCTTCCCGCAGCTCACGCAGGGCGGCCTGCTCCCGGGTCTCGTCGCCCTCCACACCGCCGCCCGGCGTGAACCACCAGTCGTCCGCCGGATCCCCCGGCTCGTATCCGTGCAGCAGCAGGATGCGGTCGCTCGGGTCGAGCAGGATCACCCGCGCCACCTTGCGCAGCGGCCGCCCCGAAAGCGATGCCCCGCAATCCCCGGCGATCACGGTCTCCTCGGCCGAGGACATATCGGTCGACGCGCCCTCGGCGGAGGTGTCCTCAGCCGGCACTCGCGGCCTCTCGCGTACGGTTCCTGCCGCGTCCGCGGCCCAGGCGCTTGGCCACCGGGCCGTACGCCGCACCGCCAAGGACGAGCACCATGCCCACCACGATCGCGATCACCACCATGCGCAGCGGCCCGGGCTGCGAGATGCCGCCCGGCATGTCCGAGAAGCCCTGGGGCCGTGCCAGCATGCCGAACTTGTCCATCGGCCAGGCCACCGCGTCGACCCGCGCCCGCACGGCGCTGCGCGGCACCGAACCGTGGTCCCCGTCGCCCAGGTGCACGCTGGAGTCCAGGGAGCCGCTGCGCTCGTCGCCGAGCAGGAAGAGCCGCCCCTCAGGGACCGTCGTGGTCGGGATACCGGTGGCCGCCGCGCCCTGGCCTTCGGGGAGATACGGTTCTGCGACTTCCTCGCCGTTGACGGTCAGCTTGCCGTCCTTGCAGCAGGCGACCTTGTCGCCGCCTATGCCGACGACGCGCTTGACCATCGGCAGGTCGCCCCAGGTCGACTGCTTGAAGACGACGACGTCGCCGCGGCGGACGTCGTCACCGTCGATCCGCTGCGCGAGCACCCGGTCCCCCGAGCCGATGGTCGGCGTCATCGATCCGGTGGGGACGGTGTACGGCTGGTACTGGACGGCGCCCCAGGCGAACCCTCCGAGGAAGAGCACACAGCCGAGGGCCACGGCGACGCCCGACAGCACGCTGCCGAGCCGTCCGCGGCCCTCGTCCGTACGACGTGTCCTGCTCATCCCGGTGCTCCCCCGTCTCGGAGACGACCCCGCCGTCCGTAGTCACGGACGGCGGAAGATCGGCGATCTGGGACGGCACCCTACCTGTCGGTACCTCCGCCAGAAACCCTCGCGCCCTGCGCGGCCGCGACCGTCAGGCGCCGCCTGCGCCACAGCACGATCGGCACCGAGCCCGCGAGACCGAGGACGCCAGGCGCCGCGCTGGAGAGCGCGTTGATGCCCGGCTGGTCGAAGGTGTCCGGCTTGGGCAGCGTGGCCCAGCGGGTGGGCGGCCAGGCGACCACGATGGCGCGGCCCACGACGTTGTCCACGGGGACCGCGCCGCCGCCGGGCTGGTTCTGGTGGTAGCGGGAGTCGAGCGAGTTCTGCCGGTGGTCACCCATGACCCAGATTTTGCCCTTGGGCACGGTCACCTTGAACTGGCCGCCCTGGTCGTCGACGCTGCACGGGGTGTTCCCCGCGAAGACGTACGGCTCGTTCAGCGCCTTGCCGTTGACCTTCACCGGGCCGGTGCCCTTGCACTCCACGGTGTCGCCGCCGACGCCGATCACGCGTTTGATGAGGTCCTTCTCGTCGGCCGAGGGCATCAGGCCGACCCAGCCGAGGACCCGCTGGATCGCGTTCGGGTCGGGCGTGGGCTCGCCGTCCAGCCAGTGGCCCGGGTCCCTGAAGACGACAACCTCGCCGCGCTCGGGCTCGGAGCCGAACCACGGCGTCAGCTTGTCGACGAGGACGCGGTCGCCCTGCTGCAGCGTGTTCTGCATCGAGTCCGACGGGATCGAGAACGCCTGGACCAGGAAGGTCTTGATGACCAGCGCCAGGACCAGGGCGATGCCGATGAGAAGAGGCAGCTCCTTCCAGAAGGAGCGGGGCTTCTTCTGCCGCTTGCCATCCTGCTCGCGCGTCGCGCCGTCGCCCTCCGCGACGTCATTCCCGGGGGTGGCACCGCCTTCGACGCCCTCGACGCCCGGCTCGTCGGATCGTTCCGGCCGCTCCTCGGGCCCCTCGTGTCCGGATCGTGCGCCGACCGCCAAATCCCCCACATCCACTCCTCAGTCCGTGCCGCCGCCTGCCCCAGATGCGATGCAGGCCCACCACTCCCATAACGAGCGGGAGTTCCGCAGGGGTCGGGAGCCGGATCAATCCATATCGATCGTCGGTGGCCACCCTATGCGACACACCTGTGGCGGTGTCCGATGCCGCACGCGCGTCGGGAACCGACGCATACGTGGCGGGCTCTTCCAGTTTGCGCCAGTGGCCGAAGGGCCAGGCGATGACCATCGCGCGCCCCACCACCTCGTCCTCGGAGACGGTGCCGTGGAACTTCTCGGTGCGGTGGAAACGGGAGTCGGCCGAGTCGCTCCGGTGGTCGCCCATCATGAAGAGGCGCCCTTCGGGGACCTTCACCTCGAACGCGAAGGCGGAGGGCTTGTCCCCGGGGTGGATGTAGGGCTCGTCCAGGGGGACGCCGTTGACGGTGACCTTGCCGTTCTTGTCACAGCACTTCACGGTGTCGCGGCCGACGCCGATCACACGCTTGATCAGGTCCCGCTCGCTGTCGGAGGGGAGCAGACCGATCTGGGTCAGGCCCTCCTTGAGCTGCTTGACGACCACCGGGTCGTCCTTCTTCTTGCCCTGTTCCTCTTCGAGCCAGTTGCCGGGGTCCTTGAAGACGACGACGTCGCCGCGGTCCGGCTTCGACCCGAACCAAGGGGTGAGCTTGTCGACCAGGACCCGGTCACCGATCCGGATCGTCTGTTCCATGGACCCCGAGGGGATCACGAAGGCCTGCACGAGGAAGGTCTTCAGGACCAGCGCTATCAGCAGGGCCACGCCTATGAGGAGCGGCACCTCCTTGATCGCCGAGCGTCGCCTGCGCCGCTTCACCTTCTTCGCGAGCTTGCGGCGATCGGCCCGGCCTGGCAGTACGGGGCCGTCGGTCGGCCGGGACCCCGTGGGCAGCCGGGTGTCCGCATCGTCGCCTGCGCCACGCGTCCGTCCTCGGTTACCCATGCGGGCCTCCCGGGTCCGGCACGCGCGCGTAGCCGTCGGGCCGCTCCAGGGACGTCCAGTGACCGACCGGCCAGGCGATCCAGTCGGCCCTGCCGATGACTTCGTCGACGGGGATCATGCCGCCGCCGGGCTCCCCGAGGTGGTCGCGGGAGTCCCGGGAGTCACTGCGGTGGTCGCCGAGGAGGAAGAGGCTGTCCTCGGGGACGACGACGTCGAAGGGAACCTGGGAGGGGACGTCCCCCGGGTACAGGTAGGGCTCGTCGACGGGCTCGCCGTTCACCTTGACCCTCCCCCGCTTGTCGCAGCAGACCACCCGGTCTCCCCCTGTGCCCACGACCCGCTTGATGTAGTCGGCGTCTCCGAAGTAGCCGCTGCCGTCGAAGACGACCGCGTCACCCCGCTGCGGCTCGGAACCGAAACGGTACGCCAACTTGTTGACGAGTACCCGGTCCCCGGACCGGAACGCGGGCTCCATGGAGCCGCTCGGGATCTCGAAGGGCTGCACCGCGAAGGTGCTGACGGCAAGCAGGAGACCCATGCACAGCAGGAAGGACAGGGTGAGCCTGCCGCCCGGCAGCCAGTCGGTCAGGGACGCAAGAACGGAGCGCGACCGTTCCTCCCTCTCCCCGGATTCCTCGGCGACGTGCGGGACGTCTCCGGAATCGGAGGATGAGGAGGAGCGGTCGCGCTCCGTGTGCTGTGCTTCGGTGTCCATCGGGGCCAGATGCTATCCGGCCCCGCTGTGGACCCGAGCGCGAGCTCAGTTGTCGCGCTTCTCCTTGATCTTCGCGGCCTTGCCGCGCAGGTCACGGAGGTAGTACAGCTTCGCGCGACGCACGTCACCGCGGGTGACGAGCTCGATCTTCTCGACGATCGGGGTGTGCACCGGGAAGGTGCGCTCGACGCCGACGGAGAAGGAGACCTTGCGGACCGTGAAGCTCTCGCGCACGCCGGCACCCTGGCGACGGATGACTACGCCCTTGAACTGCTGCACACGGGAGCGGTTGCCCTCGATGACGCGGACGTGGACGTTGACGGTGTCACCCGGGCGGAACGCGGGGACGTCGGTGCGCAGCGAAGCGCTGTCGACGGAGTCGAGCAGGTTAGCCATGATCGTCTGCTTTCTTCACTGATGCCACAGGTCATCAGCGGAACGTGGTGATGAGGATTCGGTAGCTGATCGCGTCGGGCGGGCGTCTTGACCATCTCCCGCTGACGCGGAGAGAGAACTTCGGCCGGTCCCCCTGTGGCAGGGGCGCACGCTGGACGTACAGCAGCGGCCTATTCTTCCACGGCCTGGGGGTCTCGCCCAAATCGGCCGTCGGGCCCCGGCCGCCACCCCAGGATCGAGAGCATCTCGCGGTCCTTCTTGTCGAAGGCCCCGGGGTCGCAACGCTCGATGAGGTCGGGCCTGTTACGGGTGGTGCGCCGCAGCGCCTCGTCCCGGCGCCAGCGCGCGATCTTGCCGTGGTGACCGCTGACCAGCACGTCGGGAATGCCGTGCCCGCGCCACTGGGGAGGCTTGGTGTAGACGGGGCCTTCCAGGAGGTTGGCCATGGCTCCGGGGGCGAAGGAGTCGTCCTGGTGGGACTCCGCGTTGCCGAGGACGCCGGGCAGCAGCCGCGCCACGGCCTCCGTGACGACCAGGACGGCGGCTTCCCCGCCCGCGAGGACGTAGTCGCCGATGGAGACCTCGTAGACGGGCATGCGGGTCGCGTACTCGTCCGTGACGCGGCGGTCGATGCCCTCGTAGCGCGCGGGCGTGAAGACCAGCCAGGGGCGCTCGGAGAGCTCCACGGCGAGTTCCTGGGTGAAGGGGCGCCCGCTGGGGGTGGGGACGACCAGGACGGGGCCGTGGGCCCCTGCCTCGTACCCCTCGGCGAGGACGTCGTCGAGGGCCGCGCCCCAGGGCTCGGTCTTCATGACCATGCCGGGGCCGCCGCCGTAGGGGGTGTCGTCGACCGTGTTGTGCCGGTCGTACGTCCACTCCCTGAGGTCGTGCACCTGGACGTCGAGCTGCCCGCGCGCGCGTGCCTTGCCCACGAGGGAGACGTTCAGGGGTTCCAGGTACTCCGGGAAGATCGTGACGACGTCGAGCCGCATTACGCCTTGTCCTCCGACGCCGCGCCCTCGCCGCTCTCCGGGGCCGCCTCTGCGTCCCGGACGGAGGCGATCTCCGCGCGGTCGTCGATGAGGCCCGGGGGCGGGTCGATGACCGCGCGCTGTTCCTCGAGGTCGATCTCGGTGACGATCTCGCCCACGAAGGGGATCATGACCTCGCTGCCGTCGGGCCGCTCCACGATGAACAGGTCCTGCGAGGGCAGGTGCGAGATCTCCGTGATCCGGCCGACCTCGGTGCCGTCCTCCAGGACGACGTCGAGGTCCATGAGCTGGTGGTCGTAGAACTCGTCCTCTTCCTCGGGGAGCTCTTCGGGGTCCACCTCGGCGATCAGGATCGTGTTGCGCAGCGCTTCGGCCGCCGTGCGGTCGCGCACGCCCTCGAAGCGCAGCAGCAGACGGCCGCTGTGCACCCGGCCGGACTCGATCGTCAGCGGGCCGGTGGCGGCGGGGTCGGTGGCGAGGACGGCGCCGGGGCCGAGCCGCAGCTCCGGCTCGTCGGTGCGGACCTCGACGGTTACCTCACCCTTGATGCCGTGGGCACGGCCGATGCGGGCGACTACCAACTGCACTGCGTTTCTCCTCATCCACGACTACGGGCCGGGGAAGGCCCTTGAGCCCTCCCCGGCCCGAGCCGGTGCTGCTGTGGTTCTACGAACCCGGTTCAGCGAACCTGGTCCACGTCGACGAGGTCGACGCGGACACCGCGGCCACCGATGGCGCCCACGACCGTGCGCAGAGCGCGTGCGGTGCGGCCGTTGCGGCCGATCACCTTGCCGAGGTCGTCAGGGTGGACCCGGACTTCGAGGACGCGCCCGCGGCGCAGGTTGCGCGAGGCCACCTGCACGTCGTCGGGGTTGTCGACAATGCCCTTCACGAGGTGCTCGAGAGCCTCCTCGAGCATGCTCAGGCCTCGGTCGACTCGGTGGACGCGGCCTCGGCCTCGTCCGCCTTCTTGTCAGACTTCTTGGCCTTCTGGGTGATGGCCTCACCCTTGGCGTCGTCGCCCTCGAGACCCTTGGTGAAGGCCTCGAACGCAGCGCGCTTGTCCTTGGGCTCGGCAACCTTCAGCGGCGCCGGGGCGGGCAGACCCTTGTGCTTCTGCCAGTCGCCGGTGAGCTTGAGGATCGCCATGACCGGCTCGGTCGGCTGGGCGCCGACGGACAGCCAGTACTGGGCACGCTCCGAGTTGACCTCGATGCGCGAGGGGTTCTGCACCGGGTGGTACAGACCGATCTCCTCGATGGCCCGGCCGTCACGGCGGGTACGGGAGTCGGCGACGACGATGCGGTAGTGAGGCGAACGGATCTTGCCCAGACGCTTCAGCTTGATCTTGACTGCCACGGGAGTGGTGTCTCCTGGTCTTGACGTGGGTGGGCACAACAGTGATGCCGCGTGGGGTTGCGGTACTCGAGTGCCCGATGGACGCGTCAGCCGGAGGAGAGAGGGGTCCTGTGCGACTGTCGAGTACAGCTAGCCATTGTGCCATACGTCGCCGGGGCGCCCGAATCCGGGCCGGACGCCCCGCTCCAGCTCAGCCCACGCCCACACTGACCGCTTCCGGGATGCGGAACGGCTTTCCACAGCCGCCGCACATGATCGGCGCCTGGGCGAGTACGGAAGGCACCACGCGGACGTTGCGCCCGCAGTCGCAGACCGCCTTCACGCGCACGCCGCCTCCGGAGGAACCGTGCCGGGCGGCCGGTCCCCGGAAGCTGCGCGCGGTGTCCGCCGTCGTCGCTGCGGTGTGCGCCTTCAGTGCGCGCTGCAGGCGGTCGATCGTCGGGCGATAGCGCTTCTTCGCCTCCGGATTGAGCGTGACCAGGGAGAAGCCGCTGCTGGGATGTGGCTCCTCGGAGTGATCCAGACCCAGCTCCTCGGCGATCGCGAGGAATCTGCGGTTGTGATATCGGCCGGCACGTGAAGTGTCGCGTACACCGCGCGAGGCGGCGATGCCATGGACTGCCTCGTGAAGCAGTCGCTCGAAGGAGAGCTCGGCGCCGCAGGCGGACGACGACTCTCCGATCAGGGATTCGGGCGCGGCAAGGTCGGGCAGCTCGGGGTGGTGCCGCTGAATGTCGGCCCACGCCTGTGCCAGCTCTGCGGCGAGAACAGGTGGTGTCGTGCTCACGTCGTGACAACGAGCCGAGTGCCCTGGGGGTTCCATTCCGGGGCATCCCAAATAATTTGCACGTACCCGTCAGTTGCCATTGATGCGTCCGGACGAGGGCGGGTGCGCTGATCTGCGGAGAAGCCTCACAGCTCACACCAAGCCGGTACGTAGTGGCGCGTACGCCCCGGCGCGTAGACCATGTCCTCGCGCCGGGTCTCGTGTCGCACGGGCGGGAGCGCGGGCCGGGGGCGGATGCGCTGATACCGGAGCCGCATCTCTCAGTTCCCTCGGCAGGGGCAGGCCGTGTTGCTCGGTGTCGCTCGGTGTCGCTCGGCCGAAGGCGGGCCACGACAGTGACGTTACCCGGGGTCTCATCGGCGTCCGGCACCGCCCCGCCCTCAGAGCCTGTCCTTGCCCCCACCATGCGCCCCGACGCCCGGCGCGCATGGTGGGGGCGGGGCTGCCGGGGCGTGGATCTCCGCCCCTCAGGGGGCGCACAACGGTGGCACGCAAGCATTGCCACACAACCCCTGGACTCCACGACGGATGCGGAGTTCTCTGGCATACGGGGGGAGTGCGAGCGCACTGCACGGGGGCGGACGAACCGTTGAATTCCGGCACGGCACTTAACTCTCGTTGGATTGGGGCGCTTTCGATGACACCAACACTCGTGCAGTCGCACCTCCCCCGCACGGGCGCTTCGCCCCGTGTGGATCTGTGTGCACGCGCGCGTGACTGGGCGGAGATCCAGGAACGGATGCTGGTCCCGCTCTATGAAGCGGTGTACGAACGGCTCGAAGTGGGCGGAGGCACCCGGCTCCTCGGCCTCGGCTGCGGCTCCGGACTCGCTCTGCTGATGGCGGTCTCACGCGGCGCCGCGGTCACCGGCCTCGACCCGGCGCAACCCGAACGTCTCGCTCTGGCGCGAGGACGCCTCCTCCCGGACGGCGCACCGCACGCACGCACGCGTGCGGACACCCGCCTCGTGGAAGGCGGCCCTGCGGACGCGGTGGACCCGGACCTGCCCGCGTACAACCTCGTCACCGCCATGCAACCCATCGGCTGCATGGCGGGCGACTCCGAAGGGCTGTCCGAGCTCCTGGAGGTGGCGGCGCCGCTCGCCCGGCGCGGCAGCCCGGTGGTGCTCGCCGGCTGGGGCCCTCCGGAGCGGTGCGCGACCTCCTCCGTCCTGCGGGTGGCGACGAAGCTCGCCGAGCCTCTTCGGTCCACGGGCAGCTGGCGCCCCGCGCTCCGGGACGACCTGGAGAAAGTCGCCCACCGGGCCGGCCTCAAACCCGACGGCTCGGGCCGGGTGGCGTGCCCCTTCGGGTACGCGGACGTGGAGAGCGCGGTCCGCGGGCTGCTCTCCACGGGGCTGTTCGACGCGGCGGTGGGCGCGACGGACCAGGCGCAGGTCGACAAGGAGCTGACGGAGGCGCTGCATCCGCATCGGCGCGGGGACGGGACGGTGTGGATGCCGAACGTCTTCCGCTATCTGATCGCACGCACTCCGTAGCGGTCTCGTGCCCTCTTCAGCGGTCACGTGCCCTCTTCCGTAGGCCCTCACCAGAGATCCCCGGTTACGTGGCGGACTCCTTGGCCGTCCGCGTGATACCCGCCACCCGGTACGCCTGCGCCTCCTCCAGCGTCTCGTTCTCCAGCAACGCCGTGGCCAGTGCGTCCAGTTGGCCCCGGTGCTCGCGCAGCTGCCGACAGGCGCTCTCGTAGCACTCGTCGACGATCCGCCGCATCTCCGTGTCGATCGTGTCGAGGGTTCCGGGGGCGGCCGCGAGCCCGTACGCCTGCTGGGCGTCGTTCGGCAGGGCCGAGAGGCGGCCCACCAGTTCGCTCATGCCCCAGCGGCCGACCATGCCGCGCGCGATGTTGGTGACCTGCTCCAGGTCGTTCTCCGCGCCTGTCGTGATGACTCCGTAGACGACGTGTTCGGCGGCCATGCCGCCCAGGGCGCCGGTGATGCGGCCCCGGAGGTACTCCTCGGTGTAGGCGTACTTGTCGGAGTCCGGGGTCGAGAGCGTCACGCCCAGCGCGCGCCCGCGCGGCACGATGGTGATCTTGCGGACCGGGTCGGCGCCGGGCTGCAGCATGCCGAGCAGGGCGTGGCCGCTCTCGTGGTACGCGGTGCGCCTGCGCTCCTCCTCCGGCATCACGAGCGGCCGCTCGGCGCCGAGCTGCACCTTCTCCATGGCTTCGGAGAGGTCGGACTGCGTGACCGCCTGCTGCTTGCGCTTGACGGCGACGAGGGCGGCTTCGTTGGCGAGGTTGGCGAGTTCGGCGCCGGTCATGCCCGGTGTCGTACGGGCGACCTGGGCGAGGTCGACGTCGTCGGCCAGCGGGATGGACCTCGTGTGGATCTTGAGGATGGCCTCGCGTCCGCCGCGGTCGGGCGGCGAGACGTTGACGACGCGGTCGAAGCGGCCTGGCCGGGTGAGGGCGGAGTCGAGGACGTCGGCACGGTTGGTGGCGGCGAGCACGATGACGCCTTCCGCGCCGGAGAAACCATCCATCTCGGTGAGGATCTGGTTCAGCGTCTGCTCGCGCTCGTCGTGCCCGCCCATCCCGCTGCCACCGCCCCGGGCGCGTCCGATGGTGTCGATCTCGTCGATGAAGATGATCGACGGGGCGACCTTGCGGGCCTCGGCGAAGAGTTCCCGTACGCGCGAGGCGCCCACGCCCACGATCATCTCGATGAATCCCGAGGCCGAGGCGGAGAAGAAGGGCACGCCCGCCTCGCCCGCGACGGCGCGCGCGAGCAGCGTCTTGCCGGTGCCCGGCGGCCCCGCGAGCAGCACGCCGCGCGGCATCTTGGCGCCCATCCTGCGGTAGACGTCGGGGTTCTTCAGGAAGTCGACGACGTCGTTGAGTTCGCCCTCGACCTCGTCGATCCCCGCCACGTCCTCGAAGGTGGTCCGCTTCGCCCCGGGCTCCAGCTCGACCGGCTTGGGCGGCGTCTTGCGCCCGAGCATGCCGCCCCCGCCACCCATCCCGGCGCTCATGCGCCGGGCGATGAAGATCCACAGCACCACGAGCAGCAGCATCGGGGCGAGCGAGATCAGGAGGTTGGAGAGGAAGCTGCGCTCCTGCACCACAGGCTCGGCGGTGACCGTGACGTCGTGCTTGGTCAGGTCGTCCCAGAGCTTGTCGTCGGCGAAGGCGGGGCGCTGCGTCGTGAACTTGGTGTACTTTCCCTTGTCGCCGTCCGGCTTGGACTGCTCCTTCTTGAGCTGCCCCTGGATCGCGTCGCCCTTGGAGTAGATCTTCGAGACGTTGCCGTCGTCGACCTGCTTGCTGAATTCGGTGTACGAGATCGTCGGCTCGTCGCCGTCGTTGAAGAAGGACAGGACGAGGTTGGCGATGAGATACACGATCAGAGCCGTGAGGATCAGGCCTCCCCAGCCGCCCGGCATCTTCTTCTTCGGCGGCGGCGTGGGTGCGGGCGGCGGGGCGCCCTCGGAGCGCCACGGCTGATCGGGCGCCTGGCGCGGCGGCACAGGGTTGCTCATATCCGGACGTTACGTCAGAAAAGAGGCCCGGGCACCCGCTCCGCATCCCCTGGGAAACGCCGAGGGCGCCCCTCCGTAGAGGGGCGCCCCGGTGACGTACGAGACGGAACAGTCCGTGATCGGCGGGCGGCTCCGGCCGCTCGCCGGACGTCAGCCCATGAACTTCTTGAACTCGTCGGGGAGCTCGAAGTCCTGGCCTGCCTGGCCGCCCGGCAGGCCGAAGGCGCCGCCGGCCTGGCCCGCCGCCTCGCGGCGCGCGGCGGCCTCCTGCTCCTCCTGCTTGCGCTTCATCGGGTTGCCCGACTTGCGCTTGCCCTTGGCCTGCTTCTGCTTCTTCTTCTGCTTGCCCGGGCCGCCACCCATGCCCGGCATCCCCGGCATACCCGGCATGCCGCCGCCCTGGGCCATGCGGGACATCATCTTCCGCGCCTCGAAGAACCGCTCGACGAGGTTCTTCACCGCGCTGACGTCGACACCGGAACCCTTGGCGATACGGGCCCGGCGCGAGCCGTTGAGGATCGTCGGCTCCTGACGCTCGGCGGGCGTCATCGACTTGATGATGGCGGCGGTACGGTCCACGTCCCGCTCGTCCAGATTGTTGATCTGGTCCTTGATCTGCCCCATCCCGGGCATCATCCCGAGCAGCTTGCTGATGCTGCCCATCTTCCTGACCTGCTCCATCTGGGCCAGGAAGTCGTCGAGGGTGAAGTCCTGGCCCTTCTTGGAGGCCAGCTTCGAGGCCATCTTCTCGGCCTCTTGCTGCGAGAAGGTCTGCTCGGCCTTCTCGATCAGCGTGAGCATGTCGCCCATGCCGAGGATGCGGGACGCCATGCGGTCCGGGTGGAACGCGTCGAAGTCGTCCAGCTTCTCGCCGTTCGAGGCGAACATGATCTGGCGCCCTGTGACCTGGGCGATCGACAGGGCGGCGCCACCACGGGCGTCACCGTCGAGCTTCGACAGGACGACGCCGTCGAAGCCGACGCCGTCGCGGAAGGACTCCGCCGTGTTGACGGCGTCCTGACCGATCATGGCGTCGACGACGAAGAGGACCTCGTCCGGGCTGACGGCGTCGCGGATGTCCGCGGCCTGCTGCATCAGCTCCTGGTCGATACCGAGGCGGCCGGCGGTGTCGACGATGACGACGTCGTACTGCTTCGTCTTGGCGAACTCGATCGAGTCCTTGGCGACCTGCACCGGGTCACCGACGCCGTTGCCCGGCTCGGGGGCGTAGACGCCGACGCCGGCGCGCTCCGCGACCACGCTCAGCTGGTTGACGGCGTTGGGGCGCTGGAGGTCACAGGCGACGAGCAGCGGCGCGTGGCCCTGCCCCTTCAGCCAGAGACCGAGCTTGCCCGCGAGGGTCGTCTTACCGGCACCCTGCAGACCCGCGAGCATGATGACGGTCGGGCCCGTCTTGGCGAACCGCAGGCGCCTCGTCTCGCCGCCGAGGATGCCGACGAGCTCCTCGTTGACGATCTTGATGACCTGCTGGGCGGGGTTGAGGGCCTGGGAGACCTCGGCACCGGCCGCACGCTCCTTGACCTGCTTGATGAACGCACGGACGACGGGCAGGGCCACGTCCGCCTCGAGCAGGGCGATGCGGATCTCGCGCGCCGTGGCGTCGATGTCCGCCTCGGACAGGCGGCCCTTGCCCCGGAGGTTCTTGAATGTCGCTGCGAGGCGGTCGGAGAGAGTATCGAACACGGCGGTCGCGAATCCTCGGGTCGGGGGAAGGGGGACAGGTCGCCTTCCAGACTATCGGTCGACCGCGGGTGCCCGGGGCTCCGGGCGGCTCTTCCTTCGCGAGCGGGGGCGAGCGCCACCGGGCCGCGGCCGCCCCTGGCCCGCGCTCAGCCCCGCAAGACCCCCTCCACCTCCCGGGCCACTCCCGCCGCCCGCTCCCCCTCCAGAGGAACTCCGTCCGCCCCCGTCACATAGAACGCGTCCACCGCGTTCGCCCCCAGCGTCGACACATGCGCACTGCGCACCACCACCCCAGCGTCCTCCAGCGCCCGCCCGATCCGGCGCAGCAGGCCCGGCGCGTCCTGGGCCCGCACCTCGATCACCGTCGCGAGCCGCGAACCCGCCGGGGCCACCGTCACCCGGGCCGGCGGTGCCACCGTGCCGCGGCGGCGCGGGTACGCCGCCTCCCGTTCCGCGAGCCGCGCCTCGATGTCCAGGGAGCCGTCAAGGGCCCGGACCAGATCGGCCCGCAACCGCGCCGCCTGCGGCATCGAGCCGTACTCCGCCGCCACCCGCCAGCTGAGCAGCAGCACCGAGGACGACTCGACGCCCGACGGCAGCGTCACCTCCCGCAGCTCCGCGGTCCGCACCGCGAGCCGGTGCAGCGCGAGCACCCCGGCCACCGCGGACAGCACTCCCGGCTGGTCCGGCACGGCGACCACCAGCTCGACGCCGAGCGGCTCGGCCTCCTCCTCGGACCCGGCGGCCTCCGGCGCGCCCTCCACCCGCGCCCGGAGCGCGAGGACCGGTCCACCCGTACGGAACGCCTCCATCGCGAGCCGCTCCTGCTCGGCCGTCGGCGCCGCGTCCTCGGCCTGCGCGGGTTCGTCCCCGGACAGCAGCGCGGCGACCCGCCGCACCAGGTCGGCGACCAGTGCCCCGCGCCACGCCGACCAGGCCGCCGGACCGGTGGCCAACGCGTCCGCCTCGGTCAGCGCGTGCAGCAGTTCCAGCGTCCCCACCGAACCCACCGCCTCGGCGACCCCCCGTACCGTCGCGGGATCGTCGAGGTCACGCCGGGTGGCGGTCTCCACGAGGAGCAGGTGGTGGCGCACCAGGCAGGCGACGACCGCCACGTCGCCCCCGTCGAAGCCGATCCGCGCGGCGACGTCCCTGGCGATGATCTCCCCGGCCGCGGAGTGGTCCCCCGGCCACCCCTTGCCGATGTCGTGCAGCAGCGCGGCCACGAGGAGCAGGTCGGGCCGTCCCACCCGCCGGGTGAGCTCGGCGGCCCGCACCGCCGTCTCCACCAGGTGCCGGTCGACCGTCCAGGTGTGGACGGCGTTGCGCTGCGGCCGGCACCGCACCCGCTCCCAGTCCGGCAGCATCCGCGTGATGAGGCCCTCGGCCTCCAGCGCCTCCCACACCTCGACCGTCGGCCGCCCCGCGCCGAGCAGCGTCACGAGCTGCTCGCGCGCCTCGGCGGGCCACGGTGTGGGCAGGGGGCGCGCCGCCGCGGCGAGGCGGCGCACGGCGTGCAGCGACAAGGGGAGGCCTGCCTGCGCCGCGGCCGCGGCGGCCCGCAGCGGCAGGACCGGGTCCCGTTCGGGCCGGGCGGCGCGGGCGAGCACGGCCTCGCCGTCCTGTTCCACGACCCCTTCGGCCAGCGGCGACCGCTCGGCGACGGCCCCCCGGCCGCCGCCGAGCAGCGTGCGCAGCCTCGGCCGCCCGGCCCGCGCCCGCAGCACGCGCCCGACCTCGCGCCAGGTGACATCGCTGGCGTACGAGACGACGCGGGCGGCCTCGTACACCTGCCGCAGCAGGGTGTCCGCGTCCAGCAGGCCCAGTTCGGCAGCGACCTGGTCCTGCTCCTGGAGTGCGAGCCTGTCGGTGGCACGGCCGGTCGTCAGATGCAGTGCGTCGCGCACGTCGAGGAGTTGCCTGCGGGCGTCGGCGAGCCCCTCGCGGGGCGCGTCCGCGAGCCACGACGCGGCGACCGCCCGCAGCGCGGTCGCGTCGCGCAGGCCGCCCCTCGCCTCCTTCAGGTCGGGTTCGAGCAGATAGCTCAACTCGCCCTGCCGTTCGGCCCGTTCCTCGCACAGCTCGCGCAGTTCGGGCAGCCGCTTCACCGCCTGGTTGCGCCAGTCGGCGAGCACGGACGTGCGCAGCGCGGCGGTCAGTCCCGGGTCGCCCGCGACGTGGCGGGCGTCGAGGAGCCCGAGGTGCACCTTGAGGTCCTCGCCGGCCGTCCTGCGCGCTTGCTCGGGTGTCCGCACGGAGTGGTCGAGGGCTAGCCCGAGGTCCCATACGGGGTACCAGAGGCGGTCGGCGAGCGCGGCGAGGTCGCGCCCGTCGGCGTTCCCGTCGTGCAGGAGGAGCAGGTCCAGGTCGCTGCGGGGCGACAGCTCGCCCCGCCCGTAGCCGCCCACGGCGACCAGCGCGGCGCCCCTGGGCACCCGGCCGGCCGGGGAGGACCCGGCCCGGAAGAGCCCGGCCAGCCAGTCGTCCGTCAGCTCGGCCAGGGCGGAACGGCGCGGCGGCCCGGACCGCGACTCCTCGTGGAGGAGCCGCAGCCGGGCCGCCGCGTAGCCGCTGGGTCCGGAGTCTTCGGTTGTCGCTTCGGTCTCTACGTCCACACTCGTCACCCAGCAGCTCCTGTTCAGTCCCGCTCAGTTCCCTGCATCACGCCTCGCACCCCGCACCCCGCGCCCCACGCCTCCCGCCGACACCTCACACCTCACGCCTCACAGCGCGTCGGGCCCCCGCTCCCCGGTGCGCACCCGGACAGCCGTGTCGACCGGGACGCTCCAGACCTTGCCGTCCCCGATCTTGCCGGTACGGGCGGCCTTCACGACGACTTCGAGGAGTTGTTCGGCGTCGCCGTCCTCGACGAGGACCTCGATGCGAATCTTCGGCACGAGATCCACCGTGTACTCGGCACCCCGGTAGACCTCGGTGTGTCCGCGCTGCCGTCCGTAGCCGCTGGCCTCGGTGACGGTCAGGCCCTGGACGCCGAAGGCCTGCAGCGCTTCCTTGATCTCGTCGAGCCGGTGCGGCTTGACGACCGCGGTGATGAGCTTCATGCGTCCACCTTCTTGTTCTTCTTCTGGACAGGAGCACCCGCGCCGCCCATGAGCGGGGTGGGGAGCCCGGTACGCGCGGCCGTGCCGCCGCCCGCCCCGCTGAAGTCGTACGCGGTCTCGGCGTGTTCCACCTGGTCGATGCCCGCGACCTCGTCGTCCTCGTCGACCCGCATCCCGATCGTCTTGTCGACGAGGAGGGCGAGAACCGCGGAGGCGATCAGGGAGTACGCGAGGACGGCGCCGACACCCGCGAGCTGCTTCCACAACTGGTCGAGGCCGCCGCCGTAGAAGAGGCCCTGGGCCTTGGACTGGCCGCCGCCGGTGGCGAAGAAGCCGACGAGGACCGATCCCGCGATGCCGCCGACCAGGTGGACGCCGACGACGTCCAGGGAGTCGTCGTACCCGAACCTGAACTTGAGCCCGACGGCCATGGCGCACAGCAGACCGGCGATGGCACCGATGGCGATGGCACCGAGCGGCGAGCAGGAGCCGCCCGACGGGGTGATGGCGACGAGGCCTGCGACGGCGCCGGAGGCCGCGCCCAGCGTGGTGAACGCGCCGTGGCGGAGCTTCTCGTAGATGAGCCAGGCGAGCATGGCGGCGGCGGTGGCGACCTGGGTGTTGACGAACATGAGCGCGCCGACGCCGTCGTCGTTGCCGAGCCACGATCCGGCGTTGAAGCCGAACCAGCCGAACCACAGGAGGGCCGCTCCGAGCATTACCAGCGGCAGCGAGTGCGGCCGCATCGGGTCCTTCTTGAAGCCGACGCGCTTGCCGATGACGAGGATCACGCCGAGCGCCGCGGCTCCGGCGTTGATGTGCACGGCGGTGCCGCCCGCGAAGTCGATGACACCGAGTTCGAAGGCCCAGCCGCCGGTGCCCCACACCCAGTGCGCGACGGGGAAGTACACGACGGTGGCCCACAGCGTGATGAACAGCGCCCAGGCCGTGAACTTCACGCGGTCCGCGAGGGCGCCGCTGATCAGTGCGGGGGTGATGATCGCGAACATCAGCTGGAAGACGGCGAAGACGTAGACCGGGATGGTGTAGCCGTCCCAGAGCTGGTTGATGCCGAGACCACTGAGGCCTACGTAGTCACCCTCCCAGCCGAAGAGACTGCCGTGGTCGCTGCCGAACGCGACGGAGAAGCCGTACAGCACCCAGAGGATGGTGACGATCCCCAGGCTGATGAAGCTCATCATCAGCATGTTCAGGGTGCTCTTGACGCGGACCATGCCTCCGTAGAAGAAGGCGAGTCCCGGCGTCATGAGCATCACCAGAGCGGAACAGATGAGCATGAACCCGGTGTTGGCGGCAGACAGCTCGGGGGCGTCTGCGGCGATCGTGATGCCTGGGGGCATCGGCGTCTCCTCGTCTCGTATGCGGCCCGTGCGGGCGAGGCGTGTGGGGTGCCGAGGGGCCCCTGCTCGGGGAGCGCGGGGCTGTGGGCCGGTCGTGCGCCAGACATTGGCGCAGCGCGGTTTCGGCGGGCGCCCCTCGGTGTTTCGCCGCAGTGACGAAGAGGTCGTGCGTGTTACGCGGTCATGAACTGCCGGGTCGCACGGGGTGCGGTTCCCTCTCCCGCGCGGGGCATGAGAACCGGCCGCGGCGGCCATCCGGCTGACCTGGCATGGGGGAGCCGAGTCGGGCTGTTCGGGATGGTCCTGCCGCGGCCGGGGCCGGTCGTGCCGGGCTTCAGACCGCTTCCGCGGTCTCCGGCATCTCGATGGCGAGCCGTTCGGTGATCTCCAGGACTTCGGCGACGTCACCGAAGTCCCGTACGGCGGTGTCGACGGTCTTGCGCAGCCGGGTGTTGACCCGCTCCGAGCGGACCTTCTTGGCGATGTTCAGGGCCTGTCCGGCGAGGACAGTGCCCTGCTCGGGCTCGCGCTGGAGCAGGTGGACGGTGGCCTTGCCGATGAGGTTCAGCGCGTACGAACGCTGGTGCTCGGCGTCCTTCTCGAAGAGCTCCACGGCGCGGTCCATGACGGGCTCGGCGAGCGAGGCGTACGTGGGGCTGCGGCCTGCCACATAGGCCAGGTCCCGGTACGAGTGGGCGTTCTCGCCGTTGAGCTCGGCCTCGGAGAAGAAGCGGATCCAGTCCGGCTCGGGCCCGCCGAAGTCCTCGGCGTCGGCGAAGGTGTCCTCGGCCATCCGCACGGCCCGCTTGCACTTGCCGGGCTGGCCCATGCTGGCGTACGCCCGGGCCTCCATCGCATACAGCATGGCCTGGGTGCGCGGGCTGGCGCAGTCGCGGCTGCCGTACTGCGCGAGGTGGACCAGTTCGAGGGCGTCGTCGGGCCGGCCGAGGTGGATCATCTGGCGGCTCATGCTGGAGAGGATGTACGACCCGAGGGGCTTCTCGCCCGCCTCCTTCGCGGCGTGCAGGGCGAGGACGAAGTACTTCTGGGCGGTGGGCTGCAGTCCCACGTCGTAGCTCATCCAGCCCGCCAGCTCGGCCAGTTCGCCCGCGACCTTGAAGAGGCGCTTGGAGGTGGCTTCGGGCTGGGGCTCCTGCAGCAGGTCCGTCACTTCGTGCAGCTGCCCGACGACGGCCTTGCGCCGGAGCCCTCCCCCGCACTGGGCGTCCCACTGCCGGAACATCACCGTCGTGGACTCAAGGAGGTCGAGCTCGGGCTTGGAGAGCCGGGAGGGGCGGCGCGGGACGGCGGCCTCGGGGTCCGGGGGCGCCGAGGCGGACGGCGAGGGCACCAGCCAGCGCTGCATGGGCTCGATGAGGGCGGGGCCCGCGGAGAGCGCGAGCGAGGTGCCGAGGAAGCCGCGGCGGGCGAGCATCAGGTCGCTGCGCGAGAACTCGCTCATGAGCGCGACCGTCTGCGGCCCGGTCCAGGGCAGGTCGACCCCGGAGGAGGCCGGGGTACGGTGCGCGGCGCGCAGGCCCAGGTCCTCGACGGCGACGACGCAGCCGAACCGCTCGGAGAAGAGCTCAGAAAGGATGCGGGGAATCGGCTCGCGGGGATTCTCGCCGTCCAGCCAGCGGCGCACGCGCGACGTGTCCGTCGAAATGTGGTGGGCACCCAGCTGGCGTGCCCTGCGGTTGACCTGGCGGGCCAGCTCGCCCTTCGACCAGCCGCTGCGCACGAACCAGGACGTGAGCATCTCGTTGGGGCGCTTCTCAGCGTTCACTCCGCCTCCGCCGTTGCCGCCCACTGGAACGCCCCCATCCCTCAAGCCACTTGGTCGTTGTCCACGCCAAGCCCTAACAGAATGCCGCGTCTTGCGGCTGTCCGTCCGGAGAATGTCACCCATCGAACAGGAAACCGACTTGCCTCCGGCATACCCACGGGTGCTCGAACTCCCAGGGCCATGCACCGAAAGTAATCCTACGATCACCCCTCTCGCGAGGGCGATTGCGGAAACGCCACCATTCGCCACCCCTTCGAATGAACTCCCGGACCGCCACAAGCGATTCACTTGACATAGGACGGACGAAAGTGGGCGGAGCGGAGTGCGACGGGGCGCACGACATCGGGCGCACCACCCGCCAATCCACCGAGCGCCGCCCCGCAACAGAGGGTCACGATCCCATTCCGTCACGTAACCGCGGCACGCTCGACCCGTTGGAGGGGGCATGGGCTTCACGATCGGCGGCACCCGGGGAACCGACAGGCCCCGGACCGGATCACGGCGGCGCGGCCGCACGTCGGACTGCACCACGGTCGCGGAGTACACCGGCCTGTGGGGCTGGGCTGCGGTGCCCGGCGCCCGGACCCTGGACGGTGCCTGCTCGTGCGGAGCCGCCGACTGCGCCGCCCCCGGCGCCCACCCGCTGGACTTCGCCCCCGAGGTCCCGGCCGGGGCCACGCTCGACGAAGTGGCCGACGCCTGGGCCGAGTTCCCCGGCGCGGCCGTGCTGCTTCCGGTCGGGCGCGCGTTCGACGTGCTGGAGGTGGCGGAGACGGCCGGGCGGCGCGCCCTGTTCCGGCTGGAGCGGATGGGGCTTCCGCTGGGCCCGGTGGCGGTCACGCCCGACGGCCGGGCGCAGTTCTTCGTCGCCCCCGGCGCCGCGACCGAACTCCCCCAGCTGCTCTACCGCATGGGCTGGGACGGCGCCGCCCTGGATCTGCACGGCCTGGGCCACGGCGCCCACATCACCGCGCCGCCGTCGGACCGCGGCGGCCTCGGCCCGGTCCGCTGGCTCCGCTCCCCCGCGCTCGACACGGCGACGCATCCGCCGCAGGCGCGGCTCCTGCTCGGCACGCTGGCGTACGTCGCGCACCGGTCCCCCGCGTAGCGCACGGGACGGCCCTCAAGGGACCGGGAACCGACCTTCCAGGAACCGGCCCTCCAGGGACCAGGAACGGAAGGGCCCCCTCGCACCTGCACCGTGCGAGGGGGCCCTTCTTCCTGCGGGAACTTCACGTACGTACGACGGCGCGGACCGGCCGGTCCCCGATCCGGTCCCCGATTCAGTCCCCGATGAGCGCGTCCACGAACGCCTCGGGCTCGAAGGGAGCCAGGTCGTCCGCGCCCTCGCCGAGGCCCACCAGCTTGACCGGCACGCCCAGTTCGCGCTGTACGGCGACGACGATGCCGCCCTTGGCGGTGCCGTCCAGCTTCGTGAGGACGATGCCCGTGATGTCGACGACCTCGGCGAAGACCCGCGCCTGCACCAGGCCGTTCTGGCCGGTCGTGGCGTCGAGGACGAGCAGCACCTCGTCGAGCGGGGCGTGCTTCTCGACGACGCGCTTGACCTTGCCGAGCTCGTCCATGAGGCCGGTCTTGGTGTGCAGCCGGCCCGCGGTGTCGATGAGGACGACGTCGGCGCCCTCCGCGATGCCCTCCTTGACCGCGTCGAAGGCGATCGACGCGGGGTCGCCGCCCTCGGGGCCGCGGACCGTACGGGCGCCGACGCGCTCGCCCCAGGTCTGCAGCTGGTCGGCGGCGGCGGCGCGGAAGGTGTCGGCGGCGCCGAGGACGACCGAGCGGCCGTCGGCGACGAGGACGCGCGCGAGCTTGCCCGTGGTGGTGGTCTTGCCGGTGCCGTTGACCCCGACGACCATCACGATGCCCGGCGTCTCCAGGCCGGACTCGGTCTTCACGGTGCGGTCGAGATCCGCGCCGACGAGCGTGAGGAGCTCCTCGCGGAGCAGGGTGCGCAGCTCGTCAGGGGTGCGGGTGCCGAGCACGCGCACGCGCTCGCGCAGCCGCTCCACGAGCTCCTGGGTGGGCGCGACACCGACGTCCGCGGTGAGCAGCGTGTCCTCGATCTCCTCCCAGGTGTCCTCGTCGAGGTGCTCGCGGGACAGCAGCGTGAGCAGCCCCTTGCCGAGCGCGTTCTGCGAGCGGGAGAGCCGGGCGCGCAGCCGGACCATGCGGCCGGCGGCGGGTTCGGGGGTCTCGATCTCCGGTGCGGCCGGTTCTTCGGCGACCGGCTCCTCGACGACGACCGGGGCCGTGGCCGACGGCTCGACGAGCGGGAGTTCCACCTCCTCGATCGTGCGGCGCGGTTCGTCGCGCGGCGTCTCGGCCTCTTCGCCGACCTTCGGTTCGGCGGGAGGGGCGGTGATGGTGGGCGCGGAGGACGGGGCCTGCGGGGGCAGCTGCTTCTTCTTGCGGCTGCCGATCACGAGCCCGCCGAGCGCGCCGATCACGACCACGGCGATGACTACAGCAAGGATGACGATTTCCATAACCCGTCCAGTATCGGCCATGCCACCAAGAGAGGCCCAGTTTGGAGTTTCCTCCAAAGAACATATGCCCTGGGAGGGCACTACTCGGACTAAAGTACGATGGAGGTCCCCGCATCAACGCGCGTAGAGTCCATCGCGAATCACCCCCACCGGCGGATCGCGACGTTGCGATCCGAGTGAGAGGCACGGACCCACCCCCATGAGCAGCACCACCGCCGAATCCGAAGGCGCCCTCGAGACGCGCGGCCTTGAGCCCGTCCCGGACGCCGAGCGCACGGGCAGGACCCGTGAGCTCTTCCCCACCTGGGTAGCGGCCAACATCAGCGTCCTGCTGCTGACCATGGGCGCGGGCCTGATCGTCTCCAACGGCCTGAACATCTGGCAGGTCCTGGTCGTCGCGCTCGTCTCGCCCCTGCTGAGCTACGGCATGGTCGGCCTGATCTCGATCGCGGGCAAGCGCGGCGGGTCGCCCGGCATGACGCTCTCCCGCGCGGTCTTCGGCCAGCGGGGCAACCTCTTCCCCGGCGCCCTCATCTGGGTGGCCCGCTGGGGCTGGGAGACGATCAACGCGGTCACCGGCGCGTACGCGATCATCACTGTCCTGAACATCTGCTTCGGCGTGGAGTCGAGCACCTGGCTGACCGTCGTCACCCTGGTCGCCTTCGTCACCTGCACGTTCCTGATCAGCGGCCTCGGCAGGAAGATCCTGCACATCTGCAGCACCTGGTCGACGTACGCCTTCGGCGCCTTCAGCGTCCTGGTGCTGATCTACCTCCTCGCCGAGACCGACTGGTCCGCCGTCTTCGACAAGCCCGCGGGCTCCACCGCGATGATGGTCGCGGGCGTCGGCACGATCGCCGCCGGCGGCATCAGCTGGGTGCCCACCGGCCCCGACTTCACCCGGTACCTGCCGCGCGCGGCCTCCAACAAGCCGCTCATCGGCCACGCCATCGGCGGCGCCGGCATCGTCGTCGTCCCGATGGTCCTGATGGGCGCCGTCATGGCGGTCTCCGACCCGAAGCTCTCCTCGGCGCAGGACCCGGTCTCCTTCCTCGGCGAACTGCTCCCGATGTGGATCGCGGTGCCGTACCTCCTCATGGCGCTCATCGGCATGCTGCTGATCAACTCCATGTCGATGTACTCCGCGGGCTTCACCGCCATGACGCTCGGCATCAAGGTCCCGCGCACCTGGGCGGTCAGCGTGAACGCCGTGATCAGCCTGATCTTCGGCTACATCCTGATGAACGTGGCGACCAGCTTCATGGGCTCGTTCATCTCCTTCCTCACGCTGCTCGCGGTCGCGTTCTCCGCCTGGATCGGCGTCTTCGGCGTCGACATGCTGCGCCGCAAGACGTACGACGGCGAGGCGCTGATGGACACCAAGCGCACCAGCGCCTACTGGTACAAGGCGGGCTTCGCCTGGCAGGCCATGACGGCGTGGGCGATCGCCCTGGTGGGGGGCCTGCTCTTCACCAAGGTCGACTGGTTCAGCGGCCCGCTCGCCACGTCCTGGATCGGCCGGCACGGCCTGGGCTGGCTGACCACGATCGTCATCGCCGCGCTGCTGTACGCGATCCTGCCGAAGACCCCGCTGGTCGAGCGGCCCGCGGCGGCCCCGGACGGCAAGGGCGAGGGCGACACCGAGCTGGTATCCGCCTGATCCTCGCCATCCTCGCCATCCTCGCCACGGTTCGATCCAACTCCCGTACGAGGCTATCCATCTGACATCGCGTCAACTAACGTCCCCCTTCGCCGCCCACGCACGGTGAAGGGGGACGTTCCCATGCCCGCCACAGTCGTACGTTTCAACCTCGTCGATCCCGCGGCGACGCCCGCATCCCTGAGCGAGCGCTACCGGACCGCCCTGGAGATGGCCGCCTACGCGGACGACCGCGGCATCTCCACCGTCCAGACCGAGGAACACCACGGCACGGAGAACAACTGGATCTCCTCGCCGTTCACCTTCGCGGGCGCCGTCTTCGGCGCGACCCGGCGCATCACCGTGACGGTGTCCGCGGTCATCGGCCCGCTGCACGACCCGCTGCGGCTCGCCGAGGACATCGCCGTACTCGACCTGCTGAGCGCGGGACGCCTGGTCACGGTGGCGGGGATCGGCTACCGGCCCGAGGAGTACGCGCAGGCGGGCGTCGACTGGGAGCACCGCGGAGGGCTCCAGGACGAGCTCCTGGAGACGCTGCTCAAGGCCTGGACGGGTGAGCCCTTCACCTTCCGCGGCCGCACCGCGCGCGTCACGCCGCGGCCCTTCACCCAGCCGCACCCGCTGCTCCTGGTCGGCGGCTCCTCGAAGGCGGCGGCCCGGCGCGCGGCCCGGCTCGGCCTGCCGTTCTTCCCCAGCGCCCACCTGCCCGAGCTTGAGGCGTACTACGACGCGCATCGCGCGGAGCACGGCACCGAGGGCTGGACGATGATGCCCGCCGCCGAGACCCCGCTCCTGCACATCGCCGACGACCCCGAGCGCACGTGGGCCGAGCACGGCGAGCACTTCCTGCACGAGGCGCGCACGTACGCCTCCTGGCAGTCCAAGGACATCCGCTCGGCGGTGAAGTCGTCGGCCACGACGGTGACGGAGCTGCGCGACGAGGGCGTCTACCGCATCCTGACGCCCGACGAGTGCGTGACGTACGCGAAGAACGGCGCGGGCAGCCTCGTCCTGCATCCGCTCTCCGGCGGCATGCCCGTCGACGAGGGCTGGCGCAGCCTGCACCACTTCTGCGAAAACGTACTGCCCCGGCTCAAGGACAAGTGAGCACGAGTCCTTCAGCCGGGGCAGCTTCCTGAAGAGGAGGGGGGCAGCGGGGTTTAGCCCATCTCCTCCAGGGCCTTGCCCTTCGTCTCCTTGACGAACTTCATGACGAAGGGGATCGAGATGGCGGCGAAGGCGCCATAGATGATGTACGAGCCGGTCAGGGACCACTCGGACATGCTCGGGAAGGTCTTGGTGATCGCGAAGTTGGCGAGCCACTGGGCGGCGGCGGCGACACCGAGCGCCGCGGCGCGGATCCGGTTCGGGAAGATCTCGCCGAGCAGCACCCAGACCACCACGCCCCAGGAGAGGGCGAAGAAGAGCACGAAGGCGTTGGCGGCGATGATCGCGGTCAGGCCCTGCGCATTGGGCAGCGAGACGTTGTCGCCGGAGCCGGTCTTGTACGAGAACGCCCACGCCATGGTGAACAGCGCGGCCGCCATGCCCGCGGAGCCGATGATCGCCAGCGGCTTGCGGCCGATGCGGTCGACGAAGATCATCGCGATGACCGTGCCGATGATGTTCACGATCGACGTCTCGAACGAGTACAGGAACGAGCTGGACGGGTCCTTGCCGATCGACTGCCACAGCTGGTTCGAGTAGTAGAAGATCACGTTGATGCCGACGAGCTGCTGGAAGACCGAGAGCCCGATGCCGATCCAGACGATCGGGAGGAAGCCGACCTTGCCGAGGAGGTCCTTGAAGGAAGGCTTGTGCTCCCGGTGCAGGCCCGTCTCGATCTCCTGCACGCGCGCGTCCAGGTCGATGTGCTGCCCCTCGACCTCGCCGAGGACCTTCTTCGCCTCGGCCTGCTTGCCGGCCGAGATCAAAAAGCGCGGCGACTCGGGGATGATGAAGGACAGCAGCCCGTAGAGCAGGGCGGGGATGACCATGACGCCGAGCATCCACTGCCAGGCCTCAAGGCCCATCAGCTTGCCGCGCTGGTCACCGTCGGCCATGTTCAGGATGCCCCAGTTGACCAGCTGGGAGACGGCGATGCCGATGACGATCGCGGCCTGCTGGAACGAGGCGAGCCGGCCGCGGTAGGCGGGCGGGGCGACCTCGGCGATGTACGCCGGGCCGATCACCGAGGCCATGCCGATGCCGATGCCGCCGATGAGGCGCCACATGGTGAGGTCCCAGGCCGCGAAGGGCAGGGACGAGCCGATCGCGCTGGCCGCGAAGAGCACGGCGGCGATCTGCATGCAGCGGATGCGGCCGATGCGGTCCGCGATGCGGCCTGCGATGGCGGCACCGACGGCACAGCCGAGCAGCGCGGTCGCAATGATCCAGCCGAGCATGTTGGCGTCGACGTCGAATCGGTGCTGGATGGCGACGGTCGCGCCGTTGATCACCGAACTGTCGTAGCCGAAGAGGAAGCCACCCATCGCGGCGGCCGCCGTAATGAAGATGACATGTCCGAGATGGTCCGGGTGGGCCTCTCTGGCTCCGGACTGGGGCGCCTGCGATGTGCTGGTCACGTGTACTCCTCGGGCCACCGGCAGCGCTGCCGGGGGTGGGGGCGAGCTCTTCAAGTGGCGCACAACTTCACGCCGCCCACCACCTGAAGGTAAAAGCAACGTTGCAGAGACTATGCCTTCAAGTTTCGAAGTCAATAGGGGGGCAGCTGTGAATTTATGAGCACCCTGAGCCCGCATAGGTTCAAGTCTTGAAGCGTTGAAGAGTGCCTAGCGGAGCCGTTGGCTGATCACCTTCGAGACGCCGTCGCCCTGCATCGAGACGCCGTACAGCGCGTCGGCGACCTCCATCGTGCGCTTCTGGTGCGTGATCACGATGAGCTGCGAGGCCTCCTGCAGCTCCTGCATGATGCGGATGAGCCGCTGCAGGTTGGTGTCGTCGAGCGCCGCCTCGACCTCGTCCATCACGTAGAACGGACTGGGCCGCGCCTTGAAGATCGAGACGAGCAACGCCACGGCCGTCAGCGACCGCTCGCCGCCGGACAGCAGCGAGAGCCGCTTGACCTTCTTGCCGGGCGGCCGGGCCTCGACGTCCACGCCGGTGGTGAGCATGTTGTCGGGGTCGGTCAGGATCAGCCGCCCCTCGCCGCCTGGGAAGAGCCGGGAGAAGACACCCTCGAACTCGCGGGCCGTGTCGTAGTAAGCCTCGGTGAAGACCTGCTCGACGCGCTCGTCGACCTCCTTCACCACCTGGAGGAGGTCGGCCCGCGTCTTCTTCAGGTCTTCGAGCTGCTCGCTCAGGAACTTGTGCCGCTCCTCCAGCGCCGCGAACTCCTCAAGGGCCAGCGGGTTCACTTTTCCGAGCTGCTGATACGCCCGTTCGGCTGACCTGAGCCGCTTCTCCTGCTCGGCGCGGACGAAGGGCACCGGCTTGCTCCGCGGATCATCGGCATCGGGCAGCTCCTCACCCTCGGCGGGGGGCGAGGCCGGTACGAGCTGATCCGGACCGTAGTCCGCCACGAGTCCCGCCGGTTCCACACCGAGCTCCTCCAGTGCCTTGGCCTCCAGCTGCTCGATCCGCAGCCGCTTCTCGGCACCCAGTACCTCGCCGCGGTGAACTGAATCAGTCAATTTGTCGAGTTCGGCCTTGAGGTCCCTGCCCCGGCCGCGCTCGGCCACCAGATCCCGCTCCCGCGCCTCCTTGGCACGCTCGGCCGCGGCCCGCTCCTCCTGCGCCCGTACGAGGGAGACCTCGACGTGGGCGAGCAGCTGGCGCCCGCCGGACGCGACGGCTCCGGCCACCGCCGCCTCGTGGCGCAGCCGGGCCCTGCGCTGTTCGGCACGCGCGCGTGCCTCGCGTTCGGCGCGGGCGGCCCGGTCCAGGGAGTCCGCGCGGCCCGCGAGCGCCTTGACCCGCTCCTCGTGCGTACGGGCCTGGAGCCGGGCCTCCATCTCGGTCTGCCGGGCGTTGGCCCCGTCGGCGGCGAGCCGGTCGCGCACGGCGGTGTCCGGCTCCTCCTCTCCTTCTCCCGAGGGGGACGCCTCCTCGGCGACGGCGAGCCGCTCGGCGAGTTCCTCGGCCTCCTCAAGAGCCCTGTCCAGCGCGTCCTGTGCCTTCGCCGCCGCGGCGGCGGACCGCTCGGCCTCCCCCGCGGCGCCCCGCGCCTGCCCGGCGAGCCGCCCCAACTGCTGCGCCACGGACGACTTCTCGCGGTCGGCGGCCCTACGCCGCTCCCCCAACTCCTCGACGAGCGCGGCGCATTCCTTGCGTCGCTGCCCGGCCCGCTCCTGATCGACGGCCAACTGCTCGCACTGCGCGCCGAGTTGTTCCAGCTCGGCGGCTGCTTCGTCGACGGAGGCCTGCACTTCGAGCAGGCTCGGCGCCCCCGCGGACCCGCCCTGCGCGAAGTGCGCCCCGAGCAGGTCCCCTTCGGCGGTGACAGCGGTCAGTGCGGGGTGTGCGTAGACCAGGTCCTCGGCGTCCTCCAGCGTCCCCACCGCGACGATGCCGCGCAGCAGCCGCCGCACGGCGGGCAGCAACTCCTCGGGCCCCCGTACGAGATCGGCGACCAGCGGCGGCCCCTCGGGGCGCTCCTCGCGCGCCTCGTCCGTGGCGCCGCCGAGCAGCAGCGCGGCCCGCCCCGCGTCCTGCTTGCGGAGCAGGCGGATGGCCTCGGCGGCCGTGCTCGGACCGCTCACGGCGATGGCGTCGGCGCAGGCACCGAGCGCGGCCGCGACCGGAACCTCGAAGCCGGGGGCCACGGTGAGCAGGGCGGCGGCCGGGCCGAGCAGCCCGGTGAGCTGCTCCCCGGCGGCGAGCAGCGCGCCGGTGCCGTCCTTGCGCCGCAGGCCGAGCGCGAGCGCGTCGTGCCGGGCGGCGACCGCGGCCCGCTTGCGCTCGGCGCCGGTCGCCGCCTCCCGCGCCGCGGCGAGCGCGGCCTCGGCCTCGGCGAGCTCCCGCTTCGCCGCGTCGTGCCGCTCGCCGAGCTCCGCGTCGTCGGCGTCGAGCCCGTCGACCTCGGCCTTGAGCTGCTCGTACTCCTCCTGGGCCGTGACCGCGCGCTCGGCGGCCTCGTCCCGGGCGGCGGCGAGCCGGTCGATCTCGGCCTGGGCGGACGCCGCCCGCGAACGCGCCGCGCCGACCTGCCCGCTCAGCCGGGCGAGTCCTTCGCGCCGGTCGGCGATGGACCGCGCCACGTCCTTGAGCCTGCGCTCCTCGACGGCCAGCTGCTGTTCGAGCTCGGCCCGGTGGGCGACCGTGTCCTCCAGGGCGTGTTCGGCGGCCTCAAGCGCGGCTTCGAGCTCGGCCTCCTGCTCGCGGATCCGGGCGGCCTCGCGCTCCATGTCCTCGGGGTCGCGGCCGCGCCGCTCCTCGGGGGGCGCGGCGGTGGCGCTCTTGACCCGGGCGTCGGCCAGCGAGACGGTGCCGCGCACCCGCTCGGCCAGCTGGGACAGCTCGTACCAGGTCTGCTGGGCCCGCTGCAGGCGCGGCGTGAGGCGCCGCACCTCTCCCTCCAGCTCCGCCTCGCGCTGCAGGGCGGCCTTCAGCTCGGCCTCCGCGCCCTCCTTGCGTGCCTTGAGCGCGGCTTCGTCGGCGACCTCCGCGTTCAGCGTCTCGCGCAGCCGTACGAGATCGTCGGCGAGCAGCCGCAGGCGGGCGTCGCGCAGGTCGGCCTGGATGACGGCGGCCCGGCGTGCGACGGCGGCCTGCCGGCCCAGCGGCTTGAGCTGGCGCCGCAGCTCGTCGGTGAGGTCCTGTACGCGCGCGAGGTTGGCCTGCATCGCGTCGAGCTTGCGCAGGGCCTTCTCCTTGCGCTTGCGGTGCTTGAGGACACCCGAGGCCTCTTCGATGAACGCGCGCCGCCCCATCGGGTCGGCGTGCAGCACTCCGTCGAGCTGGCCCTGCCCGACGATGACGTGCATCTCCCGTCCGATGCCGGAGTCGGAGAGCAGTTCCTGGATGTCGAGGAGACGGCAGGTGTCGCCGTTGATCTGGTACTCGCTGCCCCCGTTGCGGAACATGATCCGCGTGATGGTGACTTCGGCGTACTCGATGGGCAGCGCGCCGTCGGAGTTGTCGATGGTGAGGGACACCTCGGCGCGGCCGAGCGGGGGCCGCCCGGTGGTGCCGGCGAAGATGACGTCCTCCATCTTGCCGCCGCGCAGGGACTTGGCGCCCTGCTCGCCCATGACCCAGCTCAGCGCGTCCACGACATTGGACTTGCCGGAGCCGTTGGGTCCGACGACGCAGGTGATGCCCGGCTCGAACTTCAGCGTCGTGGCGGACGCGAAGGACTTGAAACCGCGCAGGGTAAGGGCCTTGAGATGCACGCCGTCGGACTCTACCTTTCAGTGGCCGTTTCACCGATGAAGGTGCAGGGCACATCAGACGGTAAAGGAAGCGGCATATGCGGGGACGGAACGTATGCGGGAGCGGGAAAGAAAGAAGGGACGCCGAAGCGTCCCTTGCAGATCTTGAAACAAGCGGCTGACACGAACAGCCTGACCGGTTGCTTATCAGGGACGCATGTGCAGAAAGTCCCTGTGAATTAGTGATCGTTTAGTGGTCAGGTGAGCGCAGGCTCCGCCTGGGGTACGTCGATGCTCTCGAGGAGCGATTCGTGAGAAGCGGCAGCCGCGAGCGCGTCGTTCTCCGCCTGAATCCGACCGAGCTCGGATTCCAGGTCCTGTACGCGCTGCTGGAGCCGTCGCATCTCGGCGAGGAGTCGCGGGTCGCTGCCGCCGACGTAACCGAGAAGCGCCTTTGCCATGATGGATGGTCCTCCACACTGAGTGACCGACCGAAGCGGTGTGGGTCGTGAGGGAATCGCACCCGCGGTGCTTGGCACTTGTTGTTCTGCTGGGGTCTTGCTGGCCGTTCTCACATGCCAAACAGCTAAGGTGCGCGGGGCTTCCAGAGTCTCACCAAAAAGTTTGACGGTCAACACGATCACACCCCGTATTGGCGGGCGACCCGGGGGCACGCGGCCCTGGAACGGGCGGCGGTGCTACTCCTTCGGGGCCCTGGGGGCGTGGAGATCATCCTTACCTGGGGAGCCTGCCACGGCAAGCGGTTCTTGGCAACCACCAGGCTTTTTCTGCCTCAGGCAGTTGCCCGGGACACGCGTCCCGCACCCCGTCGACCCCGTCCTGAGACGTCTCGCCCGGTCACGGTCACCGGATGGCGAAGGTCTCGTATATGCCACGTGGTGTGTCCCAGATCTCGGTGACTCCGTCGACCCGCCCGGGTGTGTCGCCCTCGCGGAGCCAGTCGAGCAGTTTCTGGCAGCCCACCCGGGGGCCTTCGGCGACGACCTGTACGCGGCCGTCCTCCAGATTGAGAGCAAAACCACTCAGGGAACCGATCTCCAGCGCCTTGGCCCGCGTGAACCAGCGGAATCCCACGGCCTGTACGCGTCCTCGCACCCAGGCGGTGAGTCGCACGTCTTCATTCATGGGTGCACGCTAACCGGCCAATTGCTCAGGAGGCACTTCGTGCCCATGCGCCATCGCGTACAGTCGCGACTCGATGAGCCTCACCCATATGGGTGAGTCACGTTGATCATAAGGACGAAAGGCCAGGAGATGGGACGCCACCGACGCTCCGGCGCTGGACAGGCCGCCGCCACCCCTGAGAACCCTCAGCACCCTCCGGGGACGGTGTCGCACCGCCGCAAGGGCCGCGCCTCCGCCCCGGTCCGCACGGGTCTGCTCGGCGTCTCGGCCGCCGTCGCGATGGGTGCCGTCGCGGTCGCCGCGGGCGTGCTCCCGGGTTCCGACAGCTATCAGCTGGGCGGCGGGAGCGACGCGGGCAAGGTACGCTCCGCGGCCGCGCCGACCGAGGTGGACGCCCAGGGCGGATCGGGTGACAGGGCCGAGCGCGCCGAGCCGACGCCGAGCCGTGGCACCGACCGCTCCGAGGCGCCGGCGCCCGCTCCCTCCAAGGCAGGCCCCAAGCCGTCGAGGACTCCGGCCCAGAAGCCGACGCCCAAGGCACCGAAGCCGCGCACCGAGCCGCACGCCGACGAGAAGAAGCCGGCGCCGCCGAGCCCGTCCCGTACGCCCGAGAAGAAGCCCACGACTCCCCCGGCGGACTCCCGGTCCTCCTCCGACGAGGTCAAGGCCGAGGCCGAGGTGATCACCCTGGTCAACCAGGAGCGGGCCAAGGCGGGCTGCCGTCCGGTGCAGGCCGACGACCGGCTCGCGGCGCTGGCCGGCGCCTTCAGCGCCGACATGGCCGAGCGCGACTTCTTCGACCACACCGACCCGGACGGCGCGACGCCCTGGGACCGCGCCGACAAGGCGGGCATCTCCGGCCTGGGCGGCGAGAACATCGCGCGCGGGCAGGCCGACGCCCGGTCCGTGATGGCTGCCTGGATGGACAGCCCGGGCCACCGTGCCAACATCCTCAACTGCGACTACAAGACCCTGGGCGTCGGCGTGCACTTCGCGCCGGGCGGCCCGTGGTGGACGCAGGACTTCGGCTTCTGACGGTCGCGCGGCACCGCTCGCGCTCCCCCTCACTCTTAGCACTAACCATTGGTTAGCGCTGCGCGGGAGTAAGGTATCCGCATGGAACCCACCGACCTGGCGTACGACGTGTTCTCCCGGCAGTGCCCCTCCCGGGCCACGCTGGAGCACGTCACCGGACGCTGGGGTGCGCTCACCCTCGGAGCTCTGCACGAGGGGACGTTCCGTTTCAACGAACTGCGCCGCCGCGTCGACGGCGTCAGCGAGAAGATGCTCTCCCAGACCCTGCACGCCCTTGAGCGCGACGGCCTGGTGCACCGCACCGCACAGCCGACCAACCCGCCGCGCGTGGACTACCGACTCACCCCGCTGGGACAGGAGATCACCGAGCGGCTGCTCGCCCTGATCCGCTGCGTGGAGGGCAGGCAGGACGAGGTGCTGCGGGCGCGGGAACGTTACGACGAGGCGCGCGGCGCCCGCTGACAGCGGGGGCAGAAGTAGCTGGACCGGTTCATCCAGGGGCGCCGGCGGATCGCCGTACCGCAGCGGCGGCACGGCTCGTCCTCCCGGCCGTAGGCGTCCAACGACCGCTCGAAGTAGCCCGATTCGCCGTTCACATTGACGTAGAGGCTGTCGAAGCTGGTGCCGCCGACGGCGAGGGCCGCGTTCATCACGTCCCTTACGTGGCCCAGGAGTTCGGCCGTGCGCGGGCGCGTGAAGGTGCCGGTGGGCCGCTCGTAGTGCAGCCTCGACCGCCACAGCGCCTCGTCCGCGTAGATGTTGCCGACGCCGCTGATCAGCGACTGGTCGAGCAGCGCCCGCTTGATCGTCGTACGGCGGCCGCGCAGCGCCTGATGGAAGGCGTCGTCGTCGAACGCGGCGTCCAGCGGGTCGCGCGCGATGTGCGCGATGACGTCGGGCAGGCCGTCGGCGGTGTTGTCGTGCAGCGAGAGCCCGCCGAAGGTGCGCTGGTCGACAAAGCGGAGCTCGGTGCCCTGCTCGTCCGCGAAGCGCATCCGGATCCTCAAGTGCTTCTCGTCCGGGGCCTCTTGGGGCTGCACCAGAAGCTGCCCGCTCATGCCCAGATGGGCCAGGACGGACTGCGCGGAGTCGGCGAGCGGCAGCCACAGGTACTTGCCGCGCCGCTGGGCGAGCCCCATCCGGTGCCCGGTCAGCCGGGCCGCGAAGTCCGCACCGCCCGCCACGTGCCGCCGCACCGCACGCGGGTGCAGCACCTGCACCTCGCCGATGAGACGCCCGCTGACCCACCGCTCCAGACCACGCCGGACGACTTCGACTTCGGGCAGCTCGGGCATGTCCGCTCCGGGAGGGTGTGAGGGGCTGGGGAAAACACAGCGCCGGCCACCCTCACGAAGAGGGCGGCCGGCACCGAAGGATGGGCGGCCGTCAGGCCGAGGGGGTGTCGGCGGTCCCCTCGGACTGTGCGGCAGCGGCGGCCTCGGCCACCTTGATCCGCTCGTCCGCGGCGGCGCGGATCGCGCGCCACGCGGACTCGGCGGCCTGCTGCTCCGCTTCCTTCTTGCTGCGGCCGGTGCCGGTGCCGTACGAGACGCCTCCGACGCGGGCGGCAGCAGTAAAGGTCTTCTCGTGGTCGGGGCCGCTCTCCGTGACGAGATACTCGGGCACGCCGAGGCTCTCCGTCGCGGTGAGCTCCTGGAGACTGGTCTTCCAGTCCAGGCCCGCACCCAGGTTCGAGGACTTTTCGATCAGCGGGTCGAAGAGCCGGTGCACCAGCTCACCCGCCGCGTCCAGACCCTGGTCCAGATAGACCGCGCCGATCACCGCTTCAAGGGTGTCGGCGAGGATGGATGCCTTGTCCCGGCCACCCGTACCCTCTTCGCCCCGGCCGAGCCGGATGAAGGAGCCGAGTTCAAGGCCGCGGCCGACCTCCGCCAGCGCACGCGAATTGACCACCGCGGCCCGCAACTTGGCCAGCTGGCCTTCGGGCAGATCGGGGTGGGTCCGATACAGCGTGTCCGTGACGACGAGGCCGAGCACCGAGTCCCCGAGGAACTCGAGCCGCTCGTTCGTCGGCAGACCGCCGTTCTCGTACGCGTACGAACGGTGGGTCAGTGCACGCACCAGAAGGGCGGACTCGAGCTTGTACCCGAGCCGCCCTTCCAGAAGCGTGTGGGACGAGGCCGTTGTCTCCGCCAATTTCTTGGCGTCTTCCGCCTTCTTGGGGCTAGACACGGTGCCTCTCACCAGCCGCTCAGACCTCGAGGACCTGGCGCTTGTTGTAGGTGCCGCAGCTCGGGCACGCGATGTGCTGCTGCTTGGGCTCCTGGCAACGCTCACACGAAACCAGGGTGGGGACCGCAGCCTTCCACTGCGACCGGCGGTGGCGCGTGTTGCTGCGCGACATCTTCCGCTTCGGAACAGCCACGGCTACTTCTCCTGCTTCTCGTCGACGCCCGCTTGTGCTTCGGCGCCGCTCATCTCGTCCTTCTCGCCGTCCTGGATGGTGCCAGCGAGTCCCTGCAAAGCCGCCCAACGGATGTCGACGGCGTCATGGTGGTGGTCCGGGTCGTCCGCGAGCCGCACTCCGCACTGGGAGCACAGGCCCGGACAGTCGTCCTGGCACACCGGCTGCATCGGCAGTGCGAGCACCACCGCATCACGCAGCACAGGCTCGAGGTCGAACATGCCGTCCTCGAGGTAGAGCCTGCCCTCGTCTTCCTCGGCGTCGTCGGCCGGTTCCGCGGTGCGGCCCCGGTCGTCGGCGTCAGGGTACGAGAACATCTCCTGGAAGTCCGCGTCGAGCTCAAGGCCGAGCGGCTCCAGACACCTTACGCACTCCCCCTCGGCCGTTGCACGGGCGGTGCCTGTGACAAGCACCCCTTCCATGACCGACTCCAGTCGGACCTCCAGCTCGACCGGAACGCCCTGCGGCACTCCGATGACCCCTTCGATACCGAAGGCGCCCGGCGGGCCGGGCGCTTCGATCTCACGGGTCAGCCGCTGCATGGCACCAGGACGCCGCCCCAGCTCGTGTGTGTCGAACACGAGAGGGTTTCGGTGGTCGAGGCGCGTAGTCAGGGCTTTTCCTGCTTTCGAATCCGGGAAGTCCAGGGGGGAGGCCGCCGCACCGGTGCCGCGAGCACGGCTTGCGTGGGCAGCCTGCTTCGCGGACGCATGCGCGACCGAAGAGCCAGGATACTTGACCATCCGCTCTCGGCCCAATCCGGTCCGGGTGCTCGGCTAGCGCCCCTGTTCGTACTGGCGGAGCTGCTCGGCGCTGATCATGGTCGTGTCGAAGAGGCTGGTCTCGTCGAGCACCGCCGGCTGCTGGGGCTGGCCCTGCGTCTGGGGCTGGAGCTGTGCCTGCTGCAGCTGGCCCTGGTCGTAGCCCTGCTGCGGATAGCCGTACTGGTCGTGCTGCTGGTACGCGTACGGATCCTGCTGGCCGTACGGCTGCTGGTACCCGTACTGGTCCTGAGGCTGGTGCTGGTACCCATAGGGGTCGGGGTGCTGCTGCGGCGGCACGTAGGGCTGCTGTGCGGGGACCTGCGGGGCCCGGGCGGGCTGCTGCGGCAGGGGCTCCGCGGGCGCGGGGCCCGCGAGGTCCGCCAGGTACTCCGCGTCGGTGGTGTGGCCCTGGGCCGCGACACCCTCGCCCAGCGCGCCGAGCTCGTCGGCGGGGGCATGGCCGTGCAGGGTCTGACGGCCGCGGCCGACGGCCTCCAGCGTCTTGGCGAGGACCGCCTCGAAGGCGCCGAGCTTGGCGTCGACGTACGCGTCGGCGTCGCGGCGCAGCGTCTCCGGGTCGTGACTGCGCTCCGGGGCGTCCTCGTCCTCGTAGCCCTGCTCGTCGAGGCCGGGCCCGGTGCCGAGGAGCTTCTCGCGGCCGCGGCCGACCGAGCCGAGGGTCTTGGTGAGGACGACCTCGAAGTTGGCGAGCTTGCTGTCCACGTAGTCGTCGGCCTCGGCGCGGACCTCCTCGGCGGTCCTGCGGGCCTCGGAGAGAATGCGGTCGGCCTCGCCCTGGGAGTTGCGGGCGACCTCCGTGTCGGAGATCAGGGAGCCGCGCTCGGCGTGCGCGCTCTCGATGATCCGCTCCGCCTCCTGGCGGGCCTGCTCGACCAGCTGGTCGCGGCCGCCGATGAGCTCCTGCGCCTGGGCCAGGGAGCCCGGCAGGGCCTGGCGCACCTCTTCGAGCATCGAGAGCAGATCGGCGCGGTTGACCACGCACGAGGCCGACATGGGCATGGACCGGGCACTGCCGACCGCCCGGACGATCTCGTCGATCTTCTTCTGCACGTCCACCGTGTGCTCGCCACTCTCTACAGCTGGTTGGGAGACGGACGGGACGACTGTAAGGCCAGTGGCCGCCCGTCCGACACCGACTGACGCACTGTCAGTGGGGTGGCCGAGAGGTCACTTCTCGCCCAGGCGTTCCACGAGAGCCGCGTGGACCACCGGGGGCAGCAGGTGGGCGACGTCGCCGCCCCAGGCCGCGACCTCCTTGACCAGCGAGGAGGAGAGGAAGCTGTAGGTGGGGTTGGTCGGGACGAAAAGGGTCTCGACGCCCGAGAGGCCGTTGTTCATCTGGGCCATCTGCAGCTCGTAGTCGAAGTCGCTGACCGCCCGCAGGCCCTTGACGATGGCCGGGATGTCGCGCTGCTTGCAGAAGTCGACGAGCAGGCCGTGGAAGGCCTCCACCTCGACGTTGCCGAAGTCGGCTGTGACCTGGCGGATCAGCTCGATCCGCTCGTCGATCTCGAAGAGGCCCTTCTTCGACTGATTGATCATCACCGCGACGTGCACCACGTCGTACAGCTTGGAGGCGCGGGCGATGATGTCGAGGTGTCCATTGGTGATGGGGTCGAAAGACCCCGGACATACGGCGCGGCGCAACGTGAGTCCCTCGCTCTCCGGTCCGGTCATGGCGCGACACTTGAGTCGTCGCACGTAGAGGCGGCGCGACCGTACCAAAAGGTCCCTTCGCCGTAGCGACGGGACCTGAGGGACTCGAATCCCTCCGGCCAGCTGAATTCCCCGCCTCTTGTACTGCGTTCAACGGTGACGAGCGCGTCGGGCGTGAGCCAGCCTTCCGAGCGGAGTGTGAGCAGGATCTCCCGAAGATCGTCATCGCCGACGGCGTACGGCGGATCGAGAAAGACCAGGTCATACGGGGTGGTGGGGGCCCCGCCCCGGACGATCTGGGCGGCTTTGCCCGCTCGCACCTCCGCGCCGGGCAGGCCGACCGATTTCACGTTCTCCCTGATGGTGCGCGCCGCCCTGACGTCCGCCTCGACGAGCAGGGCGTGCGCGGCGCCGCGGGAGAGCGCCTCCAGACCGACGGCGCCGGACCCCGCGTAGAGATCGAGGACGCGGGCCCCGTCGAGCGGACCCTGGAGGGCCTGCCAGGTGGAGAAGAGGCCCTCGCGCGCGCGGTCGGACGTGGGGCGGGTGCCGTTGCCCGGCGGGACGGACAGGCGGCGTCCGCCGGCGGTGCCGGCGATCACGCGGGTCATCTGGTTCCTTCTGGCTGGCCGGTATGCGCCACGTTGGTGGGCTCTCTCCACGATATGGCGTACCCGGCGCTCAGCCCTTGTCGAGGTACCTCTCGCGCTCCGCGTCGAGCAGGGCGTCCAGGGCGGTGCGCAGTGCGGGAAGCCGCTCCAGGCCGGGGTCGTCGGCGACGACGGTGACTGCCTCCTCGCGCGCGGCGGCGATGATCTCCTCGTCCTCGATGACCGCGAGCATGCGCAAGGAGGAGCGGACTCCGGACTGGGCCTGGCCGAGCACGTCGCCCTCGCGGCGCTGCTCCAGGTCGATGCGGGAGAGCTCGAAGCCGTCGAGCGTCGAGGCGACGGCGCCGAGGCGGGCGCGGGCGGGACTGGCCTCGGGCATGTCGGTGACCAGGAGGCAGAGGCCGGGGGCCGAGCCGCGGCCGACGCGGCCGCGGAGCTGGTGCAGCTGGGAGACGCCGAAGCGGTCCGCGTCCATGATCACCATGGCGGTGGCGTTCGGCACGTTCACCCCGACCTCGATGACCGTCGTCGCGACCAGGACCTGCGTCTCGCCCGCGGCGAAGCGGCGCATCACCGCGTCCTTGTCGTCGGGCTGCATCCGGCCGTGCAGGACCTCGACCCTCAGCCCCTGGAGAGGTCCGTGCGCGAGCTGCTCGGCGACCTCGATGACGGCGAGCGGAGGCCGCTTCTCGGCGGTGGCCGCCTCCTCCGCCTTCTCCTCGGCGGACTTCTTCTTGCCGGACTTGCCGGCCTTCCTGGGCTCGTCCTCCTCGTCGCCGATGCGCGGGCAGACCACGTACGCCTGGTGGCCCTTCTCCACCTCTTCGCGCACGCGCTCCCACGCGCGGGCGAGGAAGTGCGGCTTGTCCTGCGCGGGGACGACGTGGCTGGCGATCGGGGAGCGCCCGGCGGGGAGCTGGTCGAGGACCGAGGTCTCCAGATCGCCGAAGACCGTCATCGCGACCGTGCGCGGGATGGGGGTGGCCGTCATGACCAGGAGGTGCGGGGGCTGCTTGCCCTTGCCGCGCAGGGCGTCGCGCTGCTCGACCCCGAAGCGGTGCTGCTCGTCGACGACGACCAGGCCCAGATCGTGGAACTGCACCTTGTCCTCGATCAGCGCGTGCGTGCCGATGACGATCCCGGCGTCACCGGTGACCAGATCGAGCAGGGCGTGCCGCCGGGCGGCGGCCCCCATGGAGCCGGTGAGCAGCGTGACCTTGGTGGCGTGCTCGGTCCCGCCGAGCATGCCGCCCTCGGCCAGCTCGCCCATCATCTCCACGATGGAGCGGTGGTGCTGCTGGGCGAGGACTTCGGTGGGCGCGAGCATCGCGGCCTGCCCGCCCGCGTCCACGACGGCGAGCATGGCGCGCAGGGCGACCATGGTCTTGCCCGATCCGACCTCGCCCTGGAGGAGCCGGTGCATGGGGTGTTCGGTGGCGAGGTCGTCGAAGATCTCCTTGGAGACCTTTTCCTGGCCCTCGGTGAGGGTGAAGGGCAGTTTGGCGTCGAAGGCGTCGAGGAGGCCGCCCGCCTTGGGCCTGCGGGCCACGGCGGGCAGTTGCGCGTCCGCGTACCGCCGCCTGGCCAGGGCGACTTGGAGGACGAAGGCCTCGTCCCACTTGAGGCGGTCGCGGGCGGCGGCGATGTCCGCCTTCGAATGCGGCCGGTGGACCTTCAGGAGCGCCTCGGGAAGCGGGACGAGACCTCGGCCGTCGCGCAGGGCTGGCGGCAGCGGGTCCTCGGCCTCCTGGGCACTGGGCAGCACCATGTCGACCGACTTGGCGATCTTCCAGGACTCCAGCTTGGCGGTGGCCGGATAGATCGGCAGGAGGGCGCCGGCCCAGGAGCCGACGGTCTCCCCGGCCTCGTCACCCTCGGCGCGCAGCAGTTCGTACGCGGGGTGGGCCAGCTGCATCTTGCGGTTGAAGACCGACACCTTGCCCGCGAACATCGCGCGGGTGCCGGGCAGGAGGTCCTTGTGCGGCTTGTGGATGCCCCGGCCGAAGAAGACGAGCTGGATCTGGCCGCTGCCGTCGGTGATGGTGACTTCGAGGCGCTGGCCCCTGCCGCCGTTGAACTTCAGGATGCGCGCGGTCGCGACCTGGGCGACCACCGTGACGTGCTCGTCCAGCGGGAGGTCGGCGAGGCGGGTGAGCTCGCCGCGCTCGGCGTACCGCCGGGGGTAGTGGTGCAGGAGATCGCCGACCGTGTGCAGGTCGAGGTTCTCGGCCATCACCTTCGCGGTGGCGGGGCCGACCACTTTCTTCAGGGGTTCTTCGAGCGCAGGCACGAGATCCATTGCACACCACGCCACTGACAATCCGCCGTACGTCCCCCGGATACGTGCCCGGTCATCCGGATCCGGGGGATGTGACGGCAACGGCGACGGCGACTGCGACTGCGACGGTGACGGCGACCTCTCTACTCGACGCCGATCAGCATCAGCGCCGACTGGCGGCCGCCGCGGTAGACCACGGTGTCGACCGCCAAGTACGCCTCGCGCACATGCTTCTCCAGGTGCTCCGCGACGGTGTCGGGCACGGATTCACCGAGCACCAGCGTGACCATCTCGCCGCCCGCCGACAGCATCCGGTCGAGGACGGAGGCCGCGGTGCGGGCCACTTCGGAGCCGATCACGGCGACATCGCCGTCGATCAGGCCGAGCACGTCCCCGGCCTGGCAGATGCCCGCCATGGTCCAGGACTGCCGCTCGGCGACGGCCAGTTCGCCGTACCGGGTCGCGCCGGCCGCCGAGGTCATGGCGACGACGTCCTCGTCGAAGCGCCGGTCCGGCGCGTGCACGGCGAGCGCCGCGATGCCCTGGACCGCGGAGCGGGTGGGGATCAGGGCGACCCGCACGCCTTCGGTCCTGGCCTGCTCCGCCGCGGCGGCCGCGGTGTGCCGCAGCTCGGCGTCGTTCGGCAGCAGCACCACCTCGCGGGCGTGGGCCCGGCGGATCGCGTCGACGAGCTCGCCGCTCGCGGGCGGCTCTCCCGCGCGCGCGGGCACGGTGGTCGCCCCGGACTCGGTGTAGAGCCCGGCGAGGCCCTCTCCGGGCACGACGGCGACGATGGCCCGCTGCGTACGTTCCCGGGGCGGCTGCGAAGTGGTGTGCGCGTCGCCCACTCCGAAGTGGGTGATCCGGATGCGGTGCGGGCGGCCCGCCTCCACGCCCGCCTCGACGGCCGCGCCCGCGTCGTCGACATGGACGTGGACGTTCCAGAGGCCGTCGCCGCCGACCACGACGAGCGAGTCGCCGAGCCGGTCGAGCCGGGAGCGGAGCCGGGCGACGGCGGCGTCGTCCGCCTCCAGGAGGTAGATCACCTCGAAGGCGGGGCCGCCTCCGTCGACGGGCAGCTCCTCGCACTCGGCGTCCTCCACGCGCGCGTGGGAGCCGTCCCCCGTCGCACGGGAACCGCCCGTGCTCTTGAGGGCGACGCTCTCGCCGGACAGGGCGACCACCAGCGCCCCGAGTACCGCCACGAGCCCCCGGCCGCCGGCGTCCACCACTCCGGCGCGGCCGAGCACCGCCAGCTGCCCCGGCGTCGCCTCCAGGGCCGCGCAGGCCCCGTCGTACGCCGCCCTGGCCACCGCCCCGCAGTCTCCTCCGGCACCGGCCACCGCGTCGGCCGCAGCCGTGGCCACCGTCAGGACGGTGCCCTCCACGGGATGGGCGACCGCCTGGTAGGCGGATTCGGCGGCCTGCCGCAGCGCGCGCTCCAGGACGGGGCCGTCGACGTGATCTCCCTCACCGTCCGCCCGGCCCCCGGGCACGTCCGCCTCACCGCCGATGACCTGCGCCATCCCCCGCAGCAGCTGCGACAGGATCGTGCCCGAGTTGCCCCGGGCCCCGAGGAGCGCTCCGTGCGCCATCGCGCGCACCGTCTCGGCGAGCGAGGGGAGGGCGGGATCGTGGCCCGTGAACGCCGCGTCGACCGCCTGGGAGGCGGATTCCACGGTCAGATAGAGGTTCGTCCCGGTGTCCCCGTCGGCGACCGGATAGACGTTGATGGCGTCGATCTCCTCGCGGGCCCTGCCGAGGGCGTCCAGAGCCAGTCGGCACCAGGCGCGCACCGCGACCGCGTCGAGGTTCTGCGGCACCTGTTCGCCTCCTTGACCTTCCGGAATGGACGCAGCGTAGACCCAGCGTGAACACCGGGCCCGGGGCGGGGGCCGGGCCGTCCGTGGTAGTTTCGTTCTATCGAAGCAGTCGTTGTATGCTGCTCCGGTTGCCCGATACACATCGGGACATTCCTCCTGGCAACGCCATCCCGATCATTGCACTGATCCCGGCATGCCGGGTTTAACCGTAAGTGCATCTGAAGTCTTTGGAGTGACCCGTGGCTGCCAACTGCGACGTCTGCGGCAAGGGGCCGGGCTTCGGCAACAACATCTCGCACTCGCACCGCCGTACGCCCCGTCGCTGGAACCCGAACATCCAGCGTGTGCGTGCCATGGTGAGCGGGACGCCGAAGCGCCTCAACGCTTGCACCTCGTGCATCAAGGCCGGCAAGGTCTCGCGCTGACGTCAGCGCGGCCACCTAGCTGGTTGCTGAAAGAGCCGGTCCCCTCTGGGGGCTGGCTCTTTCGTATGCGCTCAGCTCGTCTGCACTCGGGCGTTCGCCCACGCGCGTGCGGCGGGCTGCCAGAATCTGCCGAATGCGCTTCGGCATCCTCGGCCCCCTGACCGTCCGCTCCCCCGGCGGCGCTCCCCTGGACCCCGGCGGGCCGCGCCCCCGCGCGCTGCTCACCCTGCTGCTCCTGGACGCGGGCCGCACCATCTCCGTGGCCGGGCTGACCAACGGGCTCTACGGTGACGAGCCGCCCGCCGGCGCCGCGAACGCCCTGCAGTCCCAGGTCTCCCGCCTGCGCAAGCGCCTGGGCCTGGACATCGAGGCCACCCCGGCCGGCTACCGCCTCGTGGTCCGCGCCGACGACGTGGACCTGCACCGCTTCCAGCGGCTGGCCCGCGAGGGGCGCGCGGCCCTCGGCTCCGGCGACCACGTACGGGCCGCCGGTCTCCTGAAGGAGGCACTCGGCCTGTGGCGCGGGGCCGCTCTCGCCGAGCTGGCCGACGCCCGGCCCCTCGTCGCCCGGCTCGACGAGCTGCGCCTGACGGCGGTGCAGGACCGTGTCGAGGCGGATCTCGCGCTGGGCCTCGGCCCCGAGCTCGTGCCCGAGCTGCGCGAGCTGATCGCCGGGCACCCGCTGAGCGAGCGGCTCCACGGGCAGTTGATGCGGGCGCTGCACGCGGGCGGGCGGCTCGCCGAGGCGCTCACCGTCTACGAAGACGCGCGGCGCGTCCTGGCGGAGGAGCTCGGCACCGACCCCTCCGCCGAGCTGTCCGCGCTCCATCTGGAGCTGCTGCGGAGCCGGGGGCCGGCCCGGCAGCGGGGCGTGCCCGCCCAGCTGACACAGCTCGTCGGGCGGGCCGACGAGCTCGCGCGGATCGGCGCCCTGCTGGCCGGATCGCGCCTGGTCACGCTCACCGGACCCGGCGGGGCGGGCAAGACGCGGCTGGCGATCGAGGCCGCTCGCACGCTGCCCGACGTCTGCTTCGTGGAGCTGGCGCCGCTCGACGACGGTGCCCGGGTGACGTACGCGATCCTCACCGCGCTCGGGGTGCGGGACAGCTTCCGTGCGCAGGGCGGCGACACCACGGAGCGGCTGCTGTCCGCGGTGCGCGGCCGTGAGCTGCTGCTCGTCCTGGACAACTGCGAGCACTTGGTCGACGACGCGGCGCGGGTCACCGGGCTGCTGCTCGGGGCCTGCCCGGACGTTCGGGTGCTCGCCACGAGCCGGGAGGGGCTCGGGATCACGGGCGAGGTCCTGTGGCCGGTGCCGCCGCTGGCCCCGGGTCCCGCGGCCCGGCTCTTCGCGGACCGGGCGGCGGCGGTGCGGCCCGACCTGGAGAGCCCCCGCGACGCGCACGAGCAGCGGCTGACGGGCGAGATATGCGCGGCCCTCGACGGGCTGCCCCTGGCCATCGAGCTGGCCGCCGCCCGGCTGCGCACCCTCACCCTGGACGAGCTCGCCGCCCGCCTCGGCGACCGCTTCCGGCTCCTGTCGCGCGGCGACCGCACGAAGGCGCCCCGGCACCGCACGCTGCACGCGGTCGTGGAGTGGAGCTGGGAGCTGCTCGACGACGAGGAGCGGGAGCTGGCGCGTCGGCTGACCGTGTTCTCCGGAGGGGCCACGTCGGAGGCCGTGGAGGCCGTCTGCGGGGTCCCGTATCCGGAGGACCTGCTCGCCTCCCTCACGGAGAAGTCGTTCCTCGACGTGGCCGACGGGCGCTACGGCATGCTGCAGACCATCCGCGCGTTCTGTGCCCGGCAGCTGGCCGAGGCGGGTGAGGAGGAGCGGCTGCGGGCCGCGCACGGCGGGTACTTCCGGCGCCTGGCCGAGCTGTCCGAGCCCCTGCTGCGCGGCGGCGAACAGCTCTCCCTGCTGGCCGTGCTCGACGCCGAGCAGACGAACCTGGACATCGCCCTGCGCCACCTGACGCGCACCGCACCGCACGACGGGCTGCGGATGATGGCCGCGCTCTCCTGGTTCTGGCGGCTGCGCGGCCGCTACGGAGAGCGGACCGAGCTCGCCGTGGCCCTGCTGGACGCGGTGGGCGCGCGGCCACCGGCGGGCCTGTGCGAGGAGTACGTCCTCTGTCTGATCAACTCGATCGCGGGGGACGGTGACGACCCGGCCGAACCGGCCCGCCTCGCGCGCACGGACGCCTTGCTCACGGCGCTGGAGGGTCCGCTGCGGCTGCCGTACCTGGTGGTGCTCTGGTCGGTCGCGGGCGGTCCCGCGCGCGCCATGGAGGACCGGGTGCGGGCCCAGGTCGACGGCGACGCCTGGGGGGTGGCTCTCCTCGACCTCGGACAGGGCTTCAGGGAGCTGTTCGCGGGCCGCGCCGAGGCGGCCGACGCGGCCTTCGCCCGGGGGCTGACGGGCTTCGGGACGACCGGCGACCGCTGGGGCATGGCCAACTGCCTGGACCCGCTGGGGATGCTCGCCGCATGGCGGGGAGAGTGGGAGCGCGCGCTGGCGCTGCTCGACGAAGGTTTGGAGTACGCAAGGGAGTTGGCCGCGCCCGAGGAGAGGGCCGACCTGCTGCACCGGCGCGCCACGGTCCTGCTGCACCGGGGCGATCTCGTGGAGGCAGCCGCCCACTACACGCGCTCCGCCGCCCTGGCCCGCACGACCGGTGCCACCGACAAGGTGGCGACCGCACGGCGCGGGCTCGGCGACGTGGCCCGGCTTTCCGGCGATACGGCACGCGCGCGTACGCACTATGAGGCGGCTCTGGAGGCGTGCGCCGCCAACTGGTTCAGCCGAGCGGAGCGCGTGCGGATCCTGATCGGGCTCGGCCGCACCGCACTGGCCGAGTCCCACGCGCGGGAGGCCGCCGAGCGGTTCGAGCAGGCCCGGGCGCTGGCCCGCGCGGGCGGCGCGGGGGCTTCGGGCGGCGGCATCCGCTTCCCCGGCACCGGTGAACTGGCCGAGGTGGCCGAGGCGTTGGCGTCCGTCGCCGCGGAGCCCGAGGAGGCCGCCCGGCTCCTGGGCGCCGCCCACGGCCTGCGCGGCCTCCTGGTCGCCGGCGACACCGATGTCGTACGCGTCGAGGAGGCGGCCCGCGCGCGGCTCTCTCCGGAGGCGTACGACAGGGCCTTCGAGGAGGGGCGGAGCCTGCGGTCGGCGGCGGTCAGCGAACGGTAGGCGGACGGTCAGCGGCCACCCCGAAGCTGCCCGGCATGACGAACCTTCCCCACCCCACCCACAGCCTCGCCCACCTGAACGTGCTGATCTCCGGCGCCAGCGTCGCGGGACCCGCCCTCGCCCTGTGGCTGGCCCGCTACGGAGCCCGCGTCACCGTCGTGGAGAAGGCACCCGCCCTGCGCGCGGGCGGTTTCGCCGTCGATTTCCGGGGCCCGGTGCACCGCACCGTGCTGCGGCGCATGGGGATCTGGGACGAGGTCCACCGCCGTCAGACGCGCATGGGCCGCCAGACCGTCGTGGAGGCCGACGGCAAGGAGCGGGTCGATCTGCCCGCGTTCTTCATGAGCGGCGATGTGGAGATCTTCCGCGGCGACCTCTCCGAGATCCTCCACGAGCGCACCGCGGACCGGGTGGAGTACGTCTTCGGGGACTCCGTCGCCACGCTGAGCGAGGACTCCGAAGGCGTCGACGTGACGTTCGAGCGCGGTGCTCCCCGCCGCTTCGACCTGGTGGTCGGCGCCGACGGACTGCACTCGCACACCCGCCGTCTGGTCTTCGGCGACGAGTCGCGCCACCTGCGGCACCTGGGCTACTACGTGGCGGGGTTCGCGGTCCCCAACCACCTGGGCCTGGACCGGACCGCCCGCATCTACAGCGAGCCCGGCCGCACCGTAATGATCAACAATTATGGGGACGACCCCGGCCGGGCGGGGGTGGCCCTGGTCTTCCGCTCCGACCGGCTCGATCACGACCGGCACGACATCACGCAGCAGAAGAAGATCCTCGCGGACCGGTTCGCGGGCATGGCCTGGAACCACGCCACAACGGCCCTGGAAGGCCTCCGGAGCGCCGAGGACCTCTACTTCGACGCCATCGCGCAGATCCACGTCGAGCGGCTCTCCCAGGGCCGTGTGGTGCTCCTCGGGGACGCCGGGTACGGCGCGACGATGGGCGGCATCGGCACGGGCACGGCCCTGGTCTGCGCGTACGTCCTGGCCGGTGAGCTCGCGGCCGCGGGCGGCGACCACCGGGCCGGGTTCGCCGCGTACGAGGCGGAGATCGGGGCGTACGCCCGGGGCTGTCAGAAGTCGTCGGGCAACGCCGGGCCCTTCCTCGCCCCGCCGACCGAGAAGAAGATCCGCAGCCGCGACCGGGCGTACCGCGTGCTCAGCTCCCGCCTGGTGGCGGGCCTCTTCAAGAGGCTGACGGAGCGGGCCGCGAGCGACCTCGTGCTCAAGGACTACGCCCGCCCGGACCGCCAGCCGTGATCCACCGGGCCGATCCCGCCGCCGAGCGCGAACCCGGCGGCGATCGCCCCGGTCACGTACTCCTTGGCGGCCGTCACGGCCTCCGGGACGCTTCGCCCCTTCGCGAGCTGCGCCGCGATGGCGCTGGCGAGGGTGCAGCCCGTGCCGTGCGTGTGGCGGTTGTCGTGGCGCGGCGCGCGCAGGACGTGCTCTTCGGAGCCGTCGGTCAGCAGGTCCACAGCGTCGCCGCTGAGGTGGCCGCCCTTGATGAGCACCCACTTCGGTCCGTACGCGAGGACGGCGGCCGCCGCGCGCCGCAGGCCGTCCTCCGAGTCGACCTCGACGCCGGTGAGTTGGGCCACCTCGTCGAGGTTGGGCGTCGCGACCGTGGCGACCGGCAGCAGTGCGGTGCGTACGGATTCGAGGGCGGACGCCGCGAGCAGCGAGTCGCCGTGCTTGGAGACGCCGACCGGGTCGACGACCGCGGGGGCGTCCGTGCCCGCGAGCAGTTCGGCGACCGTCTCGACCAGTTCCGCGGAGGCGAGCATGCCGGTCTTCACGGCCTGTACGCCGATGTCGTCGACGACGCTGCGGTACTGCGCCCGCACCGCCTCGACGGGGAGCTCCCAGAAGCCCTGGACGCCCAGGGAGTTCTGCGCGGTGACGGCCGTGACGACGCTCATGCCGTGCGTCCCGTGGGCGAGCATCGTCTTCAGGTCGGCCTGGATCCCGGCGCCGCCGCCGGAGTCGGACCCGGCGACGGTGAGAACGCGCGGCGGCGCGGTCACTCGGCTTCTCCGTTGTCCCCGAAGTGGTCCCAGCCCTTGCTGGTCCACGGCGCGCCGTCGACGGTCACCTGAGGCAGCGCCGAGGGGTTGAGAACCTCGCCGATGACCTTCCAGCGGGCGGGCAGTTTCACGTCCGGCGGGAAGGTCGCCACGATCGCGTGGTCCTCGCCGCCGTTGAGCACCCAGTGCAGCGGGTCGACGCCGACGGCCTGCCCGATGTCGTTCATCTGCGTGGGCACGTCGACGTCTCCGGAGCGGATGTCGATGCGCACCTTGCTGGACTCGGCGATGTGCCCGAGGTCGGCGATCAGGCCGTCGCTGACGTCCGTCATGGAGGTCGCGCCGAGGCCGGCGGCCGCGGGGCCCGCGTGGTACGGCGGCTCGGGCCTGCGGTGGGCCTCCACGAAGGCGCGCGGCGAGCGGAAGCCGCGGGAGAGCACCGCGTGCCCGGCGGCGGACCAGCCGAGCCAGCCCGTCACGGCGACCACGTCGCCGGGCTGAGCACCCGCGCGCGTGACGGGCTCGTGGTTGCGCAGGTCGCCGAGGGCGGTGATCGCGACGGTGATGGTGTCGCCGCGCACGACGTCACCGCCGACGACGGCGGCGCCCGCGACCTGGCACTCGTCCCTGAGGCCGTCCATCAGCTCGATGGGCCAGCTCGCGGGGAGCTCGGCGGGTACGACCAGGCCGAGCAGCAGCGCGGTCGGCACGGCGCCCATGGCCGCGATGTCGGCGAGATTCTGCGCGGCGGCCTTGCGGCCCACGTCGTACGCGGTGGACCAGTCGCGGCGGAAGTGCCGCCCCTCAAGGAGGATGTCGGTGCTCGCCACGACCCTGCGGTCAGGAGCGGACACGACCGCCGCGTCGTCACCGGGGCCGAGCCGTACGGCCGGCGTGGAGGTGAGCCGCGAAGTGAGCTCTCTGATGAGCCCGAACTCCCCCAACTCGCCCACGGATCCCTTCACCGAGTCTCACCATGCCCTTTCACGCTGCCCGGCCCCCGGTCGCGAGCCGTGTCTGTCGTCGGTACGGTCGAGGTGACCGTCAACTTCTGTTGTCCGTCCACCACGATGTGCGCGCCACAGGCCACCCGGGTCTCCCCGTGGCGAGCGGCGACGCGGTACCGTGGCGTCCCTTCCCCCCACATGATCCTCGTGGCCGCCCTGGAGGTTCCGTGGTACAGGCGTACATCCTGATCCAGACAGAGGTCGGCAAGGCGTCGACCGTCGCCGAGCTGATCGGCAAGATCGCAGGAGTGATCCAGGCCGAGGACGTGACCGGACCCTACGATGTCATCGTGCGCGCCCAGGCGGACACGGTGGACGAACTCGGCCGCATGGTGGTCGCCAAGGTCCAGCAAGTGGACGGCATCACCCGAACCCTGACCTGCCCGGTCGTGCACTTGTAGCCCCCGTCTACCCTGGCCCGGTGAACATCCCCCGTCTCCGGCGCCGCTGCCTCGCAGGCACATCCGCTGTCGCACTGCTGATCACGGCGGCAGCCTGTTCAGCTACGGACGACGAGGCGTCGGTGGTGGTTCCTTCCCCGGCCGCGAAGGCCGCCGGACTCTGCCGGGACCTGCACGAACAGCTTCCGGAGGAGATCGACGGGCTGGGGCGCACCGACCCGGGACCGAAGTCCGAGCTGACCGCCGGGTGGGGAGACCCGGCGATCATACTGCGCTGCGGTGTGCAGCGGCCCCCCGAGATGATCGATCCCTCGTACGCCAGGGACAACGGCGTGCGGGTGAACGGCGTCGCCTGGCTCCTGCAGAAGCGCGACGACGGCTCGTACACCTTCACCACCGGGGCGCGGCTCGCCTATGTCGAGGTGACGCTGCCCAAGGAGCGGACGGGGGACGGCCTCGGTCCGCTCACGGACTTCGCCGCCCCCATCAAGAAGACGATCCCCAAGGGCATTGCCTGACCCCGGGCGGGACCGTCCGAGCCGTCAGCGCAGGCCCGTGGAGCGGTTGAGGGCCGACTGGATGAGCCGGTCCACCAGCTCCGCGTAGCCGACGCCGCTCTTCTCCCACATCTGCGGGTACATCGAGATGGGCGTGAAGCCCGGCATCGTGTTGATCTCGTTGATCACGAACCGGCCGTCCTCGGTGAGGAAGAAGTCCGCGCGCACCAGGCCCTCGCAGGACGCCGCCTCGAACGCCTCGACGGCGAGCCGCTGGATCTCGGCGGTCTGCTCGGGCGTCAGCGGGGCCGGCACCATCCCGGGCGTCGAGTCGATGTACTTCGCCTCGAAGTCGTAGTAGTCGTGCGTCTGCACGGGCGGGATCTCGGCCGGGACGCTCGCGCGCGGCCCGTCCTCGAACTCCAGGACGCCGCACTCGATCTCACGGCCGCGCAGCAGCGCCTCGATGAGGATCTTGGGGTCGTGGCGCTGCGCCTCGGCGATCGCCTCGTCGAGGCCATCGAAGGACTCGACCTTCGTGATGCCGATGGAGGACCCCGCGCGCGCGGGCTTGATGAACAGCGGCCAGCCGTGCTCGCCGGCGAAGTCCGCGATGCGCTGCCGGGCCCCCGTCTCGTCCTGTCGCCACTCGCGGGGGCGGATCACCAGGTACGGGCCGACGTTCAGTCCGAAGGAGGCGAACACCCGCTTCATGTAGTCCTTGTCCTGGCCGACGGCCGAGGCGAGGACGCCGGAGCCGACGTAGGGCACTCCGGAGAGTTCGAGCAGCCCCTGGAGGGTGCCGTCCTCTCCGTAGGGACCATGGAGCATCGGGAAGACGACGTCGACCTCACCGAGCGCCTTGGGCACGGAGCCGGGCTCGCTGTAGACGACCTCGCGGTTGCCCGGGTCGACCGGGAGCACGACGCCGCCCTCTACGGAGTCGGCGAGTTCGGTGACGTTCGGCATCCTGCGGTCGGTGATGGCCATCCGCTCGGGCTCGTCGGCGGTCAGCGCCCAACGGCCGTCCGTGGTGATGCCGATCGGCAGGACGTCGTACTTGGTGCGGTCGATGGCGCCGAGGATGGCGCCGGCCGTCACCACGGAGATGCCGTGCTCCGAGCTGCGGCCGCCGAACACGACGGCCACGCGCGGCTTGCGGAGCGGCTCAGAGCTCGGCTCGGGGCGCGGCTCAGGGCTCTGGGGGAGGTTCTCGCTGCTCATATCGCGTTGAGGGTACCCGTTGGCCCGGAAGTAGTCAGGCGTGCCGTCAGCGGCGCTCGGGCTTGGCGCTGCGCGACATGAGGTCCTTGAGGGCGACCACCGGGGGCGTGCCCTCGTGCACGATGCCCACGACCGTCTCCGTGATCGGCATGTCGACGCCGTGCCGACGGGCCAGATCCAGCACGGATTCGCAGGACTTGACGCCCTCGGCGGTCTGCTTGGTGACCGCGATGGTCTCCTCCAGGGTCATGCCCTTGCCGAGGTTGGTGCCGAAGGTGTGGTTGCGCGACAGCGGCGACGAGCAGGTGGCCACCAGGTCGCCCAGGCCCGCGAGTCCGGAGAAGGTGAGCGGGTCGGCGCCCATGGCGAGCCCGAGCCGGGTGGTCTCCGCGAGGCCGCGCGTGATGAGCGAGCCCTTGGCGTTGTCGCCGAGGCCCATGCCGTCCGCGATGCCGACGGCGAGACCGATGACGTTCTTGACCGCGCCGCCGAGCTCACAGCCGACCACGTCGGTGTTGGTGTACGGGCGGAAGTACGGGGTGTGGCAGGCCCTCTGCAGGCGCTGCGCGACGGCTTCGTCCCGGCAGGCGACCACGGCGGCGGCGGGCTGCCGCGCGGCGATCTCGCGGGCGAGGTTGGGTCCTGTGACGACGGCGACGCGGTCGGCGTGGACCTTCGTGACGTCCTCGATGACCTCGCTCATGCGCATCGCGGAGCCCAGTTCGACGCCCTTCATCAGGGAGACGAGGACGGTCTCGGGGGCCAGCAGCGGCGCCCACTCGGCGAGGTTCCCGCGCAGCGTCTGCGAGGGCACGGCGAGGACGGTGAAGTCGGCGCCCGCGGCGGCCTGTGCCGGGTCGGTGGTGGCCCGGATGTTCTCCGGGAGCCCGACGCCGGGGAGGTAGTCAGGGTTCGTCCGGGTGGAGTTGACGGCGTCGACGAGTTCGGCGCGGCGGCCCCACAGGGTGACGTCGCAGCCCGCGTCGGCGAGCACCATGCCGAAGGCCGTACCCCAGGAGCCCGTTCCGAAGACCGCGGCCTTCACCGGTCCCGCCGAGTTCACGGGGTTCGTCACTTGCTGTCCTCCGGGGTGCTCTCTGCGGTGCTCTGCGCGGCGCTGCGGCCCGCTGCCTTGCGTCGTTGTTCCAGCCGGGCCCTGCGCGGGTCGTACGGCGTCTCGGGGGCCTTCTCGCCCCGGATCTCCTCCAGGAGTTCGGTGATCGCGGCCATGATGGTCTCGGTCACCTCGCGCAGCACCTCGGGCGTCGGCTCCTTGTCGTAGAAGCGCGACAGGTCCACGGGGGGTCCGGCCTTCACCTGGAGGGTCTTGCGCGGGAAGAAGGCGGGCTTCTTGCTGTACGGCGGCAGCGCGAGGTTGGCGCCCCACTGTGCGACGGGGACCACCGGGCACTGGGTCTCCAGGGCGACCCGCGCGGCCCCGGACTTGGCCGTCATCGGCCACATGTCGGGGTCCCTGGTGAGGGTGCCCTCGGGGTAGAAGGCGACGCACTCGCCGCGCCGGATGGCGTCGACCGCGGCGCGGAAGGCGTCGAGCGCGTTGGTGGTCTCGCGGTAGACCGGGATCTGCCCCGTGCCCTTCATGACCTTGGCGACAAAACCGCCCCTGAAAAGCCCGTCCTTTGCCAGGAAACGCGGCACTCGTCCGGTGTTGTACTGGAAGTGCGCGTACGAGAACGGGTCGATATGGGAGTTGTGATTCACCGCGGTGATGAATCCACCGCCAGCCGGAATGTGTTCCATTCCACGCCAGTCCCGCTTGAACAGAACCACCAGCGGCGGTTTTGCAATCACCGCCGCCAGGCGGTACCAGAAGCCGATTCTGCGGCGGGACACGCGGACACCTTCCTCCATGAACCTGGTCGGCCGCACAAGTGTTGCCCCAGGCTGCCGGTCTGTCGAGAACACCGTACGCCCACCCGTCTCGCAGCACCGCTCCTGCGTGAGCGCACCGCGCACCGCCCTCTCACGACTCCCCCGCACCTCGCGCCCTCAGCAGGTCACAATGGGCCCGACGCGAAGGACGGAGCGCCCGTGCAGTGGACCCTGGTCATCCCCCTGAAACCCCTGGCGCACGCCAAGAGCAGGCTGTCCGCCGCCTCCGGGGAGGCACTGCGCCCGGGTCTGGCCCTGGCATTCGCGCAGGACACCGTGGCCGCCGCCCTCGCCTGCCCGGCGGTGCGGGATGTGGCGGTCGTCACGGACGACGCCCTCGCGCGGCGGGAACTCGCGGCGCTGGGCGCCCGCGTCGTCCCCGACCCGCCGGGAGGGGGCCTGAACGCCGCTCTGGCGCACGGCGCGGCCCTCGTGCGCGCCGCGCGGCCCGAAGCGCCCGTCGCGGCCCTGAACGCCGATCTGCCGACGCTGCGCCCCCTGGAATTGGCCCGGGCCCTCGACTGCGCCGCGCCATTTCCCCGCGCATTCATGCCGGATGCCGCCGGAAGCGGGACAACACTGCTGTGCGCGGCGGCGGGAACGGAATTGCGTCCCGCCTTCGGTACGGCTTCGCGGGCCCGGCACTCGGCCTCGGGGGCCGTGGAACTCCCACTCGACGGCGTCGATTCCGTACGCCAGGACGTGGACACCGGCGAGGACCTGCGGACCGCGCTCTCGCTCGGCGTGGGCCCCCGCACCGCGGCGGCCGCGGCCCGGCTGCTCATCGCCGACTGAGTACGCTGCTCCCCATGCAGGCCACCGCGTACACGTACGACTCCGAGACCCGAAGCGGCAGTGTGCTGCTCGACGACGGCACCCCGGTGCCCTTCGAGGCGCCCGCGTTCGACGCGGGCGGGCTGCGGCTGCTGCGGCCGGGGCAGCGGGTGCGGATCGAGGTCGACGGTGCGGGCGACTCGCGCCGCATCACGCTGGTGACCCTGCAGACGTTCTGAGGCTGGTGACCCCGCAGACGCGCTGAGACCGGGGCGCCGACGGCGCGCGCCGTCCGGGCATACGGCGCTCGGCGGACGCGCGCTCCGCAACACACGACGCGGGCCGGGCTCCCCCGTGGGAGTCCGGCCCGGCGCGTGAGTGCCCTCGTGCCCTTACTTCTTGCGGGCCGTGGCCTTCTTGGCGGTCGTCTTGCGAGCCGTCGACTTCTTGGCGGGCGCCTTCTTGGCGGTGGCCTTCTTCGCCGGCGCGGTCTTCTTCGCCGTGGCCTTCTTCGCCGCCGGCGTGGCCTTCTTGGCGGTGGTCTTCTTCGCCGCCGGGGTGGCCTTCTTGGCCGTGGCCTTCGTGGCGGTCTTCTTGGCGGTGGCCTTCTTCGCCGCCGCCTTCGTCGCCGTCGCCGTGGTCTTCTTGGCGGTGGTCTTCTTGGCGGTGGCCTTCTTCGCCGTGGCCTTCGTCGCCGTCTTCTTGGCGGTGGCCTTCTTGGCCGCGGCCTTCTTGACGGTCGCGGAAGCGCCGCCGGTCAGGCTGCCCTTGGGGGCCTTCTTGACCGCGACATCGTTCTTCGGGAGCTTCTTCGAGCCGCTCACCAGGTCCTTGAAGCCCTGTCCCGCACGGAAACGCGGAACCGAGGTCTTCTTGACCCGCACGCGCTCCCCGGTCTGCGGGTTGCGGGCGTAACGGGCCGGGCGGTCGACCTTCTCGAACGAGCCGAAGCCGGTGACCGAAACCCGGTCCCCGCTGACCACGGCACGGACGACGGCGTCCAGGACCGCGTCGACGGCGTCGGCGGCCTGCTGGCGGCCCCCCACCTTGTCGGCAATCGCTTCTACGAGCTGCGCCTTGTTCACGTCTTCCCCTTCGGAGACATTGCCGGGAGCGAAATACTCCGGCTTTTTCGCACGTTAGGCAGATATATACCGCAAATCAAACACGAAACGGGCTAATCACCCTTGTGCCGCAACGAAGTGGCCCATCTCGGAGTTCCTCGAAGGCCCGTTGAGGCTGCGGATCAGCTGTCTTGGGGGAATCGGTCCTCGTCAGCTTCATCGAGGGACGCCATCAATCGCTCCAGACGCCTTGCCGCATCGGCGAGATCGTGTTTGGCCGCGGCCGTAATGACCAGCAGCTTCCGGGTCAGCGCCATCCGTACGCCCTCCGGGACTTGCAGTGCGCGCACCCTTGCGTGCGCTTCCTTCAGTTGGTCCGCGACGAGCCCGTAGAGCTCGAGTTGGCTGTCACGTCCCATGCACCGATTGTGCCATCTGGGGCGAGTTGTCGCCTCCGCAGGGGGTAACTGCCGCCGTCAGACGCCCTTCTGAGGGTACCCCGTCCCACCGAGTACAAGGGGATTTCCAGCCTCTTCTTCCTTCCCGGACAAGGGAGTTGAGACCACCCGTTCAGGCCATCGGGGGCCCCTGAGGAGGCGCACACAGATGTACCCCCAACCGTCCACGATTGGGGGTACATCAGGATCTGGTGAGGTGTTGCGAGGTGTCAGACCCGCACGGTCCGCGGCTTGTACGAGGGGCGCTCCGTCTCGTACGCGGCGATGGCCGGCTCATTCTGCAGGGTGATGCTGATGTCGTCCAGGCCGTTCAGGAGCCGCCAGCGGGCGTTCTCGTCGAGTTCGAAGTCGGCGGTGACGCCTTCCGCGCGAACTTGGCGATCCCGCAGGTCAACGGTGATCTCGGCCTGCGGGTCGCGCTCCGTCAGCTCCCAGAGCGCGTCCACGACCTGCTGGTCGAGCACCACGGTGAGCAGGCCGTTCTTCAGCGAGTTGCCGCGGAAGATGTCGGCGAAGCGGGAGGAGATGACCGCTTTGAAGCCGAAGTTCTGCAGCGCCCAGACCGCGTGCTCGCGAGAGGATCCGGTGCCGAAGTCGGGTCCGGCCACCAGAACGGAGGCGCCCTGGCGCTCGGGCCGGTTGAGCACGAACTCCGGGTCCTTGCGCCAGGCCTCGAAGAGCCCGTCCTCGAAGCCGTCCCTGGTGACCTTCTTCAGCCAGTGGGCGGGGATGATCTGGTCGGTGTCGACGTTGCTGCGGCGCAGCGGTACGGCCCGGCCGGTGTGCGTGGTGAATGCTTCCATCGTTCTCAGACTCCGGCGGTCACGGGGGCGTCGGACAGGTCGGCGGGCGAGGCCAGGTGGCCGGTGACCGCGGTGGCGGCGGCGACCTGCGGGGAGACCAGGTGGGTGCGCCCGCCCTTGCCCTGCCTGCCCTCGAAGTTGCGGTTCGACGTGGAGGCCGAGCGCTCGCCGGGCGCGAGTTGGTCGGGGTTCATGCCCAGACACATCGAGCAGCCGGCATGCCGCCATTCGGCTCCCGCGGCGGTGAAGACCTTGTCCAGGCCCTCCTCGACGGCCTGGAGGGCGACCCGGACGGAACCGGGGACGACCAGCATCCGTACGCCGTCGGCGACTTTGCGGCCCCCGACGATGGAGGCGGCCGCGCGCAGGTCCTCGATGCGGCCGTTGGTGCAGGAACCTACGAAGACGGTGTCCACCCTGATGTCGCGCAGCGCCTGCCCCGCGGTCAACCCCATGTATTCCAGGGCCTTTTCGGCGGCGTACCGCTCCGAAGCGTCTTCGTACGAAGCCGGATCGGGGACGTCCGCCGAAAGCGGCGCTCCCTGGCCCGGGTTGGTGCCCCAGGTGACGAACGGGGCCAGCGAGGCGGCGTCGATGTAGACCTCGGCGTCGAAGACCGCGTCGTCATCGGTCTTCAGGGTCTTCCAGTACGCCACCGCGGCGTCCCAGTCCTCGCCCTGCGGGGCGTGGGCGCGGCCCTTGATGTAGTCGAAGGTGGTCGCGTCCGGGGCGATCATCCCGGCGCGGGCGCCCGCCTCGATGGACATGTTGCAGATGGTCATCCGGGCCTCCATCGAGAGCTTCTCGATGGCCGAGCCGCGGTACTCCAGGACGTAGCCCTGGCCGCCGCCGGTGCCGATCTGCGCGATGATCGCGAGGATCAGGTCCTTGGCCGTGACGTCGTCGGGCAGTTCGCCTTCGACGGTGATGGCCATGGTCTTCGGGGGCGCCATCGGCAGCGTCTGGGTGGCGAGGACGTGCTCGACCTGGGAGGTGCCGATGCCGAACGCCAGCGCGCCGAAGGCGCCGTGGGTGGAGGTGTGCGAGTCGCCGCAGACCACCGTGGTGCCGGGCTGGGTCAGGCCCAGCTGCGGTCCCACCACGTGGACGACGCCCTGCTCGACGTCGCCCAGGGGGTGCAGGCGCACGCCGAACTCCGCGCAGTTCTTGCGCAGCGTCTCCAGCTGGGCGCGCGAGACCGGGTCGGCGATGGGCTTGTCGATGTCGAGGGTCGGGGTGTTGTGGTCCTCGGTCGCGATGGTGAGGTCGAGCCGCCGCACCTGACGGCCGGCCTGCCGGAGGCCGTCGAAGGCCTGCGGGCTGGTCACCTCGTGCAGCAGGTGCAGATCGATGAAGAGGAGGTCGGGCTCGCCCTCGGCGCGCCGGACGACGTGGTCGTCCCAGACCTTCTCCGCGAGTGTCCTACCCATCGCTTTCCCTCCGACCGGCCGCTTCGCCGGCCCAACTAGAGAATCCGTTCGCCGACGCGCGTACCCCTCGTGCCGCACGTAGACCGCCGATCCGTTGGTCCGCGGATCGCTCGTACAGAGTGGCGCGTCTCGCAGAAAATTGAACTTGCGTTTCACAGAGTGAGACGCGAGTATCGACGCATGGACAACTCTAGCGGCGTCGGCGTTCTCGACAAGGCGGCCCTCGTCTTGAGCGCCCTGGAGTCCGGTCCGGCCACCCTCGCGGGCTTGGTCGCGGCCACCGGGCTCGCACGACCCACGGCCCACCGACTGGCCGTGGCACTGGAACACCACCGGATGGTGGCGCGGGACATGCAGGGCCGTTTCATCCTCGGCCCCCGCCTCTCGGAACTCGCGGCGGCGGCCGGCGAGGACCGGCTGCTCGCCACGGCGGGCCCGGTCCTCACCCACCTGCGCGACGTCACGGGCGAGAGCGCGCAGCTCTACCGCCGCCAGGGCGACATGCGCATCTGCGTGGCCGCGGCGGAGCGCCTCTCGGGCCTCAGGGACACCGTCCCGGTCGGCTCGACGCTCACGATGAAGGCGGGCTCCTCGGCCCAGATCCTGATGGCCTGGGAGGAGCCGGAGCGCCTGCACCGCGGCCTCCAGGGCGCCCGCTTCACGGCCACGGCCCTCTCGGGCGTACGCCGCCGGGGCTGGGCCCAGTCGATCGGCGAGCGCGAGCCGGGCGTCGCGTCCGTCTCCGCGCCCGTGCGCGGCCCCTCGAACCGCGTGGTCGCCGCCGTCTCGGTCTCCGGACCGATCGAGCGCCTGACCCGCCACCCCGGCCGCATGCACGCCCAGGCGGTCATCGACGCGGCGGGACGCCTCTCCGAGGCCCTGCGCCGCACCGGCTGACGCTCCGGGCACCCCGAGCGCCCGGTACGCCCACAAGCGCCGGAAGGAACCGCCTCAACGCCGCGGCGGCTCCTTCCGGCGCTTTCCGTTTTTCCCGGAAATCCCAGGCCGCGCGGGACGAGGCCGTCAGACCGTCCGCAGGCGTTCGGCCGCCCGGTCCCCGCGGCGCCCGACCGGGATCACACCGGTCGCCTCACCCAGGCCGAACCGGGGCATGTTGATGTAGACCGCCTCGTGGGCGCCGGCCGGCACGACGAACGTCTCGTGCCAGAAGCCGACCTTCCCCCTGCCCTCCTTGAGGCGGCGGTTGAAGGCCGCCCACGCGGGCCGGTGCTTCTTGTCCCGGTTCGTGGAGTACGCGAGGAGCTTCTCCTGCGACTCCCAGTACTGCACCACGTACAGCAGGCGCGGCGCCCCGATGAGCAGCTGGTAGCCCAGCATCCCGCTCTCCTTGTCCTGGGAGAGCTCCCTGAGCATGCGCGGCATCGCACGGAAGAGGGGCCACCAGCTGCGGACGGCGCGGAAGTTGTTGATGCGCATCCCGATGTGGAAGACGATCACCTCTCCTTCCCCCTCGGCGGTCATGCGCCCATCGATCGGCTTGTCGCCCATGGCGGTTCCCCTTGCTCGGCCCTTGTCCGGAGGTTGGATAGCTCCACTATCCATGCTTGGATAGTGCCACTCTCCAAAGGGGGGCGCAAGAGGAGGTACGAACCGATGAGACTGGCGGAGCTGAGCCGGCGCAGCGGGGTCCCCACGGCCACGATCAAGTACTACTTGCGCGAGGGCCTGGTGCCGCCCGGCCGACGGGTGACCGCGACGCAGTCCGAGTACGACGACGCCCACCTGGAGCGGCTCCGGCTCGTGCGGGCCCTGGTCCAGGTCGGGCGGGTGCCGATCGCGTCGGCGCGCGACGTACTGGCCGCCCTGGAGGACGACTCCCTGGACCACAACGCCCGCCTGGGCACGGCCGTCGGGGCCCTGCCGCACGGTCCGGAACCGGCCGAGGACGACGCGTCGGACGCGCAGGCGCACCGCACGGTGAACGCACTTCTCGCACAGCTCGGTTGGGAGCACACGCAGCGCCGCACGGAAGAGTCGCCGGCCCACCGGATGCTGGTGACCGCGGTCGCCACGCTGACCCGGCTCGGATATCCGTGCGCCGTCGAGGACTTGGCGCCCTATGCGCGCGCGGGGAGCCAACTGGCCGAGAGCGACCTGGACTTGATCGAGCGGTACGAGTCGCCCGACCGGCAGCTTGAGGCGGCCGTCGCGCTCACGGTGCTCTACGAGCCGGTGCTGCTGAGCCTGCGCCGCATCGCGCAGGCCGAGGAGTCCCACCGCCGCTTCGGGGCGCAGGACGCCGGGGAATGACGAAGGGGCCCTCCCTGACGGGAAGGCCCCTTGCCGTTCTTGTACCCCCGACCGGATTCGAACCGGCGCTACCGCCTTGAGAGGGCGGCGTGCTAGGCCGCTACACAACGGGGGCCTGGATCTTGCGCCATCACGCTTCCACGCGACGGGTTCACAACATCATTACTGCGCTGGGCTACCAGGACTCGAACCTAAACTAACGGAACCAGAAACCGTCGTGCTGCCAATTACACCATAGCCCAATGTGGTCTAGACCAGGTCTAGGACCTACAGTACCCCCGACCGGATTCGAACCGGCGCTACCGCCTTGAGAGGGCGGCGTGCTAGGCCGCTACACAACGGGGGCCCTAGCGATCCTGCATCAGTGACAGTGGGTGCGACCCGATCTGTCCCCGCGGGAAGGATCTGTACCCCCGACCGGATTCGAACCGGCGCTACCGCCTTGAGAGGGCGGCGTGCTAGGCCGCTACACAACGGGGGCATTGCGGATGCTGTGTCATTGAACGACACCCGCGGTTGCAGATGAGCTCTGCGAGCTGGCCTACCAGGACTCGAACCTAGACTAACGGAACCAGAAACCGTCGTGCTGCCAATTACACCATAGGCCATCAAAACTCAACCCCTTGCGGGGGTTTTGTTTGATGTGCGCTTCCCGACCGGACCTTTCGGCCCTCTCGGGCGGCGCAGGAAGAACATTACCCGAAGGTGGACGGCGCTCCAAAACGGGTATCCGCACGCAGCAGCGCGGGGAGCTCGGAGAGGCGCGAGATGCGGTGCACGCCCGTCGGGCCGTCCTGGCTCGCGCCGTTGCGGTCGAGCCAGATGCCGAGCAGACCGGCGTCCCGGGCGCCTCTCGCGTCGATGTCCGGCTGGTCGCCGACGTAGGCGATCTCGGCGGGTTCGAGCCCCAGCGTCGTGCAGACCGCACGGAAGGCCTCCGCGGCGGGCTTGGAGAAGCCGAGGTCGGCGGCGCACAGGACGGCCTCGAAGCGGCCGCGGATGCCGAGGACGGTCAGTTTGCGGTCCTGGACGGCCAGGGCGGAGTTGGAGAGCACCGCCTGCCGGTAGTCGCCCGCGAGGGCGTCCAGGGTCGGGACGGTGTCGGGGAAGAGGGACCAGGCCGACTCGTAGTGACCGACGTAACGCGTGAACCAGGCGTCGGCGTCGGGGTCGGACAGGGCCGGGTTGTCGAGGAAGTCCCGCACGCGGTCGCGGCGCTGCTGCTCGAAGGCGACCTCACCGGCCCCGAAGCGGGCCCAGTGGTGCTCCGTGAGCCGCCGCCACAGGACCAGGGCGCGCTCGGCCGACTCGTACCGCTCCAGGAGGCCCTCGGCGGTCAGGTGGGCCCGCATGCCGGTGCTGTCGGCCCGCGCGTAGTCGAAGATCGTGTCGTCCACGTCCCAGACCACGGCTTTGATCGGCATGCCTCGACGGTAAGCGAAGGACCCGGGAGCCGTCACGGCTTCCGGGTCCTTCGGTTCTTGCAGGTGCAGGTGCAGGTGCGGTCAGGCGGTGAGCTTCGCCAGGGCCGCGTCGATGCGGGTCAGCGTCTTCTCCTTGCCCAGGATCTCCAGGGACTCGAAGAGGGGCAGGCCGATCGTGCGCCCTGTGACGGCGACGCGGACCGGGGCCTGGGCCTTGCCGAGCTTCAGGCCGTGCTCCTCGCCGGCGGCCAGGACGGCCTCCTTGAGGGAGTCCGGGGAGGTCCAGTCGGCGGCCTCCAGCTTGGCGCGGGCCGTGCGCAGAAGGGCGTCGGAGCCCTCCTTCATGGCCTTCGTCCAGGACGGCTCGTCGAAGACCGGCTCCGCGCGGAACAGGAAGTCCACGTTGGCCGTGATCTCGGAGAGGACCTTCAGACGGGTCTGCGCGTGCGGCGCGATGGCCGCCCAGGCCGCCTCGTCGAACTCCTCGGGGGCCCAGTTGGCGTGCGGGGCGCGCAGCCAGGGCTCGCAGGCCTCGGCGAAGGTCTTCACGTCCAGCATGCGGATGTGGTCGGCGTTGATCGCCTCGGCCTTCTTCAGGTCGAAGCGGGCGGGGTTCGGGTTCACGTCCGCCACGTCGAACTTCGCGACCATGTCGTCGATCGAGAAGACGTCCTGGTCCGCGGAGAACGACCAGCCCAGGAGGGACAGGTAGTTCAGCAGGCCCTCGGGGAGGAAGCCGCGCTCGCGGTAGATGTTCAGGGACGCCTGCGGGTCGCGCTTGGAGAGCTTCTTGTTGCCCTCGCCCATGACGTACGGGAGGTGGCCGAACTCCGGGATCGTCTTGGCGACACCGAGCTCGATCAGCGCCTTGTAGAGCGCGATCTGGCGCGGGGTGGAGGACAGCAGGTCCTCGCCGCGCAGGACGTGCGTGATCTCCATCAGGGCGTCGTCGACCGGGTTGACCAGCGTGTACAGCGGGGCACCGTTGGCGCGCACGATGCCGTAGTCGGTGACGTTCTCCGCCTGGACGGTGATCTCGCCGCGGACCAGGTCGACGAAGGTGGTGGCCTCGTCGGGCATCCGGAAGCGGACGATGTGGCTGCGGCCCTCCGCCTCGTACGCCTGCTTCTGCCCGGCGGTGAGGTCGCGGCAGTGGCCGTCGTAACCGGACGGCTTGCCGGCGGCGCGGGCGGCCTCGCGGCGGGTGTCCAGCTCCTCGGTGGTGCAGTAGCACGGGTAGGCGTGGCCGGCCGCGATGAGCTTCTCGGCGACGTCCTTGTAGATGTCCATGCGCTGCGACTGGCGGTACGGCGCGTGCGGGCCGCCGACCTCGGGGCCCTCGTCCCAGTCGAAGCCCAGCCAGCGCATCGAGTCGAGCAGCTGCTCGTAGGACTCCTCCGAGTCGCGAGCCGCGTCGGTGTCCTCGATGCGGAAGACCAGGGTGCCCTCGTTGTGCCGGGCGTAGGCCCAGTTGAAGAGGGCGGTGCGGACCAGTCCCACGTGGGGGTTGCCGGTCGGCGAGGGACAGAAACGTACGCGTACGGGGGTCGCGTTAGCCACGCTTGATCACCTTGTTGGTGAGAGTGCCGATGCCTTCGATGGTGACGGCGACCTCGTCGCCGACGTTGAGGGGCCCGACGCCTGCCGGGGTGCCCGTGAGGATGACGTCGCCGGGGAGCAGCGTCATGGCCTCGGAGATGTTGACGATCAGGTCCTCGATGGAGTGGACCATCTCGCTGGTGCGGCCCAGCTGGCGCTGCGAGCCGTTGACCGTGCACTGGATGGTGACGTCGGCCGGGTCGAGCTCGGTCTCCACCCAGGGGCCGAGCGGGCAGGCGCTGTCGAAGCCCTTGGCCCGGGCCCACTGCTTCTCGCGGCGCTGGACGTCACGCGCGGTGACGTCGTTGGCGCAGGTGTAGCCGAAGATCACGTCCTTGACCCGCTCGCGCGGGACCTCGCGGCACATGCGGCCGATGACCACGGCCAGCTCGGCTTCGTGGTGCAGCTCTTCGGAGAACGAGGGGTACGTGATGGGGTCGCCGGTGCCGACCAGCGAGGTGGAGGGCTTCAGGAAGGCGAACGGGGTGTCGGGCACCTCGTTGCCGAGCTCCGCCGCATGCTCCCGGTAGTTGCGGCCGAAGGCCACGATCTTGTTCGGGAGCACCGGCGGCAGCAGGCGCACCTTGCTCAGCGGGACCTTGGTGCCGGACAGCTCGAAATCGGCGTAGGGAATGCCCTTGATGATGTCGAGGACGAGCCCTTCGGGGCCCTCCCCCTCGACTACGCCGTAGCCGACATTGCCGTCGATGGAGAACCTGGCGATGCGCACGCTCTAGCCTCTTGGGGTGGTTGCGGAGTGACACCCCAGGCTAACGCGGGGGCCTGCGGCCTGCTGACGGCGTTGCTTCGGGTGGTCCGGCGACGTGGCTCTGCTCATCGCCGCTGCGCGGCTCGTCCTCAAACGCCGGACGGGCTGGAAGATCCCCGGACGGGCCGGAAGATCCCCAGGCGGGCCGGAAGGTCCCCAGGCGGGCTAGAAGATCCCGGGCGGGCTGGGAGCGGCCTTCAGGGGTCAGAGCGCGGATGCGGTGGACTCTTCCGGGACCGTCATCAGGATCGTGCGCTTCGGGTTGGCCGTCTGGGTCGGGAGGTCGACCGCGTGCTCCGGCTGTTCGGGGGCGGCCTGGAACTCGTCCGCGTCCGTGAGGTGCGCGAGCGTGGTGCGGCGCGGGTTGGCTATGTTGCGGAACATCGTGGACTTCACAGTCTTCATCTGCTGTTCGGACCTCGTCGGTTGGGGCGTCGTACTGCGGACGCGGTGGTCGGATTCGCCATCCCTGTAAAGCGTCAGGCTAAACATCCAATTCCCGGCCAAAGTCCGGAAGACGCCATGATCTTCGTGTGAGTTTGCTCACGAGTGAGCCGACAAATGGGTCAATTCAGGCTCGGGGCGAGGCAGTTGGAAACGGACATTGCGCCACTGAAGGCACCATTCCGCTCCTGATCATGAACACTGGGACACCCCTCACCGGCGGGAACTTTGTGGGGATGCGTCCGTTATTTGCTAGATCACTTTCTACGTCTCGTGACTCCGCACTCACACCGTGTCACGTACGTCGCGGCGCGACACACGGGCCTTGTTGGAGATCCGGCACTGTGCTGGAATTCCCGGGACCGCCGCGGGATCGAACCGGCGCGCAGGGGCGCAACGCAGCGCCGAGTGGCGGCGGGAAGGGGGAGCAGCGCCGGTCACTCACGACCACCCATGGGGCGCTCGCCGCCCCAAGACGCCGACACCGTCCCGCCGTTATCCGGCAGGACGCCTGGTCCAGAGGTTGCGACGCTAGTGCAGGGACGTTTCAAGAGGGATGGCAAGGGGTCTCCCCAGGCCGACCACGGCCGAGGAAGTGCTCCGGCGGAGCCGGAGCGCGGCTCCGCGCCCCAGCACGCCCAGAGCCCCGGACCGGGCACGCCCGGCGACACCGGCCCCGGAGCCGCGCGCCAGGGCACCACGGGGAGCGGCACGGCGGCCGCCCCCACCAAGGGCAAGAGCAAGGGCAAGGGTTCGACCGGCACGAAGTCGCCCACCGGGCCCGGCTCACGAATAGCCCTGCGCAACTGGCGCATCTCCACCCGATTGGTCTCGCTGCTCGCGCTCCCCGTGATCACGGCGACCTCACTCGGTGCGCTCCGCATCAACTCGTCCATGGACGAGATCCAGCAGCTCGACAACATGAAGCTGCTGACCGAGATGACCAAGCAGGCCACCGAGCTGGCCGCGGCGCTCCAGGAGGAGCGCGACAAGTCGGCGGGTCCCCTCGCCCACGACGCGAACGCCTCGGACTACACGGTCAAGGGCGCGCGCCAGAAGACCGACCGGGTCTACAAGAACTTCCTGCAGGGCACCCAGGACCTCAACGACACCGACGGCGAGAAGGGCCTTCTCGGCGTCCGGCACAGCGCGGTCCAGATCACCCAGCAGCTCCAGGGCATCAGCGACGTCCGCAAGAAGGCGTTCACCGCCGAGGGCTCGACTTCGCAGACCGTCGAGGCCTACAGCCAGCTCGTCGAGCAGCTGCTCAAGCTCTCGCAGGACATGGCGCAGGCGACGAGCAACCCGGACATGATCCAGCGCACGCGTTCGCTGGCCGCCTTCTCCTCGGCCAAGGAGTACGCCTCCGTACAGCGCGCGATCATCGCCGCGGCCCTGCCGCCGAACGACAGCCAGTACGGCAAGATCTCCGAGACCGACCGCACCTTCGGCCTCAGCGCCAATGAGAAGGAGCGCTCGGAGCTCCAGACGTTCAGCAAGATCTACGCGGGCAACGCCGGTGAGCTGACCAAGCCCATCGACGGTGCCAACCCCGCGGTCAAGTCCGCCAACGAGTACGCCAAGCGCGTCCTCGAGCAGGAAGGCGGCATCAAGCTCCAGGACAAGCGGTCGTACAAGGACTGGGTCGACGCCGACACCACCAAGATCGACGCGATGTCCAAGATCGAGCTGACGCTGCTCGGCGAGATGGAGCAGAAGGCGCGCGAGCTGCGCAACGAGTCGGAGCAGTCGGCCATCCTCAACGGTGTGCTGATCCTGCTCGTGCTCGGCGTCTCGCTCGTCGGCGCGTTCGTCGTCGCCCGGTCCATGATCCGCTCGCTGCGCCGGCTGCAGGACACCGCGACCAAGGTCGCCCAGGACCGCCTGCCCGAGCTGGTCAAGCAGCTCTCGGAGTCGGACCCGCAGGACGTCGACACCTCCGTCGAGTCCGTCGGTGTGCACTCCAGGGACGAGATCGGCCAGGTGGCCGCGGCCTTCGACGACGTGCACCGCGAGGCCGTCCGCCTCGCCGCCGAGCAGGCCCTCCTGCGGGGCAACGTCAACGCGATGTTCACCAACCTCTCGCGGCGTTCGCAGGGCCTCATCCAGCGCCAGCTCTCGCTCATCTCCGAGCTGGAGTCGCGCGAGGCCGACCCGGACCAGCTGTCCTCGCTGTTCAAGCTCGACCACCTCGCGACCCGCATGCGCCGTAACGGCGAGAACCTCCTCGTCCTCGCCGGTGAGGAGCCGGGCCGCCGCTGGACCCGGCCCGTCCCCCTCGTCGACGTGCTGCGCGCCGCCGCGTCCGAGGTGGAGCAGTACGAGCGCATCGAGCTCTCCTCGGTCCCCGCGACCGAGGTCGCCGGACGCGTCGTCAACGACCTCGTGCACCTCCTCGCCGAGCTCCTCGAGAACGCGACCTCCTTCTCCTCGCCGCAGACCAAGGTCAAGGTCACCGGTCACGCGCTGCCCGACGGCCGCGTGCTCATCGAGATCCACGACACCGGCATCGGCCTCTCCCCCGAGGACCTGGCGGCGATCAACGAGCGGCTCGCCTCGCCGCCCACCGTGGACGTCTCCGTCTCCCGCCGCATGGGTCTGTTCGTGGTCGGCCGTCTGTCGCAGCGCCACGGCATCCGCATCCAGCTCCGCCCGTCCGACTCCGGTGGCACGACCGCGCTGGTCATGCTCCCCGTCGACGTCGCCCAGGGCGGCAAGAAGGTGCCGGGCAAGCCCGGTGCGCCCACCCCGACCGGCGGTCCCGCCGCGGCGCAGGCAGCCGCCGGTGCCGCGGCCGCGCGACGCGGTGTCGGTGCGGGCAACAACGCTCCCGGTCTGCCCGGCGGCCCCGGCCGCGGCGGTCCCGGTGGCGGTGGCCAGGGCGGCCCCGGACTGCTCGGTGCCGGTGCGCCGCGCCAGCAGGTCGCGGGTTCCGGTCCGCGGGCGGCGCTGCCCTCGCGGGACACGGGCCAGGGGCTCGGTCAGGGCCCGCAGGGGCCTGGGCAGCGACAGGGCAAGGGCCAGGCGCCCGGTCAGGGCCAAGGTCAGGGTCAGAGTGGTCCCGGTCAGGGTGGTCCCGGTCAGGGTCAGCAGCGTCCGCCGCTCGCCCCGCAAGGCGGTCGCGGCACCAACGCGCCCCAGCCTCCGGTGCCCCAGCAGCGTACGAACGCCATGAACCCCCCGGCCGAATCCGGTGCGGGCAACGACCGGACCGGCCAGGGCCGCAGGCCCCAGCTGCCGCCGCGCGGCGGACCCCGGGCCGAGCTGCCCGGCGGCAATCCCGCGCCGAGCGCCCCGGGCGGCTACGCCGGTCCGCGCGTGCCCAGCTGGAGCGACGAGAACGCGCAGCCGCAGGTGGCGCGCGAGCCCTTCGACACCCCGCGCGGGCACGAAGAGCCCGAGTCCACCGGCCAGTTCCCCCAGCACAGGTCCGACGACCTGCAGGGCCCCGGCTCCACCGCCGAGTTCCCCCGCCCGGACTTCGACGGGCCGCCGCCCGGCGCGCCCGCGCCGCAGGACGAGGGGTCCACCGGCCAGTTCGTCCGCTCGGACGTCTTCGGCGGCCAGGGCAACGGCCCCGGCAACGGCTCCGGCGGCGGTCAGCCGTCCGGTCGGCCCGCGGGTCCGAACGGCCAGAACGACTTCCGGCAGGACCAGCAGCAGAGCCAGCAGCATCAGAGCCAGGGCAACGGCCCCGTTCAGCGCGGCAACCGGGAGATGCCCGACTACACCGTGCCGCGTCCGCCCGCCCCGCGCCGCGGCCAGGGCGACTCCCCCCAGGGCGTCCCCCAGCAGCCGCAGCCGCAGGCCCCGCAGCCGCAGCAGCACTCCCAGCCGCCGCAGCCCGCCGAGCCCGAGGCCCTGCCGCCCGCCGGTCCCGGCGACGGACGTACGCCGCTGTACGACACGCTGGAGACCAACTGGTTCCAGCAGCAGCAGAACCAGCAGGCCGCACAGCAGCAGGAGCAGCACAACCAGCAGGCCGCGTACCCGGAGCAGCAGGGCGGGCGGGCCCCCGAGGCCGCGCCGCGCCGCGCCCCGGAGCCGCCGCGCCACCAGGCTCCCGAGCCGCCGCAGCGTCCGCTGCCCTCGCGCCCCCAGCGCCAGGACCCGGCCGCCGCGCCGGTGCCCGCGGCCGGGGACGGCACCAACGGCAGCGGCACGCACGGCAGCTGGCGCTCCTCCCCCAATGACGAGCTGGGCCGCCAGGCCGAGCGCGTCCGGCAGCCGTCCGCGGGCGGCGTCACCACATCCGGACTGCCGCGCCGCGTCCCGCGGGCCAACCTGGTCGCGGGCACGGCACAGCAGCAGCAGGACAGCACAGGTCCGCAGGTCTCGCGTGCGCCCGAAGAGGTACGCGGCCGGCTGACGAATCTCCGTCGGGGCATCCAGCAGGGTCGCCAGGCCGGTACCGGCCAGACCGGCAGTTTCCCCACTCACCAGCAGGAGCGTTAGTTGAGTCCGATGAGCCAGGCTGCACAGAATCTGAACTGGTTGATCACCAACTTCGTGGACAACACCCCCGGGGTGTCCCACACGGTCGTGGTCTCCGCCGACGGCCTCCTTCTGGCGATGTCCGAAGGCTTCCCGCGTGACCGAGCCGACCAGCTCGCCGCGGTCGCCTCCGGCCTTACCTCCCTCACGGCCGGGGCCTCCCGGATCTTCGAGGGCGGCACCGTCACGCAGACGGTGGTGGAGATGGAGCGGGGGTTCCTCTTCATCATGTCCGTCTCCGACGGCTCGTCCCTCGCGGTGCTCGCGCACCCCGAGTGCGACATCGGCCTCGTCGGGTACGAGATGGCGCTCCTCGTCGACCGCGCGGGCGCCGTCCTCACCCCGGACCTCCGGGCCGAGCTGCAGGGCAGCCTGCTCCACTAGCCCCGAGCAAGCTCCGAAGTCTTCATCCCCTTCGGCCGCCCCACCGACCGAACGTACTGACCAACCGTCCGGCCGCCACACTGCCCCCACCGGCTCTGTCAGACGGCACACGCAGATGACCTGCTGTCCCGCCCGGAGGATCCATGACCCCGCCCACCGCCTCTCACAACCCGTACGGCGATGCCTCGTACGGAATGGAGGGCGACCAGCCGCTGGTGCGTCCCTACGCGATGACCGGCGGCCGGACCCGGCCCCGCTACCAGCTCGCCATCGAGGCGCTGGTGAGCACCACGGCCGACCCGGCCCAGCTGATGGGGCTGCTCCCCGAGCACCAGCGGATCTGCCACCTCTGCCGTGAGGTGAAGTCGGTGGCCGAGGTGTCCGCTCTCCTGTCGATGCCGCTCGGCGTGGCCCGGATCCTCGTGGCGGACCTGGCCGAGGCCGGGCTCGTCGCCATCCACCAGCCCGGCGGCGACGAGTCCGCCGGCGGCCAGCCTGCCGTGACACTGCTCGAAAGGGTGCTCAGTGGACTTCGCAAGCTCTAGCGACTCGGGCTCGGACGCGGCCCGTTCCACCACTTCCGCGAAGATCGTGGTGGCGGGCGGCTTCGGCGTGGGCAAGACCACGTTCGTCGGGGCGGTCTCCGAGATCAACCCGCTGCGCACCGAGGCCGTCATGACGTCCGCGTCCGCGGGCATCGACGACCTCACCCACACCGGGGACAAGACGACGACCACCGTCGCCATGGACTTCGGCCGCATCACCCTGGACCAGGACCTGATCCTGTACCTCTTCGGTACGCCGGGCCAGGACCGCTTCTGGTTCATGTGGGACGACCTCGTGCGCGGCGCGATCGGCGCGGTCGTGCTCGTGGACACCCGCCGTCTCGCCGACTGTTTTCCGGCCGTCGACTACTTCGAGAACAGCGGGCTGCCGTTCGTCATCGCCCTCAACGGCTTCGACGGCCACCAGCCGTACACGCCCGAAGAAGTGCGCGAGGCGCTGCAGATCGGGGACGGCACTCCGATCATCACGACCGACGCGCGACACCGTGCGGACGCAAAGAGTGGCTTGATCACTTTGGTTGAACACGCACTTATGGCACGCCTCAAGTAGGCAGGTCAGTACGGCAGTTGCCGTAGTCCGTACGGAGTGATCTGTGTCCTTAGACACGGCCGCGCGCCGTGTTCATAACGTTTCGACAGAGAATTGCCGGGTGACCGCCACGCGTCGCGGTCACCTGGTGTCGCTGTGCTCACAGGAGCCCCGCCTTTTGGCGGGGCTCGCTCTTTATGACCGATTTATCTGAGGCTTACACCACTCGGAACTTCCGCTTCCCAGTGTTTGGTGCAGCAGGCTCTGACGTGCTGGAATGCGCTGAACTGCCCAGTAGCACGGGCCTTGGAGACGACAGCGGCACGACGTGAGTGCCGCCGCCGAGAGGTTGTTGGTCGAGTGAGGCGAAGCAAGCCGAGTCCCGCGGCATCCCCCACCGGGGACACGCGGGGCAACTTCACCCCGCCGCCGCGCGCAGCGGCGTCCCCCGCCGACATGGCCGCCGCGCCAGGAAACGAGCCCCCGGCCCCCTCCGGTGGACGGATGTCCCCCCGCAACTGGCGCGTGCCGACCCGGCTGAACGCGATCCTGCTCATACCCGTGCTCGTCGGCCTTGTCATGGGCGGCTTCCAGGTGAAGGGCTCCATCGACACCTGGAGCGAGGCGCAGGACGCCGAGAACACGGCCCGCCTGGTGCGGGCCTCGCTGGACTACGGCAACCGCCTCGTCGAGGAGCGCGACATCTCCGCCGCTCCGCTGCTGAACGGCAAGCGGAACGACCCGGCCGTCGTGAAGGCGCGCAAGGCCACCGACCAGGCCGCCGCCGCCTTCAAGGACGCCGCCGCCAACATGCCGGACAAGGAAGGCCTCAACCGCCGCCTCGCCGGCTTCCGCAAGGTCGAGCCGAAGCTCGGTCCGCTGCGCCAGGCCGCGTACACGACGAAGCTCCCCGGTGTGCAGACCGAAGAGGGCTACGTCGCCATCCAGCACCCCCTGATGGAGTTCGCCAACGAGCTCGGTCTGGGCACCGGCAACATCACCAGCTACGGCCGGACCGTCTACGCGATCTCCCTCTCCAAGGCCGCGCTCTCCCTCGAGCGGTCCATCGGCACCCACCTCCTGGTCAAGCCGGGTCCCGGCACCGGCTCGCTGACGCTGCAGCGCACCTCCCTTGCCTCGTACGCCTACCTCGAGCGCATCGCCATCGAGGAGTACACCGGCGGCGGCACCCCCGAGGACGTCGCCAAGCTGGAGGACGCCAAGAAGGAGCTGACGGCCGCCGGCGAGAAGCAGGCCAAGCAGGCCGCGGCCGACGCGAAGGCCCGGGGCGAGGCGTTCGTCCCGCCGCCGTCGCAGGACAAGATGGTCGCGGCCCTCGCCACCCTGCCGAGCACCCAGCCGAGCGCCCGCGTCACGCTGGCCGGCAAGGGCATCACGCGGCAGGCCTGGTGGGCCACGACCACCGCCAAGTTCGACGCGTACCGCACGATCGAGTCGGACCTCGCCGACAAGGCCGTGGACGAGGCCTCCGACATCGCCGACAACGCGCAGCGCAACGCCTACATCACCGGCGCCATCGTGGTGCTCGCACTGCTCGCCGCCTTCATCCTGGCCGGGCTCATGGCCCGCCAGATGTCCAAGGCGATGCGTCAGCTGCGTACCGCCGCCTTCGGCATCGCCGAGCAGCGCCTGCCGATGCTGGTCGACCAGCTCTCGCGGACCGACCCGGGCCGCGTCGACACCCGCGTCCAGCCCATCCCGATCAACACCACGGACGAGATCGGCGAGGTCGCCCGCGCCTTCGACCAGGTGCACCGCGAGGCCGTCCGGCTCGCCGCCGAGCAGGCCCTGCTCCGCGGCAACATCAACGCGATCTTCACCAACCTCTCGCGCCGCAACCAGTCGCTGATCGAGGGCCAGCTGACCCTCATCACCGACCTGGAGAACAACGAGGCCGACCCGGACCAGCTGGAGAGCCTCTTCCGCCTGGACCACCTGGCGACCCGTATGCGCCGCAACGGCGAGAACCTCCTGGTCCTCTCCGGCGAGGAGCCGGGCCGCCGCTGGGACCAGCCGGTCCCGCTGGTCGACGTGTTGCGCGCCGCCTCCTCCGAGGTGGAGCAGTACGAGCGCATCGAGCTCTCCGGCGTCCCGGAGGCCGAGATCCACGGCCTGGCCGTGACCGACCTCGTGCACCTGCTCGCCGAGCTCCTGGAGAACGCCACCACGTTCTCCTCGCCGCAGACCAAGGTCCGCGTCACCGCGACCCGTCTCCCCGACGGCCGCGTCATGGTCGAGATCCACGACAAGGGCATCGGCCTCACCGCCGAGGACTTCGCGGACATCAACCACAAGCTGGCCAACCCGCCGACCGTGGACGCCGCGATCTCGCAGCGCATGGGCCTGTTCGTGGTCGGGCGCCTTTCCGACCGGCACGGCATCCGCGTCCAGCTGCGCCCCTCGGGCGAGCAGGCGGGCACGACCTCGCTGGTCATGCTGCCGGACGCGATCACGCACGGTGGCGGTGGCGAGCACGCGCCGCACGACAACGAGTTCACCGTCTCCTCGATCATCCCCGAGCAGCAGGCCCTGGAGGCCGAGCCGCTGCGCACGGCCGCCGAGCTCGGCTTCGACGACAGCCGCTACCACGGTGACGGCTCCGAAGCGCAGCCCGAACTCGATCCGGTCGGCCGCTCGTTGATGCGCGAGGAGCGCCGCGCGGCCCTGGAGGCGCAGGCCCAGCAGCCCGGCGGCCACCGCCCGCTCTTCCGCGACGAGGTGGAGCCGCAGCCCCAGACCCAGCAGGGCGGTTACGAGCAGCAGGCCCCCGCGTACGAGGAGCAGCAGGCCGACTACGGCCAGGGGCAGGGCTACGACAACCAGCAGTACGCCCCCGGCCAGTACGGCGACCCGCAGTACACGGATCCGCAGTACGCCGACGCGCAGTACACGGATCCGCAGTACGCCGAGCAGCAGTACGCCGACAACGGTTACCGCGACGAGCAGTACTACCCGGCCCAGCCGTCCCAGGACGGTTACCAGGACCCGCAGCTCCCGTATCCGGAGCGGTCCCGTCAGGACGACTGGCCCAGCGCCGACGGCTATCAGGGCGAGTACGGACAAGAAGCGGAATCTGCTTCACCGGCCCCCACGGACGACGCCGAGCGCGTAGGCTTCGACCGGCCGGGACCGACGCCGTCGACCGTCCACGACATGACCGACGCGGGTCTCCCCCGCAGGGGCTCCTCCGCCGCGAACGGGAACGGAAGTTCCCCCGCCGCGAGCGAGGGCAAGGCCGACTGGCGTTCGTCCAACGACGAGCGCTGGCAGCGAGCCGAGCGCCTCAAGGAGCCGAAGGCGGGCGGGGTCACCTCGTCCGGGCTCCCGCGGCGGGTGCCCAAGGCCAATCTGGTCGAGGGCACCGCTGAACAGACTCCGCAGGGTGGCCCTCAGGTCTCCCGCGACCCCGAGGACGTACGGGGCAGGCTGAGCAACCTGCGCCGCGGCGTCCAGCGGGGCCGCACCGCAGGCAATGACACGAATGGCCAGGGCTTCAGCCCTGATAGCACCTACAACCAGGAGCGTTAGTGTGAGCCCGATGAGCCAGGCGGCACAGAACCTGAACTGGTTGATCACCAACTTCGTGGACAACACCCCCGGGGTGTCCCACACAGTGGTGGTCTCCGCCGACGGACTCCTTCTGGCGATGTCCGAAGGCTTCCCGCGCGACCGCGCCGACCAGCTCGCGGCCGTCGCCTCGGGTCTGACCTCCCTCACGGCCGGGGCCTCCCGGATCTTCGAGGGCGGCTCGGTGACCCAGACCGTTGTGGAGATGGAGCGAGGATTTCTCTTCATCATGTCCATCTCCGACGGCTCCTCGCTCGCCGTTCTCGCCCACCCGGATGCGGACATCGGTCTCGTTGGGTACGAAATGGCACTTCTTGTCGATCGTGCGGGCACCGTCCTCACCCCGGACCTGCGCGCGGAGCTCCAGGGGAGCCTTCTCAACTAACAGACGGACGGTGCGTTTTCGTGTCCCGTGCCCGTAAGGTTTCGGGACGCGGCTCCACAGTGATGGGCCCGGCACAGTTGGAGGAGGAAGCAACGTGGCAACACCCCCAGACGGTTCGTCTTCGGCGAACTGGTCCCCTGGTCACGGCCAGGGTGGCCAGCGCGACGGCGGCCCGAACAGGTACAACTTCCCCTCCGCGCCGAGCCACCGCCGCCAGCCGTACGCGCAGCCCCAGCAGCCCGGGCCGCGCCCCTACGACCAGGGCACTCCGGCGCACGCGCCCCGCATCCAGCCCGTGCAACCCCAGCGGCGCACCCCCGAGCCGGCGCCCGCGGGGTCGGCGAACAACCCCCTGGTGCGCCCGTACGCCATGACGGGCGGCCGCACCAGGCCGCGTTACCAGCTCGCCATCGAGGCGCTGGTGCACACCACCGCTCAACCGCACCAGTTGCAGGGCCAGTTGCCCGAGCATCAGCGCATCTGCAACCTGTGCCGCGAGATCAAGTCAGTCGCCGAGATCTCGGCACTGCTCTCCATCCCCCTCGGCGTCGCCCGGATCCTCGTAGCCGACCTGGCGGAGGCCGGACTTGTCGCCATCCATCAGCCCGGCGGCGACGAGTCCGCCGGCGGCCAGCCAGACGTGACACTGCTCGAAAGGGTGCTCAGTGGACTTCGCAAGCTCTAGCGGCGGAGCAACAGCCCGCTCCACCACCAGCGCGAAAATCGTGGTGGCGGGCGGCTTCGGCGTGGGCAAGACCACGTTCGTCGGGGCGGTCTCTGAGATCAACCCGCTGCGCACCGAGGCCGTCATGACGTCCGCGTCCGCGGGCATCGACGACCTGACCCACACCGGAGACAAGACCACCACGACGGTGGCCATGGACTTCGGTCGCATCACCCTGGACCAGGACCTGATCCTGTACCTCTTCGGTACGCCGGGCCAGGACCGCTTCTGGTTCATGTGGGACGACTTGGTCCGTGGCGCGATCGGCGCGGTCGTCCTGGTCGACACGAGGCGGCTCGCCGACTGCTTCCCCGCCGTCGACTACTTCGAGAACTCCGGGCTGCCCTTCGTCATCGCCCTCAACGGCTTCGACGGCCACCAGCCGTACACGCCCGACGAGGTGCGCGAGGCGCTGCAGATCGGCCCGGACACCCCCATCATCACCACCGACGCGCGCCACCGCGCGGACGCGAAGAGCGCGCTGATCACGCTGGTCGAGCATGCGCTGATGGCGCGGCTGCGGTAGGACCTCGGATCATCCTTCCCGCCAGGTACGGACCCTGTCACCGGTACGCGGATGTGGGCCCGCACGCTTCGGCGTGCGGGCCCCTTTCAGTGGTGACGGTAGTGGTCGAACTGGGTCACGCCCTGGTAGCCGTAGCTCTCCGGGTGCAGTTCGTGCAGGGCGACGCCGCCCCTGGCGAGCGGGCCGAGCAGGTGCGAGAGGAACGCGGCGGCCTCGCTGATGAAGGCCGCCTTCTGCGCCGCGCTGTTCGTGCCCGCGGTGATGCTGACCTCCAGATGTGCGTCACGGGCGCCTTCGGCAAGGGTCTTTCCGGCCACGTAGTAGCGCTCTGCGGGGACGAGGTCGAGGTGGACGATGGTCCGCGCGGCGGACTTGCCGAGCGCGGAGACCGCCAGGCGGGTCAGGCCCTCGGCGAGGGCGCGCCGGACGTCGGCGGGCAGGTCGGGGTCGGTGACGGTGGCCCTGATGTGGGGCATGGCGCTCCTTCGCGTGGTCTTCCGTGTCCGCCCGGTCCGGCGGCACGGAGCAACCCTCGCCCGTCCTGGCACCATTGATCCAACGCATAGCCGTCATAGACGTATGAGGTCGCCTCATGACCGTGAACTTCCCGCAGCTCAGAGCCTTTGTCGCCGTCGTCGACGCGGGCGGCTTCAGCGCGGCCGCCGCGGAGCTCGGCATGAGTCAGTCGGCGGTCTCGCACGCCGTCGCCTCCCTGGAGCGGGAGCTGTCCGGCCCGCTCCTCGTCCGGGCGGCCCCGGTGCGGACGACGGCGCTCGGTGAGCGGATCCTGCCGCATGCCCGCGGCGCGCTGTCGGCGGTCCGGTCCGTGGAGGAGATCGCGGCCCACTCCGACCCCGCCATGACCGGCACGGTGCGGCTCGCCGCGACGCCCACCGTCTGCCAGGGCCTGCTGCCCGGCCTGCTGCGGCACTGGCGCGAGAGCAGGCCGCGGGTCACCGTGCGCGTCTTCGAGGGCGACAGCGCCGAGGTCGAGGAGTGGCTGGAGAACGGCACGGCCGACGCCGGCGTGCTGATCGACCCGCCGCCGGGCCCGGGCGTCCTGCTCGCGGTGGACGGCTACCGCGCGCTGCTCCCCCGCGACCACCCGCTGGCGGGCGAGCCTGCCGTCGACATCGGCGAGCTGGCGGACGACGACTTCCTGATCTCGCCGGGCGGCTGCGAGGAGCGTGTCCGCGCGCTGCACGACGTGGCCGGAGTGCGCCTCACCCCGGCGCACCGCGTCCGCGACCTGGCGACCCTGATCAGCATGGTGCAGGCGGGCATCGGGGTGACCGTCCTGTCCGAGGTGTCCCGCTCGCTGGTCCCGCCCGACCTGGTACTGCTCCCGGTGACGCCGCGGATCTCCCGCCGCCTGGTGCTGTCCGGGCCGCGCAGCCGCCCCTGGCACCCGGCGGTACGGCCACTCGCGGAGTCGGCCGCGGACCGGCTGCCGTGACAGCACGAGGCCCCGCCCTCCCGGAGGAGAGCGGGGGCCTCGAAGCGAGTGGCGTCAGCCCTGCCAGCTGTGCGGGGCGCGGAAGCCGGGGGTGCGCTCAAGGCGGCGCCAGCCCGCCCTGTCACGGCCGCGGCGCGCGGGGGCGGCCGGCTGGGCGGCGGCGCGGGCCAGCAGGATCGCGGTGATGGCCGCGACCTCCTCGGGCTCGGCGTGACCCTTCTCGACGCGGATGTCGGGGGTATTCATCTGCAGCGTTCTCCTTGTGGGCTACTGCGGCGCAGTCGGCAGGTCTGCTGCTACTGCGGGGGGTTGCCGTGCTTGCGCGAGGGCAGGTCGGCGTGCTTGTTGCGGAGCATCGCGAGGGACTTGATGAGGACCTCGCGGGTCTCGGCCGGGTCGATCACGTCGTCGACCAGGCCGCGCTCGGCGGCGTAGTAGGGGTGCATCAGCTCGGCCTTGTACTCCTTGACCATGCGCGCCCGCATGGCCTCGGGGTCCTCGGCGGCCGCGATCTGGCGACGGAAGACCACGTTGGCGGCGCCCTCGGCGCCCATCACGGCGATCTCGTTCGTCGGCCAGGCGTAGGTGAGGTCGGCGCCGATGGACTGGCTGTCCATGACGATGTAGGCGCCGCCGTAGGCCTTGCGCAGGATCAGCGAGATCCGCGGGACGGTGGCGTTGCAGTACGCGTAAAGCAGTTTCGCGCCGTGCCGGATGATGCCCCCGTGCTCCTGGTCGACGCCGGGCAGGAAGCCCGGGACGTCCAGGAGGGTGAGGATCGGGATATTGAAAGCATCGCACATCTGCACGAAGCGGGCGGCCTTCTCGGAGGCCTCGATGTCCAGGACACCGGCCAGGGCCTGCGGCTGGTTGGCGACGATGCCGACGACCTTGCCGTCCAGGCGGGCCAGGGCACAGATGATGTTGCGCGCCCAGCGCTCGTGGATCTCCAGGAAGTCACCGTCGTCGACGAGCTCCTCGATGACCTTGGTCATGTCGTACGGCCGGTTGCCGTCCGCCGGGACCAGGTCCAGCAGGACGTCCGAGCGGCGCTCGGCCGGGTCCTCCGACTCGTGCGCCGGCGGGTTCTCCCGGTTGTTCGAGGGGAGCATCGAGATCAGGTAGCGGACCTCGGACAGGCAGGTCTCTTCGTCGTCGTAGGCGAAGTGGCACACGCCCGACGTCTCGGCGTGCACGTCGGCGCCGCCCAGGCCGTTCTGCGTGATCTTCTCGCCCGTCACCGCGCGGACGACGTCCGGCCCCGTGATGAACATCTGCGAGGTCTCGCGGACCATGAACACGAAGTCGGTCAGCGCCGGGGAGTAGGCCGCGCCGCCCGCGCACGGGCCGAGCATCACCGAGATCTGCGGGATGACACCCGAGGCCTTGGTGTTGCGCTGGAAGATGCCGCCGTATCCGGCGAGCGCCGAGACGCCCTCCTGGATGCGGGCGCCCGCACCGTCGTTGAGCGAGACCAGCGGGGCACCGGCCGCGATGGCCATGTCCATGATCTTGTGGATCTTCGTGGCGTGCGCCTCGCCGAGGGCCCCGCCGAAGATCCGGAAGTCGTGCGCGTAGACGAAGACCGTGCGGCCCTCCACCGTGCCCCAGCCGGTGATCACACCGTCGGTGTACGGCTTCTTGCTCTCCAGGCCGAAGCCGGTGGCACGGTGCCGGCGCAACTGCTCGACCTCGTTGAACGAGTCCGGGTCGAGGAGCAGCTCGATCCGCTCGCGCGCGGTCAGCTTTCCCTTGGCGTGCTGTGCCTCGGTGGCCTTCTCGCTCGGCCCGCGCAGCGCCTCCGCACGGATCTCGTGCAGTTCGGCCACGCGGCCACGCGAATCGGTGGGCTCGCCCCCAGGGGAAGCGGTCTCGTCCAGAACGGTCATGTAGCGACCTTACGGAGAGCGCCTGGGGAAACGGACCGTCGACTCCGCACAGTCTCCGGGCCGATTTCCTGGCACCCCCGGACAGAAGAACGCCACAGCCATGAAGAAGTGACGGCCCAGCCCCTCCACCGCTGTGGGAAACCCACAAAAATACGCCCTCGGCGGGCCTTCCTTGAGTCTTGCTTCAGCCGAGATACACCTCACATCGATGGCTCGCGCACGCCGTCCCCGGTGTGATACGCAGCCGCAGGGACCGGCCCGTGGCCAAGACTTCCACCGAGGGGTCCTTGCTCACCACCCTGGACACCGGCCGGTGCCAGGTGAGCTCGAAGGTCTTCCCGGTCCGCGGCACCTCGCTGACCTGCACCGCAGCGCTTCTTCCCCGGCGCCGGACGAGCACGCTCGAAGGAGCAGTGACGGTGAAAGGCCCCGCCTCGCCGGCCTGCCAGAAATTGGCCGCCGTGAGGCCGAGCGAGTCGACGGCCACGGCCTGGGCCTCCGCCGAATTGGCGAGGACCGACAGCCAGCGCCGGTCGGCGGCGCGGGCCGCCAGGGTGCGGCGCGAGGCCCCGGGCATCAGGACATAGGCGTACGTGGCGTCCGTGGGGTCGGTGCCGTGGTCGAGCCAGAGCGTCTGCCAGCGCCGGGTCCGCCGCTCGGTGGAGCTGGTGGTGTTGATGTCGGACCAGGCGCCGGAGCGGTCCTCGCGCAGCGTCCGCAGCCGGGAGGTGCCGCCGGGGAAGACCCAGCCGCCGTGCCCGTCGAGGTGGGCCCAGCGGGGGCGCGGGCCGTCGTCCAGCGTGAACGCCGCGGTGCCCGCCTCACCCAGATTGCGGTTGTCGACGACCGTCTCCACGGGGACGCCGTCGGAGGCGGTGATCCCGGCGCCGAGGCAGATCACGGCGTCCGCGACGCAGAACCACGACTTGCGGGCCCGCAGTGTGGAGCCGAGGCCCTTGACGTGCTGGCCGAGGGCCGCGAACTCACCGTCGGTCGCACCGCCCACCCACCGCACGGCGGGCCTGGCCGCGCCCCACTCGCCGCCCGCCTTGTCGGGGAGGCGCTTGGTGGACACGGTCGTGCCGGGCATCCGGTAGGGGTCGACGGTTGGCCAGAACCAGTCCGTGTACTGGTCGCCGCGCTGTCCTGCGACCCACCAGGAGAGCATTCCGGCGCCCGTGTGCCAGCCGCGCGGGTTCTCGCCGTTGCCGCACTCGTAGTACGCGATCCGTTCCGAGGCCATGGAGAAGTTCACCGCGAAGCCCGGGCGCCGGTGCACGGCACGGTCCATGGCGGCGAACAGCCGGTGCCCGACCGGCTCGGGTGCCGCCCGCACGCCGGAGTCCGCGACCGCGTGCAGCCGCGCGAGGTCGGCGACGCCGAACTGGCGGGCGGTGAGCAGCGGTGTGACGGTGTCCCGCTCGATCCAGCCCTTGATCCGGCCGTACCAGCGCTTCCGCTCGGCGGCGCTCGCACCGCCCGCGAGCAGCGCCATCGCCGCGATCAGGCCCTGCCCGTGGAAGTGGTCGCTGCGCATGATCTTGCGGTCGTCGCTCTTGAGGTAACCGCGGCTGACGGCACGGCCGTTGACGCTGTCCATCATCAGACCGTCGAAGATCAGGGGCGCGTACGCCCGCTCGACGCTGTCGAGGATGATCTGCTTCTTGGGATCGGTGACCGCCCAGGTCGACCCGGCGAGCAGCGCGAAGAGCTTGCCGAGCCCGTCCAGCATGACCTGCCCGTACGTGCCCGAGTACGCGACCCAGGTGTGCTGGATGAACGAGCCGTCCTCGTAGAGGCCGTCGCCCTTGGTCACGTAGGGGAAGACGGGCGAGAGGGCGTCGCGGGCGAGGGCCACCTTGGCGGGCGCCCGGCCGAGGATGCCGCGCAGGGCGACGGAGCGGCACAGGTCGACGCGGTTGGCGCCGGTCGACGTGCCGGTGTAGTCGCCGATCGCGGAGTCGGGGACGAAGTGGTCGACGGCGGCGAAGGCCTTGTCCCTGCGGGCCGCGCCGAGCTCGTCGTGGAGCGCCGCCACGGTGTCCATGAGGAGCCGCGGGCTGCCGATCTGCCACTCCCACCAGTTTCCGTAGCGGGTGGTGGAGGGGTTGTAGACGGTGGCTTCGACGTGGTCGAGGCCGCGCAGGATGTCGGCGAGGAGGCCGGCGTCCCCCGTCGATCCGGTGCCCTCGCAGACGTACGCCTGGGTCATCGTCCAGAGCCTGCTGTAGCTCAGGGTGACGCCCGCCGGAGGGTCGAACGGGGCGTCGGGCCACAGGGACTTGGCGGCGGGGGCCATGGACGAGCGGAACGTGCGGGCGAGGGCGCCGGTCTCCTTGAGGCGCGAGGCGTACGGCTCCTCGGCGGGGTCGTAGCCGGTGCCGAGGGAGATCTCCAGCCAGCGCTTGCGCAGGACGGTGAACTCGTCGTCCCCCTCGGCGGCGTACGCCTGGGGCGGCAGGGTCAGCATGGCGGCGGTTCCGGCGGCTCCGGCAGTACCGAAAGCGGTTGCAGCAAGGAAGGCGCGGCGGCTTGGGGTCATGCGACAGGGTTTTTATCAGTCGCCAGAAAGCGCTGTCTATACCTCTGACAGAGCCGGACCGGGCGCCTCCGCACCCCCTCCCCCATCCCCCCTCCCCCTCACGCCGCTATCGCGAGGCGGCCCGCCGGAAGAGGGAGCGGGACCACAGGAAGCCGAGCACGGTGATGGCCACGCCCCAGCCCACCGCCAGCGGACCGAACTTGCCGATCTCGCTGCCGAGCAGCAGCCCGCGCAGGGTCTCGATGAAGGCGGTGTACGGCTGCCATTCGGCGAAGTGGCGCAGCCAGTCCGGCATCGAGTCGAACGGCACGAACGCGCTGCTGAGGAAGGGCAGCAGGAAGGAGAAAGGCAGCGCCGCGCTGCTCGCCGCCTCCGGGGCCTTCACCAACTGGCCGAGCGCGACCGCGAGCCAGGTCAGGGCGGCGGACATGAGGGTGAGGAGCCCGGCCGCGGCGACCCATTCGAGGGGCCGCGCGCCGGACCGGAAGCCCACGAGGAAGGCGACCCCGATGACGAGGACGATGCTCAGCAGCGTCTGGATGACGGCGCCGACGGCACGGCCGGTCAGGACCGACGAACCGCTGATCGGCATCGTACGGAAGCGGGCCACGATGCCCTCGGTCATATCGACGCTGACGCCGACCGCGGTGGGCAGCACGCCCGCGCCGACGGCCATCAGCAGGATGCCGGGGACGAGGTACTGGAGGTAGTCACCGGAGGATCCGCCGCCGGTGCCGGCCGCCATCGCGCCGCCGAACACGTAGTTGAAGAGCAGGAGCATGGCGATGGGCATGCTCACCAGGCTGATCGTCATCGCGGGATAGCGCCGCGCGTGCCTGAGGTTGCGGCGCACCATCGTCAGGGAGTTCCGCGCGGCGGAGGTGGGGGCGGGGTTGTAGGTGCGCGGGCCGGCCGGAGTGGCGGTGACAGTACTCATCGGGTGGTCGCTTTCTCGTGGTCGGGGCGGCCGGTCACGGCGAAGAAGACGTCGTCCAGGTCGGGGGTCTCGATGCCCAGCCCTTCGACCTCGATCCCGGCGGCGTCGACCCGGTCGAGCACCGCCCTGACGGACTTCAGGCTGCCGTCGCCCGGCACGTGGAGGGTCAGCGCGTCGTCGTCCCTGGCGCCGACGCCGAGCGTCCGCGCGGCCCGCTCCAGAGCGCCGAGGTCGGCGAAGCGCAACTGGACGTGGCCGCCGGGGACGAGGCGCTTGAGCTCGGCGGGGGTGCCCTGGGCGACCAGCTTGCCGCCGCTCAACACGGCGACGCGGTCGGCGAGTCGGTCGGCCTCGTCCAGGTACTGGGTGGTCAGGAAGACGGTGACGCCGTCGGCCACGAGCTCGCGGACGATCTCCCACATGCCGCGCCGGCTGCGCGGGTCGAGGCCGGTGGTCGGCTCGTCGAGGAAGATGATGCGCGGATTGCCGACCAGGGTCATCGCGATGTCGAGGCGGCGCCGCATGCCTCCGGAGTACGTCGACGCGGGCCTCCTGGCCGCCTCTGCAAGGTCGAACCGCTCGACGAGACCGGCGGCCACCTGCCGGGCCACCCGGCGGCCGAAGCCGTACAGGTCGGCCATGAGGAGCAGGTTCTCCTCGCCGGTCAGGAGGTTGTCGACGGCGGAGAACTGCCCGGTGACACCGATCGCGGCACGCACCTTCCCGGGCTCGCGCCGCAGGTCGTGCCCCGCGATCCGCGCGTCGCCCGCGTCGGCGGCGATGAGCGTCGACAGGATCTGCACGGCGGTCGTCTTGCCGGCGCCGTTGGGGCCGAGCAGGGAGAAGATCGTCCCTTGCGGGATGTCCAGGTCAATGCCGTCGAGGACGGTCTTGTCCCCGTACGACTTGCGCAGACCGGTGGCGGTGATCGCCGCGGGGCGGGTGGTGAGGGGAGGTGGCATGTCCGTTCCTTTTCGGGTCGGGTTCGGGTCGGGGCAGGCTTCGCCATCGGACGCCAGTTCGAATCTGGTGCCGGGCGGGTGCCTGGGCGGCAGCTGAGGAGTGGGTACGAAGACCGGCGGAGCCGGTAAAGACCGGTCGAGCCGGGAAGGGAGGTACGGGCGGGCGGGGCGGGCACCGGGCGGGCCGTCAGGCGCGGTCGCCTGTCAGGCGCGGCGCCCCGTCCAGGCGCGGTGGGACGTCAGGCGCGGTGACCGTCCAGGCGCGGAGCGCCGTTGGGCACGGTGGGCAGCCAGGCCCCATGGCCCGTCAGACGCGGCGACCCGTCCAGGCGCGCTGGCCCGTCCAGGCGCGGCGACGCGTCAGGCGCGGTGGGGCGTCAGAGCCGGTGGGGCGGCACGCCCGGCGTTCCGTCAGGCGCGGTGGATCGTGATGTCGCCGAAGCCCGTGCGGGCGCGCACCCTGAGCGTGTCGGTGGCCTCGCCGGGCGCCTCCGACGCGCCCACCTCCTCCAGCGTCCGGTGGACGGCGCCGCCACGGGTCCGCACGTCGAGCCACGCGGCCGTGCCCTCACGGATGCCGACCTCGATCCTGCCCGCCGCCGTCTCCAGCTCGCTCGTGCCGCGCACCAGCTCGCCGACCCGGATGTTGCCGCTCGCGGTCTTCACGGAGACGTCGGCGGTCGCACGACCGATGGTGACGGAGCCGCTGGCCGTCTTGGCGGTGACGGCGCCCTCGACGTCGCCGAGGTCCACGGCGCCATTGGAGTTCTTCGCGACGACCGCGCCCCGGACCTCGCCGAGCCGGATCTCACCGGAACCGGTGGTGGCGTGGGCCGGCCCGTTCGCGTGGCCGATGGTCACGTCGCCGAACCCCGTGCCGGCCCGCACCTCGCCGACCCGCTCGATCCGCACGTCCCCCGCGGAGGTCTTGAACTCGCCCTCGCCGAGCGCGCCTTCGGCGGTGATGTGCGCCATGGTGACCGTGGTACGCACCTCGGAGCCGGCCGGCAGCGCGATGTCCACCTCGATGGACGAGCCCTTGCCGAAGAGGGAGCGCTCCTTGGGTCCCTTGACCACCAGCTTGCCGTCGGCGTACTCGACCCGGGTGCGCTCGGCGGCCTTGACGTCCGCGTCCCGGGACGCGCTGCTGGGGCGTACGTCGACGACGGTGTCCGCGCGGTCTCCCGCGACGATGCGGAGGGTTCCCACCTCGAACGTGACGGTGGCGGCGATGGGCTTTGGGGTGTCGAAAATAGGCATGGCTGTCCCGTCCTGGGGGCTCGCCGAGCCACGGAGGCTCGGTCGGTGAAGGTGGAACTGGGTCCTGTGCGGGTCGGGCCGGGGCCCGGGGCCCGGGCTAAGCGGGTCTGGCGAAGTCGGCTGCGGTTCGGCCGCGCTCTGAAGGGGCGCGGGGAACTGCGCGACCAGCCACGTTGGTGCCGCAGACGATCGACGGCATGTCGCCGCACCTCCGGCGGAGCGCCTAGGTCCTGTCGTCAAGCTCGCGTCGTTCGCCCGGAGGGCGGCCTCGCGGCGTCTGGTGCGTGCGATCGCAAGGCGGAGGGTCATCCCGGTACTGGGCGTACCGGGATGAGCCCGACAACGCGGCGAGCGTGCGTGCCAGACGCCGCGAGGCAGACGCGAGTTTGACGACAGGGCCTAGCGCACCCAGCCCGTGAAGTTGTTGCCGGGGCTCCAGCCGTCACGGCGTCCGGACTTCGGGCCGGAGCGGGCGTCCGACCCGTCCACCGCGCCGGAGACCGCACGGACGAGCCAGGCGTTGACCGAGAGGCCGTCCCGGCTCGCGGCCTCCTCGACGCGGGCCTTCACGTGGGCCGGGAGGCGGAGGTTGATCCGGGCGGTGCCGCCGTCGTCCGCGGCGTCGGGCGCGGCGGGCGGCGGGGGCGGCACCTGCGCCGCCATGAGGGCCTCGTACTCCGCCTTGGCGTCGAACGTCTCGGCAGCGGGCGGCGGCGTCACCACGAACTCGGGGTCGATGCCCCGCAGCCGTACGTCGACCGAGCCCGGCGCGAGATCGGCGGTGATCTCGTCCGCGGCGGCGGAGAGCGCGTTGAGCAGAGTGAGACGGGCGGCCGACTCCAGCGGGGCGGTGAGGCGCTCGGCCAGGGCGCGGGCCTCGTCCCCGCCCGCCGCGGCGGCCACCGCGAGCTCCTGCCGGAGCTGATCGACGTACTGCGTGAGGTCCATGACGCCATAGTGGCACCATCTTGGCGCCATAGCAACCCCTCGTGGCGCCACCACCGCTCCCCCACTGACGCCACCGCGACACCACGGTGCTACAGCGCCGCAGCACCGCAGCACCGCACAGATTCACCCCGACACACCCCACTTAGAGGTTGAACCTTGAACTTAATCGCGCTACCTTCGTTCATGTTGAACATTCAACATCAGCTCTCCATCGGAGCTCGTCCCCCAAGGAGCACGTCATGGGCATCTTCGGCCGCAAGAACGAAACCGCCACGGCAGCGGGCACCACCACCGCCCCTACCCCCGCCCCGGTCACCCCGGAGCTTGCCGCGCTGACCGGCGACTACACGATCGACCCCGCGCACACGACGATCGGCTTCGTCGCACGGCACGCGATGGTCACCAACGTCAAGGGTTCCTTCCTCGACTTCACCGGGTCGCTGCACCTGGACGGCACGGACCCGTCCCGCTCGACGGCCTCCATCGACGTCAAGATCGACAGCATCGACACGGGCAACGCCGACCGTGACGGACACCTGAAGAGCGCGGACTTCTTCAAGACCGAGGAGTTCCCCGAGATGACCTTCCGGTCCACCAAGGCCGAGGCGCTCGGCGGCGACGACTACCGCGTCACCGGCGACCTGACGATCCTGGGCACCACGAAGCCGCTCTCCATCGACCTGGAGTTCAACGGCGCGGCCAAGGACCCGTTCGGCAACGAGCGCGTCGGCTTCGAGGGCAAGGCGGAGATCCTGCGCTCGGAGTGGGGCCTCACCTGGAACGCCGCGCTGGAGACCGGCGGCGTGCTCGTCTCGGACAGGATCAAGCTGAACTTCGACGTTTCGGCGATCAAGGACGGCACCTGAACCCGACCGCCCGCGCCACAGGGCGGGTGCGCGCTACCGTTCCGCCGTGCCCGAGTTCATACAGCAACTGCCCGCGCTCCTCGGCGTGATCATCGGTGCGCTCGGGTCCTACGTGGCGATCACGCGGGGCGACCGCATCCGGTTCCGCCGGGAGCAGGCGGCACGGTGGGAGGAGCGGCGCCTCGCGGTCTACACCGAATACGCCCGCGTCCTGCGGCAGACCGTCAGCCTCACCTACCGGGTCGCCGCCCACCTCGGCAACGACCCGCACCCCCATCCCCTCTCCCCCGAAGAGGCGGTACCGCACCTCACCCAGGCCGCCGAGGCACGGGACCCCGCCGGAGAGGCGCTGCTCATGCTCGGCGCCCCGGAGGTGGTCGACGAGGCGCGGGCGTGGGTGCTCCTCGTGATCGAGATGGAGCGGTTCCTGCGCGCGGACACGCACGACCCCGACGCGTGGGCCGGGCTTCTGGAGCGGCAGCGGGCCGCGCGCGAGGCGTACTACGCGGCGGTCCGGCGGGACTTGGCGCTGCCGCCGGGGCACCCGGGCCGGTGGCCGGTGACGACTCCCCCGGCCGGCCCGCGGACGGACTGATTCACCCGGTGCCGAGCGTATGCCCGAGAATCGCCTTCGCCAGGGGTTCGTGGACCCCTGGCGGCAGCGAGTGGCCCATGCCGGGAATCTCCACGAGCCGTGCACCGGCGACGACCTGGGCCAGGTGCTGGGGGTGCGGGAGCGGGAAGACGGGCTCGGCGGGGGCGGACACGACGAGCACGGGGACCTGGTTCCGGGCCAGTTCGGCGGTGCGGAGCATCTCCGAGTCGTCGGCGCGGCCGTGGGCGGACGAGTCCACGTGACTACCCGCGTGCTCGATGATGCGGCGTTCCAGATCCCTGAAGTACGTGGCGTCGAAGGGCAGTTGGCCCCCGCTCAGCAGCCGCCAGTGTTCCACCCGGCGGTCCAGCTCGACCTCGGGGCCGTGATCCTCGACCGGGCGGGCCCACAGTTCCAGGATCTCCGGTGCGATGCCGGGCAGCTCCGCGACGGGCACGCGAACGCCGTCCGGCCTCACGTACGGGGTCTCGCTCAGCGCGCACGTGCCCATCAGGGTCGCGCTCAGCACCCGCTCGGGGTGGTCGGCGAGCACCAGCTGGCAGAGCATGCCGCCCAGCGAGAGGCCCACGAGGTGCGCGCGCCCGACGCCGAGGCCGTCCAGGACCGCGACCACGTCCCGCGCCAAGTCGGTTACGGCATAGGGGTGTTCGTCGAAAGAGCGACTGGAACGGCCCGTGTCGCGGTGGTCGTAGCGGATGACGTGATGGTGCGCGGCGAGCGCGTCCACCAGCGGCTCGGGCCAGCCTAGCCCGGAGGCCTGGGCCCCCATGACGAGGAGCAGCGCGGGAGCGTCGGGTGCTCCTCGCCGCTCGGTCCACAGCCGTACCCCCGGCGCCACCTCGACGTACTGCTCCTGGACTTGTCCCGGCATGAGCGGACCTCCTCGCGTGCGATTGAAAAGACGATACGTATCGTCTCGTGTTGGTGCCGCGCGGTCAAGCGCCGGAATCCTTCCGCCTCATGGACCGCCCTGTTCACCGGGCTGAGCCCGCGCCCCTTCGGCAAGTTGGTGACTCAGCCGCGCCGAGAGGGTGTCGACGCGCCGGGCCGCGGCCGGCCCCGGGGTCACTTCGTCTGCCGGCAGGCCTGTTTCACCTCGCCGTCGATGGCCCAGGCGTCGGCAACCGGTCCGAGGTGGCCGAGCTTGTCGGGGTTGATCACCGAGCGGATGGTCTGGATCTGCCCGTCGAGCACGTCGAGGGCCAGGGTATGGAGGACCTTGCCGTCCCGGTCCCGGAAAACGGCGCCGGGCTGGCCGTTGACCTCGTGCGGCTCGAACGTCACGTCGATCCGGGCCATCAGCGGGAAGACGGAGGCCAGCAGCCGGGCCACGTTCTCGGTGCCGACGACGGCCCTGGCCAGCTGCGGGGCCTTGCCGCCGCCGTCCCCCACCATCTGCACGTCGGCGGCCAGCAGATCCCGCAGGCCGGCGACATCGCCTTCGCGCAGGGCGTCGAAGAACCGCGTCGCCAGCTCCTGCCGCTCCTGACGGTCCGCTTCGAACCGCGGCCGCCCGGCCTCCATGTGCCGCCGCGCCCGTACCAGCAGCTGCCGGCACGCCGCCTCCGAACGCCCCACCGCCGAGGCGATGTCGTCGAACCTGAAGCCGAACACCTCCCGCAGCACGAACACCGACCGCTCCAGCGGGCTGAGCCGCTCCAGAAGCAGCAGCGCCGCCATCGACACCGAGTCGGCCAGCTCCGCCGAGCGCGCCGGATCCTGATACGGATCGCTCAGCAGTGGCTCGGGGAACCACGGGCCGACGTACTCCTCCCGCCGCACCCGTGCGGAGCGCAGCACGTCGATCGAGATCCGCGTCACCGTGGCGGACAGGAACGCCTTGACCGACCTGGGAAGGGTCGTCGAGCCGTCGAAGCGCAGCCATGTCTCCTGCACCGCGTCCTCGGCTTCGCTCACGCTGCCCAGAATCCGGTAAGCGATCGAGAACAGCAGGGGCCGCAGCTCCTCGAACTCGTCGACCTTGTTCACGCCGCATCCCCCTTGAGAGCCTGTGTCATATCCCCGGCCGGGCGGCCGTATTCCCGGCGCGGTCTGTTCTAGTGATCTTGCGGACCGTCAGCAGGGCTGTGCAACAGGGCTGTACAACGCCCCCGCGCCCGGAGTGACAGTGCCCCGGGCGGCTCATCGATGACCCCTCAGTGGAACTGCCCGGCCTCGTAGTCACCGGCCCGCTGCTTGGCGATGATGTTCAGCCGAGTCGCCGTGTTCATGAAGCAGACCAGGACCACCAGGGCGGTGAGCTGCTCCTCGTCGAAGTGCTTCGCGGCACGCGCCCAGACCTCGTCGCTGACCCCGCCGGCCGCGTCCGCGACGCGGGTCCCCTGCTCCGCCAGCTCCAGCGCGGCACGCTCGGCCTCCGTGAAGACCGTGGCCTCCCGCCACGCCGCCACCAGGTTCAGCCGCACCGAGTCCTCGCCGGCCGCGGCTGCCTCCTTGGTGTGCATGTCGATGCAGACGGCGCAGCCGTTGATCTGGCTCACGCGCAGGGCCACGAGCTCCCGTGTCGCGGCCGCCAACGGCGAGTCCTTGAGCGTCCTGCCCGCCGACATGAGGTGCTTGAGGGCTTTGGCGGCGGTGGGGCCGGCGAAGTAGTTCAGTCGCGCGTCCATGGGTGGGCTCCTCCGTGCTCGTCGGTGGCTACACCCCCTGGGACGAGACAGCCCGACGCCCTGTGACACGCACACGTGTGATCCACGTCGCCCCGTACTCGCTTAGGGGCAGCCCTTAGAAGCCGCCCCCTCCGCCGAAGTCCCCGCCGCCGCCGAAATCGCCGCCCCCGCCGAAGTCCCCGCCGCCGAAGTCCCCGGGCTCGAAGTCGGCGCCCGAGAAGTCGCCGCCCTCGTAGCCGCCGCCGAAGTCGCCGTACCCGGAGCCGTAGTCCGACGCGTAGGCGGGTGTCGACATCATGCCGCCGAGCATCGTACCGAGCAGCAGACCCGGCAGCAGGCCGCCGCCGAAGTATCCGCCCGCCCACGGCCCGTAGGCCGGGCCCGCCTCCCAGTAGGGGCGGCGCTCGCCGGACTCCGTGGCCACCGTGCGGGCCATCGGGTCCCGGCCGTCCGCGAGGCGTGCCGCGTCCGCCGCGCACACCGGGACCGAGCGCTCCGGCGCACCCGGGGGCGCCCACATCACGTCCTCGGTCGAGGGTCCGTGCCGCGGGTCGAAGAAGCAGGGGGCCCGCCGCTCCGGCAGCTCGCGTCCCTCGCGCCGCGCGGCGAGCAGGGCCAGGGAGAAGCGGCCGTCCTCCAGGGACTGGGTGACGGCCCGCACGTCCTCGGGGCGGGTCGCGGCGGCCATGTAGGACTTCGCCTTCTCGTAAGCGTCCAGGGCGCGCTCGTAATCCGCGCGCATCGCGTCGTCCGCGCCCGCCTCCGCGGGGTGGAAGTCGAGCCGGTCCAGCTCCTCGCCGAACGCGGTGATGTCCTCGTCCACGACGACGGACAGTTTGTTCAGCGCCTCGCGCCTGCTCTCCTCGTGCCGCCGCTTCTTGCGCCGGATCACGGCGTACGCGCCGCCCGCCCCGGCCACCACGACCACGCCGACCGCGATGAGGGAGCCCGCGGAGACGCCGTCACCGGAGCCGCCGCCCCAGGATTCAGGGGCCTTGCCGCGCGCCTGCACGAGCGCCTGGCCGACGAAACGGTCGAGCTGGGCGGGGGTGTCCTCGCCCTGGACGAGGGAGACGAGGTTGTTGACGGCGTTGGGCGTCAGCACCGACCGGTCGGCCTTCGCGTCGAATCCGCCGCCGAGCCGCACGGCGTACGCGCCGGTCACGCCGGTCTCGGTGCGCAGCTGCCGGAAGAGGTTCTGCTGCGGGAAGTCGTCCGGCAGCACGGCGACGAACACCGGCTTGTCGGCCTTCTTGATCTTCTCGGCGAGGGCGTCCGCCTGTGTTTCGGACAGCTGGTCCGACGCCGCGGGATCGACGTACACCGGACTCTTCTCCCAGGCGTCGGCCACCACCGACGCACTGGAGGCGTCCGGGGCCGCGGGCGCCGCCGCCGCCCCGGGCGCGGCAGTGAAGGACACGGCACCCAGGGCGAGCAGCAGCCCCGAAAGTCCGACGGTGATCCGCTTCGCCCGATTCCTCATACTTCGAACGTAACCCAGCGCGGTCCCCGGCGGGGGTTCGGGTGGCGGTTCGGCTGGGGTTATTCGACCGGCTCGACCCCGGCCCGCAGCAGGCCGTAGGTGTACGCGTCCTCCAGTGCGCCCCACGACGCGGCGATGACGTTCTCCGCGACGCCGACGGTCGACCACTCGCCGACGCCGTCCGAGGTGGAGATCAGGACGCGCGTGGTGGAGGACGTGCCGTGCTTGCCCTCCAGGATGCGGACCTTGTAGTCGACGAGCTCCAACTTGGCGAGCTGCGGATAGATCCGCTCCAGGCCGACCCGCAGCGCCCGGTCGAGGGCGTTGACCGGGCCGTTGCCCTCCGCCGTGGCGACGATGCGCTCGCCCTTGGCCCACAGCTTCACGGTGGCCTCGTTGGCGTGCGTGCCGTCGGGGCGGTCCTCGACGATGGCCCGCCAGGACTCGACGCGGAAGTAGCGCCGCGCCCGGCCCTCGGCCTCCTCGCGGAGCAGCAGTTCGAAGGAGGCGTCGGCGGCCTCGTACGTGTAGCCCTGGAGCTCGCGCTCCTTGACCCGCTCCACGACGCGGCCGATCAGCGCGCGGTCGTCGCCGAGGTCGACGCCGAGCTCCTTGCCCTTGAGCTCGATGGAGGCGCGGCCCGCCATGTCGGAGACGAGCATGCGGATGCGGTTGCCGACGAGGTCCGGGTCGATGTGCTGGTACAGGTCCGGGTCGACCTTGATCGCGGAGGCGTGCAGGCCCGCCTTGTGCGCGAAGGCGGAGACGCCCACGTACGGCTGATGGGTGGAGGGCGTGAGGTTGACGACCTCGGCGATGGCGTGCGAGACGCGGGTCATCTCGCGCAGCGAGCCCTCGGGCAGGACCTGCTTGCCGTACTTGAGCTCCAGGGCGCCCACGACGGGGAAGAGGTTGGCGTTGCCGACGCGCTCGCCGTAGCCGTTGGCGGTGCACTGCACGTGGGTGGCGCCCGCGTCGACGGCGGCGAGGGTGTTCGCGACGGCGCAGCCGGTGTCGTCCTGGGCGTGGATGCCGAGCCGTGCGCCGGTGTCGGCGGCGACGGTGCCCACGACGGCCTGGACCTGCGCGGGCAGCATGCCGCCGTTGGTGTCGCACAGGACGACGACGTCGGCGCCGGCCTCGGACGCGGCCCGCACGACGGCCTTCGCGTACTCGGGGTTGGCGCGGTAGCCGTCGAAGAAGTGCTCGCAGTCGACGAAGACGCGGCGGCCCTCGGCGACCAGGTGGGAGACGGTGTCGCGGACCATCTCCAGGTTCTCTTCGAGGGTGGTGCGCAGGGCCAGTTCGACGTGCCGGTCATGGGACTTGGCGACGAGGGTGATGACGGGGGCGCCGGACGCGAGAAGGGCGCTCACCTGCGGGTCGTCGGCGGCCTTGGCGCCCGCGCGGCGGGTGGCGCCGAAGGCGACGAGCTGGGCGTGCCGGAAGGTGATCTCCTGCTGTGCCCGCGCGAAGAACTCGGTGTCGCGCGGATTGGCGCCGGGCCAGCCGCCTTCGATGAAGCCCACGCCGAAGTCGTCCAGGTGCCGTGCGATGGTCAGCTTGTCCGCGACGGTGAGGTTGATGCCCTCGCGCTGCGCACCGTCGCGCAGCGTCGTGTCGAAGACGTGGAACGAGTCATCGGGTGTGCTGGTTTCCGTCATGCTGATCTGGCTCCTGTGTCGGATCTCGGTCTACCGGAATGACCGGCTCCACCACCCCCAATGATCCCTCGCGCTCCGTGTCCGGCTGCAGTTGGGCCGGGAAACGAAAAAACCCCTCGCGGGTGCGAGAGGTCTGCGCGCGGGTCGAGGCGACGGTGTCCGCCCGTACGTGATGGGTACGAGGCGGTCACTGCGGACCGGCGCGCCTGCTGCCAATAATCATGGCGAACGAGAGCACGGGGGCAGCTTGCCATGCTTCGCGGCCGGGCGGGACGCCCGTCTCACGATGCGGGCGGCGCGTCGTCGCGCCGCCCGTATCGCGCAGGCATCCGGTGAGCCGTCAGCGCAGATGACATACGAATCAGCGCAGATGACGTACGAAGACGTCGTCGCCGTCGTTCGTGTCGCCCGGCAGCAGCGTCGCATCACTGGAGGCGAAGGCGATCCTGCGGGCGCCCGCCGAGATGCCGCCCGGGTCGACCGACGCGGTGGCGGTGCCTCCCGAGGTGTCCGGGGTGACGAGCGTGGTCGTGCCCCGCTTCAGGTCCCGCAGGTAGACGGGCCACTCCTTGCCGTACTCGCTGCCCGGCTCGGCGAGCTCGGACATGAAGGTGAGGTACCGGCCGTCGGCGCTGATCGCGGGCGCGCGGGTGTAGACCTCGCCCGGGCCGCCCTGGGTGCCGTGGATCCGCTGGTTCCTGCCCGAGGCCACGTCGTGCACGAACACGTTCCAGGAGGCGTCGTCGTCACCGGGGACGAGATGGGTGTCCCGTGACTCGAAGACGACCGTGCGGCCGTCACCGCTGATGGACGGCTCCAGGGACTCCTTCTCGGTCCTGGACCCGTCGTGGGAGCGGTCGACCTGGCTCAGCTTCCCGGTCCTGCGGTCGCGCAGCCACAGGTCGCTCCAGTCGTCGCCGCGCGGGCCGTTCACGAAGGAGGTGGCGTAGACGACGTAGCGGCCGTTGTCGCTGACGGTCGGCGCGTGGGCGTCGCGCTCCCCGTCGCCACCCGTGTAGGCGTGGCTGACCTTCTCGGTGGTGCCGGTCCTGCGGTCGCGCAGGAAGACCGCGGTGCCGTCGAAGCGCGGCCCGTCCGTGCTGAAGACGGCGTAGCGCGCGTCCGCGCTCAGCGAGACGCTGCCCGCGCTGTCGCCCGGGTAGCCGTCGGGCAGCTCGACGTCGAGGCGCTCGGTCTTCCCCGTCCTGCGGTCGTGGAGCCGGACGTCGCGGTCGGAGTAGGAGCCCGCGGGGCTGGAGACGAACGCCACGTAGCGTCCGTCGGCACTCAGGGACGGGCCGCTGACCTGGCGCCCCGCCAGGGCGATGCGCTCCGTCCGCGCGGTGCGCAGATCGCGTACGAAGATGTCGCGCGCCCCGTTCGTGTCCCCCGCGGTGAGGTCGGTGGCCTCGGAGTCGAAGGCCGCGAACCGGCCGTCGCGGCTGATCACGGCCCCCTCGGACCGGTCGTTCGCCGCCTTGCCGGCGCCGGTCACGCTGACCGCTTCCGTGCGGGGCGCTGCGGTGGCGCCCGGCGCGGCGAAGGCGGCAGGCAGCGTGCCGATGGTGACGGCGACGACGGCCGCGGCGGCCAGGGCGGTGCGCTTGCGGTGGTTCCTGTGCATGGTCAAGTCCCCCGTGCTCTTGGTGCCGTGCGTGGCGGGCGAGGGCGGTGTGGTGGCGTCGCCCGGGCCCCTGTCGACAGGGACGGTCCCGCCCGCGGCGCGGTTCCGCACGAGCCGCCGCACGACCCTAGGAGTTCGCGACGAGCGCTCCGTCCAGGAACTCCCTTACGTGGCCGAGGACTTGGTCCCGGCCCGTCCCGCGCAGTCCGATCGCCACGTGGATGGCGAAGCCGTCGAGCAGCGCCCGCAGCCGGGTCGCGAAGCGGTCGGGGTCGACCGTCCCGAACTCGCCGCGCGAGACGCCCTCGGCGAGCAGCGCCACCAGGTCCCGGTGCCAGGCGCCCTCGATCGCGGCCTGCCGGTCGCGGCCTTCCTCGTCGGCGCCCAGGGAGCGGTTCCAGACCTCAAGCCAGAGCGTCCAGTGGGGGTCGCCGGGGCCGTCGGGCACGTAGAGGTCGACGTAGGCGTCCAGGCGGGCGCGTGCCGTGCCGGGGCGGGCGAGGAGGCGGCCGCGCTCGGCGCCGAGACGGCCCTCGCTCCACTCCAGGGTGCGCAGGAGCAGCTCGTCCTTGGTGCGGAAGTAGTAGAGGAGATGGCCGGAGCTCATGCCGACCTCGCGGCCGAGCGCGGCCATGGTCAGCTTCTCCAGGCCGCGCTCGGCGATCATCTCCATGGCGGCCGTCAACACGTCCTCGCGCGGCGGGGCGTTCTTCCGCGCGCGGGCCTGAGCCGCCATTTCGTTCTCCTTGATCACACCTTCGGCTGCTGCTGGGTGATGCAGTGGATGCCACCACCCCCGGCAAAGATCGTACGGGCGTCGACGAGCGTCACCGTACGGTCGGGGAAGAGGCCGCGGAAGATGCCGGCCGCGATCTCGTCGTTCGGGTCGCCGAAGGCGCACAGGACGACGCCGCCGTTGCAGAGGTAGTGGTTGATGTACGAGTAGTCGACCCAGCCCTCGGCATCCTTCAGGACGGTCGGGGCGGGCACCTCGACGATCCGCAGGGTGCGGCCGCGCGCGTCCGTCCGGCCCTTCAGCGCGGCCACGATCTCCTTGCTGACCTCGAAGTCCGGGTGGCCGGGGTCGCGCTGGGAGTGCACGAGGACCACGCCGGGCGCGGCGAAGGCGGCGACGATGTCGACGTGGCCGAGGGTGCCGAAGCCGTGGCCGGGGTAGTCGGCGGTGAGGCCGCGCGGCAGCCAGATCGCCTTGGTGGTGCCGAGGTGGGCGTGGATCTCCGCCTCGACCTGCTCCTTGGTCCAGCCGGGGTTGCGCTCGGGGCCGAGCTGCACCGTCTCGGTGAGCAGGACGGTGCCCTCGCCGTCGACGTGGATGCCGCCGCCCTCGTTGACGAGGCGCGAGGTGTACGTCCGGGCCCCCGCGAGGTCGGCGACGTACGCGCCGACCTTCGCGTCGTGGTCCCAGCGGGCCCACTCCTGGGCGCCCCAGCCGTTGAACGTCCAGTCGGCGGCGGCAAGGCGCCCCTTGCCGTCGGTGAGGAAGGTCGGGCCGATGTCCCGCATCCAGGCGTCGTCGAGCTCCCGCTCCACCACGTCGATGTCCGGACCGAGCAGCTCGGTCGCGTACGCGGACTGGGCGGGCCCGCAGACCACGGTGACCGGCTCGAAGCGGCGTACGGCGCGGGCGACGTTCGCCCAGGCGAGGCGGGACTCGTCCAGGCCCGAGGGGTCGTCGAAGGTCGGGTTGGGGCACGGCCACGCCATCCAGGTGCGCTCGTGCGGGGCCCACTCGGCGGGCATGCGGAAGCCGTCGGCGGCAGCAGTCATGACGTACACCTTTAAAGGAAGTAGAGGCGGTTGAGGGAGACGGAGTCGGCGGGCTCGGAGCGGACGGGGTCGCCGTCGAGGGTGACGAGGCCGGTGCGCTGGTTCACGTCGACTGCGCCGGTGCGGGAGTTCAGGCGCAGGTCGGCGGGGCCGATGCCGCGCGTGCCCCGGACGGCGACGCGGCGCCTGCGGGTGGGCATCCTGTCGTTGCCCTGGTCGACGGCGGCCCGGGCGACGAAGGCCACGGAGATGTCGGCGGGCGTCGCCCCGTACGCGCCGAACTGCGGCCCGAGGACGAGGGGTTCGCAGGTGTCGGTCGCGGCGTTCGGGTCGCCCACGACTCCGTAGGCGGGGAAGCCGGACTTCAGCACCAGCTGCGGCTTGGCGCCGAAGTACTCGGGGCGCCACAGCACGATGTCGGCGAGCTTGCCGACCTCGATGGAGCCGACCTCGTGGGCGAGGCCGTGCGCGAGGGCGGGGTTGATGGTCAGCTTGGCCATGTAGCGCAGGACGCGCGCGTTGTCGTCGCGCTCGCCGTCGCCCTCCATCGGGCCGAGCTCGGCCTTCATCTTCCCGGCCATCGCGAAGGTGCGGCGCACGGTCTCGCCCGCGCGGCCCATGCCCTGCGCGTCGGACGAGGTGATGCCGATGGCGCCGAGGTCGTGCAGCACGTCCTCGGCGCCCATCGTCCCGGCGCGGATGCGGTCGCGGGCCATCGCCGCGTCGCCCGGCAGGTCGGTCTTGAGGTCGTGGACCGAGACGATCATCCCGTAGTGCTCGGCGACCGCGTCCCGCCCGAAGGGCAGCGTCGGATTGGTCGAGGAGCCGATGACGTTCGGCACGCCCGCCATCTTCAGGACGTTCGGTACGTGGCCGCCGCCGCAGCCCTCGATGTGGAAGGCGTGGATGGTGCGCCCTTCGAGGACCTTCAGCGTGTCCTCGACGGAGAGACACTCGTTCAACCCGTCACTGTGCAGGGCGACTTGAACGTCGTGCTCCTCGGCGACACGCAGCGCGGTGTCCAGCGCGCGGGTGTGCGCGCCCATGTCCTCGTGCACCTTGAAGCCGGACGCGCCGCCCTCGGCGAGCGCCTCGATGAGCGGCGCGTCGTGGGAGGACGAACCCCGGCCGAGGAAGCCGATGTTGACCGGCCAGGCGTCGAAGGCGTTGAAGGCGTGGCGCAGCGCCCAGGGCGAGTTGACGCCGACGCCCCAGACGGGCCCGAACTCCTGGCCGATGACCGTCGTCACGCCGGAGGCGAGGGAGGCCTCCATGATGCGCGGGGAGAGCAGGTGGACGTGGGTGTCCACGGATCCCGCGGTGGCGATCAGCCCCTCCCCCGACACGATGGACGTGCCGGTGCCGACGACGACGTCGACGCCGTCGAGGGTGTCGGGGTTCCCGGCCCGCCCTATGGCGTGGATGCGGCCCTCGCGGATGCCGATGGACACCTTCCTGATCCCCTGCACCGCGTCGATGACGACGACGTTGCTGATGACGACGTCACAGGTCTCGCGGACCGCGGCGGCCTTCAGGTGCAGTCCGTCGCGGGCCGTCTTGCCGAATCCGGCGAGGAATTCGTCGCCGTGCTTCTGCGAGTCGGACTCGACGCGGATCGTCAGACCGGAGTCGCCGAGCCGGACGTGGTCGCCGGCGCGGGGGCCGTGCGTCGAGGCGTACTCGTACGGGGTGAGGCGGCGCGGTGCGGCGGGGTGGCCTCCGGGGCGGCTCATCGCTCGTCCTCCTGCTCTGTCATGTCCGGCTCCTGCTCTGTGGTGTCCGGCTCCTGCTCTGCCGTGTCAGGAACGCCGAGGTAGCCGCAGGCGGCGGCCCGGCACAGGGCCTCTTCACGGGCGCCCGGCGCGTCCAGCGGCCCGTCGACCAGGCCCGCGAAGCCGATGGCGATCCGCTCGCCGCCGATGGGCAGCAGCCCGACCTCTGCGCTCTCGCCGGGCCCGAAGCGGACCGAGGAGCCGGCGGGGACGGCGAGGCGCAGGCCGTACGCGGCGGCGCGGTCGAAGTCGAGCCGGGGGTTGGCCTCGAAGAAGTGGAAGTGGGAGGTGACGGAGACCGGCACCGTCGCGGTGTTGCGCACGGTCAGCGTCACGGTCGGGGCGGGGTCCTCGTGCACGGGTCCCGGCAGGAGCGCGCCGGGCGCCTCGTCGCCGAGCCCCGGCCCGATCGGTTCCGAGACCACGGCGAGCCGGGACCCGTCGTCGAAGACGGCCTCCACGTGCACCTCGGTCACCACGTCCGCGACGCCGGGCAGCACGTCGTCCGGGCCGAGGACCGAGCGGGCCCGCTCGACGGCCTCGGCGAGCCGGGCGCCGTCGCGGGCGGCCTCGCAGACCGTGTCGGCGATCAGCGCGGTCGCCTCGGGGACGTTGAGTCTGAGGCCGCGCGCCTTGCGGGACCTGGCGAGCTCGGCGGCCCCGAAGAGCAGCAACCGGTCGCGTTCGGTGGGCGTGAGTCGCACGCGCCGTACCTCCCTGTTCCACGTTTAGAGCAACACTCTAACTACGGAATCCGCATGCGGGAAGCATTGACGGAACAGGGCTTCACACGTCACATTGAGCGCTGCTCAAATGTCGGGGCAACCATCGGGACCAAGCGAGCGTCAGGGGCACCCTCATGCCGATAGAACAGCGCGGAGTCGACACCATCCCGGACGGGGAACGCACCAGCGGCCCCCGCGATCTCGTGTCGATCCTCATCGGCTCCAACCTCTGCCTGGGGGTGATCGTCTTCGGCTGGCTGCCGGTGTCGTTCGGCCTCGGCTGGTGGGAGTCGGTCAGCGCGGTGGTGACGGGCACGGTGGTCGGCACCGCGCTGACCGCGCCGCTCGCCCTGGTCTCGCTGCGCACCGGGACGAACCTCTCGACCTCCTCCGGCGCCCAGTTCGGGGTGCGCGGCCGCCTTGTCGGCTCGGTCGTGGGCCTGCTGCTCTCGCTCGGCTACACCGCGCTGACCATCTGGATCGGCGGCGACGTCATGGTCGGCACCCTGCACCGGCTGCTCGGCCTGCCCGCCGGCGGACTCTCGTACTCCGTGGTCTACGCCCTGCTCGCGGCGGCCACCGTCGCGGGCGCCGTCTACGGCTACCGCGTGCTGCTCCGCCTCTCGCGCATCCTCGCGGTCGGCATGACGGCGCTGCTCGTCCTCGGCGTCGTCGCGTACGCCCCCGACTTCACGACCACCGCGCTGCCCGGCGCGGGCGGCTACGCGCTCGGCTCGTTCTGGCCCACGTGGCTGCTCGCGCTCGTCGCGGCGGGCCTCTCCGGACCGATCGCTTTCATCACCCTGCTCGGCGACTACACCCGCTACGTCTCCCCGGCCCGGCACAGCTCCCGCGCGGTCCTCGGCGCCGCCTGGCTGGGGCTCATCGCGGGACTCCTGATCCCCCAGCTCTTCGGCACGTTCACGGCGTACGCGGCGCGCGCGGCCCTCGACTACGCGGGCGGGCTCGTCGGCGCGTCACCCGCCTGGTACCTGGTCCCGCTGCTGCTCGCCGCCTCCGCGGGCTCGGTCGGCAACGCGGGCCTGATGCTCTACTCCATGGGCCTGGACCTCGACGCGATCCTGCCCCGCGCGTCCCGCGCCCGCGCCACGTACACGGTCGCGGGCGTCGCCACGGGCTGCGTCTTCGTCGGCCACTACGCGTGGGAGGCGCAGGACGCGATGACGTCCTTCGTACTGCTCCTGACCGCCATCGGCACGCCGTGGGCGGTCATCACGCTGATCGGGTTCGCGCGCTGCCGGGGGGAGTACGACGCGGAGGCCCTGCAGGTCTTCAACCGCCGCTCCAGGGGCGGGGTCTACTGGTATCGCGCCGGCTGGCACGTCCGGGCGACGGTGGCCTGGGGCCTGGGCGCGGTGGTCGGGCTGCTCGCGGTCTCCCTCCCCTCGTACGAGGGGCCGCTGCTGTCCCTGACGGGCGGGGTCGACTGCAGTTTTCTCCTGTCCGGAGTGGTGGGCGGTCTCACGTACACCGCCCTGACCCACCGGTCCCCGGCAGTGACTCCGCTTCCCCGGCCGGACGAGAACCCCGTACCGAGCTGACCGCCCGTTTACACCCGCCCCCCGGTGGGGGCTGGTCGCGCAGTTCCCCGCGCCCCTGACCAAACCTCCGGGCACCGCCCCCTCAGGGGCGCGGGGAACCGCGCAAGAATCGCTCAGCCCAGGTCGTGCATCCAGCCGTGCCGGTCCTTCGCCGTCCCCCGCTGCACATCGAGCAACGCGTCCCGCAGCTTCATCGTGACCTCACCCGGCTCGCCACCGCTCTGCAGCCACTCACCACCCGCGGACTTGACCGTCCCCACGGGCGTGATGACCGCGGCGGTGCCGCAGGCGAAGACCTCGGTGAGGGTGCCGTTCTCCGTGTCCGTCTTCCACTGGTCGATGGAGACACGCGCCTCCTCCGACTCGTAGCCCAGGTCACGGGCGACGGAGAGGAGCGAGTCACGGGTGACGCCCGCGAGCAGGGAGCCCGTCAGGGTGGGGGTGACGATCTTGTTCCCGTACACGAAGTACAGGTTCATGCCGCCCAGCTCCTCGACCCACTTGTGCTCGACCGCGTCGAGGTAGGCCACCTGGTCGCAGCCCTTCGCCGCCGCTTCCGCCTGCGCGAGCAGCGACGCGGCGTAGTTGCCGCCCGTCTTCGCGTCGCCCATGCCGCCGGGCACGGCGCGCACGCGGTCCTCGGAGAGCCAGATCGAGACGGGCTTGACGCCACCGGGGAAGTAGGCGCCCGCAGGCGAGGCGATGACCACGAAGAGGTATTCATTGGCGGGCTTCACGCCCAGGCCGACCTCCGTGGCGATCATGAAGGGACGCAGGTAGAGGGACTCCTCGCCGCCGTGCGCCGGAACCCACGCCTTGTCCTGCCCGACCAGCACGTCGCACGCCTCGATGAACGTCTCGACGGGCAGCTCCGGCATGGCGAGGCGGCGCGCGGAGGCCTGGAAACGGCGGGCGTTGGCGTCGGGGCGGAAGGTGGCCACCGCGCCGTCGGGCTGCCGGTAGGCCTTGAGGCCCTCGAAGATCTCCTGCGCGTAGTGCAGGACGTTCGTCGCCGGGTCGAGGGCCAGCGGACCGTACGGCACGAGCTGGCCGTCGTGCCAGCCGCGGCCCTCCGTCCACTTGATGGTCACCATGTGGTCGGTGAAGTGGCGGCCGAACCCGGGGTTGGCCAGGATCGCCTCGCGCTCGGCAGTGGCCAGCGGCGTCGAGGAGGGCTTGAGCTCGATGGTCGGCGTCGTCGTCATGAGTGCTTCGTCCTTCACGTGTGATGGTGACGGACCGCGCTCATATCCGTACGCCCAGTACTAGGACGTCCGAGTTTCCCTGCTGCTGTCACGGCCCCACGTTCGATTATCGCTCGTGGGGGTCCCGAGGGAGAAACGGCATGATTGCGGCCCGGGGGTCGATGGTGACACCCGGGGGCCGGATACGAGAAGCCGCCGGGTGTCCTTGGGGACCCGGCGGCTTCCGTCTGATCTTCGCGCTGCCGGGTCAGCCCGCTACTCGTACGGCGAGCGCGTCACCGATCTGCTCGGTCGTGCGCACGGTGTCCCCGCGCTCCGCGAGGTCGGTGGAGACCGCGTCCTCGATGCGGGCGGCCTCCGCCTCGTACCCGAGGTGGCGCAGCAGGAGGGCGACGGAGAGGACCGTGGCCGAGGGGTCGGCCTTGCCCTGGCCCGCGATGTCCGGCGCCGAGCCGTGCACGGGCTCGAACATGGACGGGAACTCGCGGCTCGGGTTGATGTTGCCCGAGGCCGCGACGCCGATGCCGCCGGAGACGGCGGCGGCGAGGTCGGTGATGATGTCGCCGAAGAGGTTGTCGGTGACGATCACGTCGAAGCGGCCGGGGTCGGTGACGAGGTAGATCGTCGCGGCGTCGACGTGGATGTAGTCGGTGGTGACCTCGGGGTACTCCGCGGCGACCCTGTTGAACACGTTCGTCCAGAGGTGGCCGGCGTAGGTGAGGACGTTGTTCTTGTGGACCAGCGTCAGCTTCTTGCGCGGGCGGGCCTGGGCGCGCGCGAAGGCGTCGCGGACCACCCGCTCCACACCGAAGGCGGTGTTGACCGAGACCTCGGTGGCGACCTCGTGCGGGGTGCCCGTGCGGATGGTGCCGCCGTTGCCCGTGTACGGGCCCTCGGTGCCCTCGCGCACCACGACGAAGTCGATCTCGGGCTGGCCCGCGAGCGGGGTCGCGACGCCCGGGAGCAGCTTCGAGGGCCGCAGGTTGACGTGGTGGTCGAAGAGGAAGCGGAGCTTCAGCAGGAAGCCGCGCTCCAGGACGCCGGACGGGACCGAGGGGTCGCCGATCGCGCCGAGGAGGATCGCGTCGTGCTGCTTGAGTGCGGCCGCGTCGGCGTCGGTGAGGGTCTCGCCGGTGGCGTGGTACCGCTTGGCGCCGAAGTCGAATTCCTTCGTCTCCAGCTTCACGTCCTGCGGAAGCACGGCGTTGAGGACCTTGAGCCCCTGGGCCACGACCTCTTGGCCGATGCCGTCTCCGGGGATGACTGCGAGATTGATGCTGCGAGACATGTCCGCACCCTACTCTCCGTCCCACGGGATGACACCGGATGTCCGGCATGCGGACAGTCGTTTCGTCGACGGCCGCTGTTCACCCGGGTGTCCGACCCCAGTTGGCACGCGCTGGGTACTCCTCTCGGCATGGACACCCCGAACGTCGGCATCCCGGCGCCGCTCGCGGCGGAGCTGAGCATGCCGGAACAACACGCCTACCTGCGCGCGAAGTTCTCCCGCCGCACGGTGCTCGCCGGTGCGTTCGCGGCGGCCGGGGCGGCGGGCGGCATGAGTCTGCTCGCCGGCGGTTCGGGCCCGTCCGGTGGTGCGGGCCCGTCGGCGGCGGGCCCCCGGAGCGCGCCGCCCGCGCCGGTGCGCGTCGACGGCAGGCTGGTGGCCCCGTTCGGGCGGCACCTCGCCTTCGGCGCCGATCCGATGACGCAGATGCGGATCTCCTGGCAGGTGCCCTTCGCGGTCAGGTCCCCCTACGTGCGCGTCGGCCCGAAGCCCTGGGACCTGAGCCAGAAGATCGAGGCGGAAGTGCGCGACCTGCACACCCCCTCGCTCTCGAAGAAGCTGCCCGCGGTCGAGCAGTACTACGTGCACGCCGCGCTCGACGGCCTCGCGCCCGGCACGACGTACTACTACGGCGTCGGCCACGACGGCTTCGACCCCGCCTCGCCCGAGCGGATGGGGACGCTCTGCTCGTTCAGGACCGCGCCCGCGCGGGCGGAGAAGTTCGTCTTCACGGCCTTCGGCGACCAGGGCGTCAGCCCGCACGCGCTCGCCAACGACCACGTGATCCTGGGCCAGAACCCCTCGTTCCATCTGCACGCGGGCGACCTCTGCTACGCGGACACCACCGGGCACGGCAAGGACTCGGACACCTACGACGCGCGCGTGTGGGACACCTTCCTCGCGCAGACCGAGTCCGTCGCGAAGTCGGTGCCGTGGATGGTGACCACCGGGAACCACGACATGGAGGCGTGGTACTCGCCGAACGGCTACGGCGGCCAGTACGCGCGCTGGTCGCTCCCCGACAACGGCTTCGACCCGGCGGGCGTGCCCGGCGTCTACTCGTTCCGGTACGGGAACGTCGGGGTCGTCGCGCTCGACGCCAACGACGTCTCGTACGAGATCACCGCCAACAAGGGCTGCACGGACGGCCGGCAGACCGCCTGGCTCGACCGGCGCCTGCGCGCGCTGCGCGCGGACGGCTCCGTCGACTTCGTGGTGGTCTTCTTCCACCACTGCGTGTACTCGACATCGACGCACGCCTCCGACGGCGGGGTGCGCGACGCCTGGCTCGACCTGTTCACCCGGCACCAGGTGGACCTGGTCGTCAACGGCCACAACCACGTCTACGAACGCACGGACGCGATCAAGGGCGGCGAGGTCGGCAAGCCCGTGCCGGTCGGCGCGTCGACGGATCCGACGCGCGACGGCATCGTGTATGTCACCGCGGGCGGCGCGGGCAAGGACCTGTACGGCTTCGGCCCCGGGGTGAAGGACAGCCACGAGGGCGACGTCCACGACCACGAGAGCATCGCGACCTTCCACTGGACGAGGTCGCGCACGCGGGCCCCGGAGACCGTGGAGTGGTCACGGGTGCGCTACACCGGCTTCTCGTTCCTCGCGGTGGAGGTGACGGCCGGGGCGCACCCGCGGCTCTCGGTCTCCGCGCTCGCCGAGAGCGGCGAGCGCATCGACCACTTCGAGGTGGCGCGCGGGTCCCGGTGACCGGCGCGCTCCGGGCTCAGTGGCCCGTCTCGCCGCCGTTGTCCCTGCGGTCGAGGGCGCGCTGGAGGGCTGCGGCGGCGTTCTTGCGCTCGGAGTCGCTCGTACGGGAGGTGTGACGGACTCGGCGGGCGGTCGTCTCGGCCATGGGAGATCCACTCCTTGAGGGAAGGGTGTTTTCGAGAACTCCCCCACTGCCTGATGCGTGGGGGGACCCCCAACGGGGCGGGGAGCGGTGGAGCGGCAGGGTTCGCCTGCATGGGGCTCCGGCTCACAACCGCCAGTCGCTTGATCAAGCGAGACGTTCGGCTTCTACAAAGCTAAGGGAGGACGGAGCGTCTGTCTCCACAATTACTCGGACTTCCTACTATCTGAGACGGCGGTCGTGCGGGCACCGCCCTGAAAGACAGGCTCTGAGCTGGGCGCCCCACCGCGGCGGACGCCCGGCCTCAGTAGACGTCCCCGTCGCGCCAGTCGATGAGGAATGCGTACGCCGGGTCGAGGTCCGCGCCCCGGAGCAGCGGAGGCTCCTCGTCCGGCAGATGGATGACGCCCTCGGGCCCGAGCGTGCCGACCGCGCCCTTCCACTCCTGCCACCCGCGTCCGAGGTAGAGCCGCGCCCCGTCGTCGGACGCCGAGAGCGCGCCCAGCTCGTACGCCCCGTCGATGACCCGTTCCAGGGCGCCCATCACCTGCCCGCCGAGGCCCTGCCGCTGCCGGTCGGGGCGGACGGCGACCGCTTCGACGTAACCGATGCGCAGGGAACGGCCGTTGTGCAGGAGGCGCCGCTGCACCACGGACCCGTGCGCGAGCAGCCGGCCGTCCTCTCCGTGGACGAGGGCGTGGACACCGCCCAGCCCGTGCTCCCAGTCCTGGTCGCCGAAGTCTCCGTCGAAGGCCTCGTCGAGGAGGGCGCGCGCGGCCCGCAGTTCGGCCGCCGTCAGATCGCTGGTGTGGGCGGTGCGCAGGGTGTTCATGGTCACGTCCCCACCGTACTCAGGCCGTATCCGCGCACGCACCCCGATAAGCCGCCCGGCGGGCGAGCGGCGCTCGCCGACCGTGCCGTTCCGGCCGACGGGGGTCCGGAATTGGTCTGCACCATGGCGTCGGGGCCGCCTCGCGCCGCAGAATCTGACCATGTCTGAAACCGAGCAGCAGCGAGAGTGGACCCCCGTCCACGGCGAGCCCTACCGCTCCGTTCCCTACCACCCCGCCCGCATGCCCGAGACCGAATCCCTCGCGCAGGCGGCCGAGTTGAAGGACCGGATGCGGGAGCGGCGGACCGTGCGCCAGTTCGCTCCGGACCCCGTACCCACGCAGGTCGTGCGCGACGCCATCGCCTGCGCGGCGACGGCGCCGTCCGGCGCGCACCAGCAGCCCTGGACGTTCGTCCTCGTCCAGGACCCGGAGATACGCCGCCGCATCCGCGAGGCCGCCGAACACGAGGAGCAGATCTCCTACGACGGCCGGCTCGGCGAGGAGTGGCTCGCGGCGCTGCGCCCGCTCGGCACGGACGAGGTGAAGCCGCACCTGACGGACGCGCCCGCGCTGATCGTCGTCTTCCAGCAGCGGTACTGGCTGGGCGAGGACGGCGCCAAGCACAAGCACTACTACGTCGACGAGTCGGTCGGCATCGCGGTGGGAATGCTGCTCTCCGCGCTGCACCTGTCCGGCCTGGCCGCGCTGATCCACACGCCGAGCCCGATGCGTTTCCTGCAACAGGTGCTCGGCCGCCCCGAGAACGAGAAGGCGTTCGCGGTGATCCCCGTGGGGTATCCCGCGCCGGACTGCCGGGTCCCCGATCTCGTACGGAAATCCCTTGACCAGGTGCTCGTGGAGGTGTGAGCGGGCCGTGCGGCGAGCGGCGCCCGGGGGACCGAAGCGGCCGCGCGGCGGAGCTCCCCGCTAGCGTGAGGATCATGAATGCCATCCCCTCCCGCAGAACGCTCCTCGGCGCCGCAGCCGCCACCCCCGTACTCCTCGCGGCCTCCGGCGCCGCGGGCGCGTCGGCCGCGACGGGCGGCGCGCCCGCGGCGGCCACCGACGACGTCCGGCGCCGGCTGCGTGACCTGGAGAAGGAGTACCCGGGCCGCATCGGCGTCCACGCGCTCCACACCGGCACCGGCGCCACCGTCGGCTACCGCGCCGACGAACGCTTCGCCATCGCCTCGACGTTCAAGGTCCTGGCCGCCGGCGCGATCCTGCGCAGGGCGCGCGAACAGGAGCCCGGCCTGCTCGACATACTGATCCGGTACGGGCGCGGCGACCTCGTCGCGTACTCGCCGCGGACCGAGATGCACCTCGAAACCGGCATGACCGTACGGGAGTTGTGCGACGCGGCGGTGACGTACAGCGACAACGCCGCCGCCAATCTGCTGATGCGGCGGATCGGCGGACCGTCCGGCATCACCGAGTTCGCACGCTCCCTCGGCGACTCCCGTACCCGCCTCGACCGGTGGGAGACGGACCTCAACAGCAACATCCCCGGCGACCGGCGGGACACGACGACGCCCGCCGTCATGACGGCGAACCTGCACAAGCTCGTCGTCGGCGACGCCCTCCACCCGCTCGACCGCGGCCAGCTGACCCGCTGGCTGGTGGAGAACACCACCGGCGACAAGCGGATCCGCGCCGGGCTCCCGAAGGGCTGGCGGGTCGGCGACAAGACCGGCTCCCCGGCCTACGGCGGTGTCAACGACGTCGCCGTGGCCTGGCCGCCCAAGGGCGGTGCGCCCCTGGTGATCTCCGTCTACACGACCCGGCTCGACCCGGACACGCCCGGCGAGGACCGGATCGCCGCGGACCTGGCCCGGATCGTCGTGGACGCGCTGGGCTGACCCCGGGAACGACACCGCCTCCGACCGGGGTGGGGCCCAGGTCGGAGGCGGGGTTCAGGGGCGGGCCGCAGGGGCCCGGGCGGGGCGTCAGCCCATGTGCGGGTAGCCGTACTCGGTCGGCGGGACCAGCGTCTCCTTGATGGCGCGGGTCAGCGTCCAGCGCTGCAGGTTCTGCGGGGCGCCCGCCTTGTCGTTGGTGCCCGAGCCGCGGCCGCCGCCGAAGGGCTGCTGGCCGACGACGGCGCCGGTCGACTTGTCGTTGATGTAGAAGTTGCCCGCGGCGTAGCGGAGCTTCTCCATCGTGTACGCGGCGGCGGCGCGGTCGCCCGCGATGACCGAGCCGGTGAGCGCGTAGTCGGAGGCCGATTCCATCTGGGTCAGCATCTCGTCGTACGCGTCGGCCTTGCTGTCGTCGTACACGTGCACGGCGAGGAACGGGCCGAAGTACTCGGTCTTGAAGACCTCGTTCTCCGGGTCCGAGCACTCGACGACGGTCGGGCGCACGAAGTAGCCGACGGAGTCGTCGTACGTGCCGCCCGCGACGATCGTGCAGGACTCGTCGGACTTCGCGCGGTCGATGGCCGCCTTGTTCTTGGCGAACGCGCGCTCGTCGATGACGGCGCCGATGAAGTTCGACAGGTCGGTGACGTCACCCATCTTGATGCCGTCGACCTCGGCCGCGAACTCCTCCTTGAACCCGTCGTTCCAGATGGACGCGGGGACGTAGGCGCGCGAGGTGGCGGAGCACTTCTGGCCCTGGAACTCGAAGGAGCCACGGGTCAGCGCGGTCTTCAGGATCGCGCGGTCGGCGCTCGGGTGCGCGACGACGAAGTCCTTGCCGCCGGTCTCGCCGACGAGGCGCGGGTAGGTGCGGTACTTGGCGATGTTCTCGCCGACCGTCTTCCACAGGTGCTGGAAGGTCGGGGTGGAGCCGGTGAAGTGGATGCCGGCCAGGTCGCGGTGGTTGAGGGCGACCTCGGAGACGGCGATGCCGTCACCGGTGACGAGGTTGATGACGCCCTTGGGCAGGCCCGCCTCCTCCAGGAGCTGCATGAGCAGCACGGCGGCGTGCGTCTGCGTCGGGGACGGCTTCCACACGACCACGTTGCCCATCAGGGCCGGGGCGGTGGGCAGGTTGCCCGCGATGGCGGTGAAGTTGAACGGCGTGATCGCGTAGACGAAGCCCTCGAGCGGGCGGTGGTCCAGGCGGTTCCAGACGCCGGTGGAGTTCGCCGGGGGCTGCTCGGCGAGCAGGTCACGGGCGTACTTCACGTTGAAGCGCCAGAAGTCGACGAGCTCACAGGGGGTGTCGATCTCGGCCTGCTGGGCGGTCTTCGACTGGCCGAGCATCGTGGAGGCGGCCAGCGTCTCGCGCCACGTCGTGGAGAGCAGCTCGGCGGCGCGCAGGATGATCGCGGCGCGGTCGTCGAAGGACATCGCGCGCCAGGCCGGGGCGGCGGCGAGCGCGGCGTCGATCGCGTCCTGGGCGTCCTGCTGCGTGGCGCCGCGGCCGGTGCCGATGACGGCCTGGTGGTTGTGCGGCTGCACGACCTTGAAGGGCTCGCCGCCACCGAGGCGCTTGACGCCACCGATGGTCATCGGCAGCTCGATGGGGTTCTCGGCCAGCTCCTTGAGCTTGGTCTCGAGGCGGGCACGCTCCGGGGAACCGGGGGCGTAGCCGTGCACCGGCTCGTTGACCGGGGCGGGGACCTGGGTCACAGCGTCCATGAGTTCCGTATCTCCTTAAGAGGGTCGAGGGGGTGGGAGCTCAGCCCTTGGTTCAGTCCTTGGTGAGGATGGAGCGGGCGAAGAAGAGCAGGTTGGCGGGCTTCTCGGCGAGACGGCGCATGAAATAGCCGTACCAGTCGGTGCCGTAGGCGGTGTACACGCGCATGCGGTGGCCCTCGGCGGCGAGCCGCAGGTGCTCGTCGCTGCGGATGCCGTACAGCATCTGGAATTCGTACTCGTCCAGTTTGCGCCCGGCGCGGCGCGCGAGCTCCTGCGTGATGGAGATCAGGCGCGGGTCGTGGGACCCGATCATCGGGTACCCGTCTCCCTCCATCAGGATCCGCAGGATGCGGACGTACGCCTTGTCGATCTCGGCCTTGTCCTGGTACGCGACCTCGGCGGGTTCCTTGTAGGCACCCTTCACGATACGCACCCGGCTGCCGTTCGCGGCGAGCCGCCGGGCGTCGGCCTCGGTGCGGAAGAGGTAGGCCTGGATGACACAGCCGGTCTGCGGGAAGTCCTTCCGCAGCTCGTCGTGGATGGCGAACATCGAGTCGAGGGTGGTGTGGTCCTCGGCGTCGAGGGTGACCGTGGTGCCGATCGCGGCGGCGGCCTCGACGACGGGCCGCACATTGGCGAGGGCCAGCTCGTGGCCGCCCGGGAATCGTTCAGCGAGCCCGGAGGGCTCTCCGTTGAGGGCGGTGGTGGGCGACGGGAGGGACTGTCCGAACATCGACAGCTTCACGGACATCTCGGCCCTGGTGCCGAGACCGAGGTCCTTCAGGCGCCCGATGAGCTCCAGGTAGGCGTCGCGCGCCTCGTGGGACTGCTCGACGGTGGTGATGTCCTCGCCCACCACGTCGAGGGTGACCTCCAGGCCCTTGTCGGCGGCGTCGACGATGACCGGGACGACCTGGTCGACGCTCTCACCGGCGATGAACCGGGCCACGACCTGCTTGGTGCCGGGGGCCGCCGATACAAAACGGCGCATCTTGTCGCTGCGCGACGCGGCGAGGATCACGGGACCCAGCACGGGGCACCTCCACGGGTGTACGAAATCGAGGGGCCGTACCGGCAGAGCCCTCCACGGAGGGAACGCGGCGGTACGGCACGGAGAACCACCGTGAAATCTAAGGATCCCCCCGGACACGGGCCATCGACAGCTGTCACGCATCCGTGCCCTGGATCTCAGACAGATGTCTGAAGAACGCGGCGGGGTGCGTGAGAATGGGGTGGTGAAGGGTGACTACCAAGAACTGGTCGACGAGATCTCGGCGCTGCTCGGCGCCCCGGCGACCCTGGAGAACCGGGATTTCGAGCTGATCGCCTTCGGCGCGCACGACGGCGGCGGCGACGGCGACAGCGGCTTCGACGCGACCGTCCTGGACCCGGTCAGAACCCGTTCGATCCTCACCCGCCGGTCCACGGCCGAGGTCCGCTCCTGGTTCGAGAGCTTCGGCATCACCCGCGCCACGACCCCCGTCCGCATCCCGCCCACCCCGGAGGCGGGGGTCTACCGGGGCCGCATCTGCCTTCCCGTACGCCACCGGGGCTTCGCCCTCGGATACGTCTGGCTGCTCGACGACGAGCCGGGCCCCGGCGATCACCAGCTGACCGCCGCCATGGAGGTGGCCACCCGGATCGGCGCGCTGCTCGCCGACGAGGCACAGGCCGGCGCCGACCTGACCCGGGAGTTCCGCGCGGTCCTGACGGCCGAGCGCGGCTGGCAGCGCGACATGGCGGTGGCCTCCCTGCGCACGGCGCTCGGCACCCGCGGCGACGGCCTGCACGCGGTGGTGTGCGTGGCCCCGTGGCGCTCGGCGGACCCGGACGACGCCCCGGCCGCCCGTACGGTGCCGGGCGCGGCGGCGGTGTGCACGGTGCCGTGGGGCACGACCGCGCAGTCCTTGGCGGCCCTGGTGCGCCTGCGCTCGGCCGACGCGCCGTCCCCCGCGCACACGGCGGCGGCACGCCTCCTGGAGTCGGCGCGGGGGGCCGCGGCCGGTATCGCGGGGGCCCGGCACGGCCTGGAGGACCTGGGCGCCGCCTGGTGGGAGGCGTCGGCGGCGGCGCGTGCGGCGCTGGCCGAGCGGCGCTTCGGGCCGGTGGCGCAGTGGTCGGACGTGGGGCCCTACCGCCTGCTGACCGCCCTGCCGCCGGAGGCGGCGCACGACCCCGTGGCACGGCAGCTCCTCGGCCCCACCCACCGCGAACTCGCCCGCACCGCCGAGGTGTTCCTCGACTGCGCGGGCCAAGCGGGCCGGGCGGCGGCGGAGTTGGGCATCCACCGCCAGACGCTCTACTACCGTCTCTCGCGGGTCGAGCAGCTCACCGGCCTCGACCTGGACGAGGGCGAGGACCGCCTGTTGCTGCACATGGTCCTGAAGTCGTCACGGCTGTAAGGACCTGTCGGTTCCGCAACTCCGTTGGCACTTCCACGTTCAGCAGCGGTCAGGCGGCGACGGCGAGCTCCCTGCGGGTCCGGTGGATGAACTCGCGCACGGCCGGCTCGCGCCGCCAGGGGGCCAGGGCCGCGTTGAACTCGGCCACGTAGTCCTTGGCCCGGGAGGACTGGACGCGAGCGAGGATGTCCACGGACCGGTTGCCGAGCTCGAGGCCGTGCTCCAGGTCGCGGGCCTGAAGGTGGGCGGTTCCGACGATGGCGAGGCGCATGCCGACGGAGCGGGTGAACACCCCGGTCGGCATCGCGGCGGCCTGCTGGTTCCAGGCAAGGGCCGTCTTGGGGTTCTTCAGGTCGCGGAAGATCTCGGCCGCGTCCGCCGAGAGGCGGGCGTGGTGATAGAAGTCGATCCACGCGGGTTCGTCGCCGCTGTCGTCCTTCGCCTGCCCCAGCAGGTCCTCAGAGGCTTTCAGGGCCTTCGAGGCGGCCTTGGCGTCGTTCTCCCGGGCGTGGGCTCGGGCCTCGATCAGCTTGGTGAACGCCAGCACGCGGGGGGCGGCCCGGCCCTTGGCCCGCTCGTAGGCGCCCTGGGCCATGTCCACGGCCTCGGACGCGAACCCGCGCATCAACGTCTGCATGGCCATGGTGGTCAGCACGTAGCAGCCCAGCTGCACGTCCCCGCCGGCACGGGCGAGGCGGAGGGCCTGGATGAAGTGCCGCTGGGCGGCATCGTGCTGACCGACATCGAAGGCCGTCCAGCCCGCGAGCCTGGACAACTCGGCGGTCACGCTGAAGAGCTCGCGGCCGATCTCGTCCGAGAAGGAGCCCTGCAGCAGTGGGCCGGCGCGGTGGTCGAGGCAGCCGGTGACGGAGTTGGCCTTCCAGTTCCCGCCACCGTATTTCGAGTCCCACCGCCTCGCCTCGTCGGCGGCCTCGCGCAGTTCGTCGAGGTCGGCCCGGCCGACCTGGCCGCCGCCTTTGTGGTCGGCCGTCTCGTCGGCGGGGGTGACGAGCCATCTGGTGACGGGAGTGGTGAAGGCGGAGGCGGCGAAGCCGGATCCGGCCAGAAAGTCGCGGCGGTTCACGGAGCTCCAGAACGAAGTGGCGACGCGGACGGCGTCGGCGGGGCCTCGCGGGAAATCCAACCCCACATCCGCGTCGATTGTCTCCGCCTCGCCCATACCGATCTCGCCGAGCTTGACGGGACGGCCGAGCCTCTCGCTGATGGCCTGCGCCAACAGCTTCGGGACCGGCCATTTCGGCGTCATCCCCCGCTTGCACCAGTTCGCCACGGACGTGTGTGAGTAGTCGGTCTCCATCCCGGCGGCATGGGCGAGCTGGTTGACGCGCAGAGCCAGCGACTTGTGGCTCGCGCCGCTGGCTTCGATGAGCCGGGCCAGGTCCGCATTGGGCGGACGAGCCCGGCGGGTGGTCGATGCCACGACCTTCTCCCTTTGCCGGCGGAGGGGACCATGTACGACTCGAACAAGCAGTTGAGCACGTATGTCGGTACGGGGTGGAGCACAGGGCCCGTACTCGACCGGGGACGAAGAGTCGTACATGTTCCGCGTGTTGGGTCAGTAACGATATTCCTCCCCGCCCGGTCGCGAACCGCGCTTGCGAGTTGTGAGCCCCCCTGCGAGCCCTCCCGCCGATCTGGCCGGGCGGCTGTGATGAGAGCCCAGGCCGCCGCCGGAACCGGAATGGATCTCCTTCCGGCGGCGGCCGCCGCCAAGGCACCACCACACTCGGGGGTGAACCAGATATGTGCGGAATCGCAGGACTGGCCGGAGCCGACGCCGCCCGGCACGAACGCACGGTCGGCGCCATGGGCGCCTCGCAGGCCCACCGTGGCCCCGACGGCACCATGCACGCCGCTTCACAGGACGGCCGAGCCGTGCTGGCCATGAACACGCTGCTGATCGTCGACCCGCAGGCGGCGCCCGGCCCCTACCTGGACCGCGAGAGCGGGGTGCTGCTGGCCTTCAACGGCGAGGTCTACAACTACCGCCAGCAGGCTGCTGCCTGGGGCATCCCGCTCGGGCACCGGGAGTCGGACGCGCACTTCGTGCTGCGGGCCTGGGCCAAGACCGGCCCGTCCTGCCTGGACGGGCTGGACGGCATGTTCGCCTTGGCGATCTACGACCCGCGCGTCGGGAAACTGTTCCTGGCCCGCGATCGGCTCGGCGAAAAACCGCTCTACTGGCGCCTGGACGGCGGCCGGCTCGCTTTCGCGTCCGAGGTCACCACTCTGACCGGCTACGGCCCGGCCTCGCTGGTCCTGCGGCCCGAGGTCCTGGCGATCGAGACGCCGGTCGGCGTCGACACCCCTTTTCAGGGCATCCAGCTGCTGGCCCCTGCCACCCTGCTGGCCTTCGACGTCGCCTCTGGCTCTCTCGACCAGCACACCTACTGGAGCCTGGCCGGCCGACAGCTGTTCACCGGCACCTACGCCGAGGCCCTGGCGAAGTTCTCCGTCATCCTGGCCGAGCAGATCCCGCTGCGAGCTCCGGCCTGCGACTTCGCGCTCTTACTCTCCGGCGGGCTCGACTCGTCGGTGCTGGCCTGCCTGCTGCGCCCCCCGGTCTGCGTCACCGTCCGCTATCCCGGACAGGACCGCCTCGACGAGTCGAGGATCGCGGCCCGGGTCGCCGCCGACATCGGCGCCGAGCTGGTGGTGGTCGAGCCGGACCCGATCGACTTCGCCACGGTCCTGCCGCACATGGTGTCCGCCCTGGACTACCCGATGGGCAACGCGTCCACGTTCTCCGAGTACATGGCCTACCGCAAGATCGCCGACCTCGGCCTCAAGGTCGCCGTCGGCGGACTGGGCCCGGACGAGTTCTTGATGGGCTACGTCCGACACTCCCTGGTCCTGTTCGGTCCGGACGCCGTGCTTGCCGCGGGGATGGACGTCTACCGGCCGCTGGCCGCGAAACTGATGCACGCCGCCGGCGAGGACCTCATTCCCGCCGAGGCAGTGACCCGGCTCGTCCTGCGCGGTCCCGACCCCGACGACCGCGTCCGTGACCTGGTCGCCACCGCGCTGGAGAAGACCGGCGGGGATCTGGCCCGCGGGCTCACCCTCGCCGACCTGGCGACGGCCTGGCGACCGCTGGTGATGACCAGCGACAAGCTCGCTTCCGCCTGCGCCCTCGAACGCCGGTCCCCCTACCTGGCCCGCGACCTGGTCGAGCTCTCCTACCGGCTCCCCGCCGACCACAAAATCGCCCACCCCGCCGAGGGCAAGCGGATCCTCCGCGATGCAGCGAAGGCCCTCGGGCTGCCGCGGGAGGTCTGGGGCAGCCGGGACAAGCTCGGCTTCGCCTCCCCGGTCCCGTCTTGGTTGAACGGCAAGCTCTCCAGCTGGGCGGACGCCCAGATCAGCACCGCCCTGGCGGAGGCACCGGCAGCGATGCGGCCCCTGCTGGAGGGCGGGCTCAAGCCCGGCGTTCGACCGCACCCGCATGCAGGCCCTCATGACGGCCGTCTGGTTATGCGACCGGACGGTGAGGGCTGCCGCATGACGACCCCTCACCTCACTACGGTGACCGGATGCACCAGAACACCACGGCCGACAGCCCGGCCACCGCCCGCGGAGCGGTCGCGATCATCGCCAACCGCCGCGGCGAACTCCTCCTCCACCTGCGTGACAACCTGCCCGGCCAGATCGCCTGGCCGGATCACTGGAGCGTTCTGGGCGGCGGCGGCGACCCCGGCGAGGACCCGGCCGACGCGATCGTCCGCGAGCTCGACGAGGAAGCCGGCCTGACCGACATCGCCGATCTCACCGAGCTGTTCGAGATCCGCGACGAGCACGGCTCCGGGCAGCTGATCACCTTCTTCGCGGCCTCCTGGGACGGCGACGAGACGCAGCTGCCTCTCGCCGAGGGCGTCAAGCTCCAGTTCCTCGCCCCCGAGGATCTCGCATTTCGCACGATCCCGCCGTTCACCCAGGACGGGATCAACCGCTACCTGGCCACCCGGCCCGCCTGAGCACCCCGCCCGTCCGGGCGAGGCAGAGGTGGGGGCCGTCGGCGACCTCCCACCTCGCAAAGGAATCCCGTCATGAAGCTCACCGTGATCGGCTGCGGCTACCTCGGCGCCACGCACGCGGCCTGCATGGCCGAACTCGGCCACGAAGTCCTCGGCATGGACTGCGACATGGACAAGGTCGCGATCCTCAACTCCGGGAAGGCGCCCTTCCACGAACGCGACCTCGACGACCTGATCGCCAAGCACACCGCCTCGGGCCGGCTGAAGTTCACCGCCTCCTACGCGGAGGCCGCGGCCTTCGCCGAGCTGCACTTCATCGGAGTCGGCACCCCGCAGCAGCCCGGCGAGAACACCTACGACCTCAGCCACCTGTTCTCCGCAGTCCGCCAGCTCGCGCCCCGCATCAAGGGACCCGCCGTGGTCGCGGTGAAGTCGACCGTCCCGGTCGGCACCGCACCCCGCGTCCGCGACCTGCTCCATGAGTTCGCGCCCGCCGGGAACGCGACCGAGGTCGCCTGGAACCCGGAGTTCCTGCGCGAGTCGTGCGCCATCGAGGACACCCTCCGCCCCGACCGGCTCGTCCTCGGCTTCGAGAAAGAGCACTCCTGGGCCGAAGCCGTGCTGCGGCAGTGCTTCGGCAAGATCATCGAAGCGGGGACGCCGACGATCGTCACCGACTGGGCCACCGCTGAGCTCGCCAAGGCGTCCGCCAACGCCTTCCTCGCCACGAAGATCTCCTTCATCAACGCCGTCGCCGAGGTCTGCGAAGCCTCCGGCGCCGACGTCACCACGCTCGCCGACATCCTCGGCCACGACACCCGCATCGGCCGCCGGGGCATGCGGCCCGGCCTCGGGTTCGGCGGTGGCTGCCTGCCCAAGGACCTCCGCGGATTCATGGCCCGCGCCGGCGAACTCGGCGCCGGCCAGGCAGCGGCGGTCCTCCGCGAGGTCGACGCCATCAACAACCGGCGGCGCGAGCGCATGGTGGACCTTGCCCGCGAACAGCTCGACGGCGACCCCGCCGGCAAACAGATCACCATCTGGGGCGCCGCGTTCAAGCCGGACACCGATGACATCCGCGACTCACCCGCCCTGGCCGTCGCCCAGAAACTCCACGAACTCGGTGCCACCGTTACCGTCACCGACCCACGGGCCCTGGACAACGCCCGCAAGACGCACCCCGAACTCGACTACATCGACGACCCGATCGTCGCCGTCCAGGACTCCGACCTGCTGCTGCACCTGACCGAGTGGCCGCAGTACTCCCACGTCGACCCGCACCGCATCGCCTCCCGCGCAGCGAGCCCGAAGGTCATCGACGGACGCGGCACCCTCAACACCGAGACCTGGCGCGAGGCCGGATGGACTGTCCGATCGCTGGGTCGCCCCTGACCGTGAGGCGATACGGTTCTCCGCGTCCGAACATCCGTCCCCCCACACTTGGGAGAACGAACACCGTATGAAGTTCACACTGCTGGCCCCCGCGGTCGCTTTCTCCGCCGTCGCGCTCATCGGCACCACCGTCGCCACGGGCGGCACCGCCGTCGCCGCGTCGAAGCCCGACTGCTCGCGCGCCATCACCAACGTCCCCGCCAAGCAGACGGTCAAGATCCGCACCCACGCCAAGGTGGGGGCCACCGCGGTCGGCCAGTGGAACAAGGGCAAGAAGGGCGGCCTCTGCGAGGACGGCAAGTTCTTCAAGGGCGGCTCGTACAACCTGTGCGGCAAGAAGAGCAACAAGTGGCTGTACGGCGGCCCGTACAGCAGCAACAAGCGCGGCTGGATCCCCGCCTCCTGCCTCAAGTGGTCCTAGCCACCACCGGGCGGTAGCCGGTCACCCGCTCCCGCCCGCGCACCCGGAGCCGCGCTCACGCCGGCCCCGGGTGCGCCCGCAGGCCCCTCCCCCCGCCGAGGGTCTGACCGCTATCGGGAGTCGGCCCGCTCGCGGGAGCGAGCCCGCTCCATCACGCGCCGCAGCCCCTCGGTGAGCTGCTCCGCGGTGGTCGCCGATGCCGGGTCGAACAGCCACTGCACCATCAGGCCGTTGAGCAGCGTCGTGTAGAGCCGGCCCTCGCCCTCCACGACGTCCTCCGGCAGCTCGCTCTCCTCGATGCCGGTGAACAGCGCCGCGAGCCCGCTGCGCCCCTCCTTCTGCGCCTCGATCAGCAACTCCCGGATGCCCGCGAGGCGTTCGCCCTGCGTGACGACCTCCAGGGTCAGCATCCAGATGGGCCGCGTCGCGGGCACCGAGCGGATGATGCCGTCCCACACCTTCTGGAAATGCTCCAGACTGCCCGGCTCGGCACCCCCCTCCTCCCCCGCGCCCTCGAAGCCGTCGCCCATCGGCTCGACGAGCGCGATGAACGCCTCCACCAGCAACGCGTCCTTCGACCCGTAGTGGTAGCCGATGGAGCCGAGGTTGGTGCCCGACTCCTTCACGATGTCGCGGGCCGTCGTGCGCATGAACCCCTTCTCCAGCAGGCAGCGCTTCGCACCTTCGAGCAGATCTTCACGGTGTCCCATGCGCGGCACGATACGCCGGATTTCATACGGGCGTCCTATACCGGCGTCTCACACGGGCGACGATTTACACGCTCGTACTAGACAGCTGTATAAGACGCCCGTACAGTCCTCGGCATGCAGACGAACCCGCGCGCCACCCGCAAGGAATGGACCGCCCTCGCCGTCCTGATGCTCCCGCTGCTCCTGGTCTCGATGGACGTCTCCGTCCTCTACTTCGCGGTCCCGCAGATCAACGCCGACCTGCGGCCCAGCGGCACCCAGCAGCTCTGGATCTTCGACATCTACGCCTTCGTGCTCGCCGGGCTGCTGATGACGATGGGCTCCGTCGGCGACCGCGTCGGCCGCCGCAAGCTCCTGATGTTCGGCGCCGCCGCCTTCGGCGCGGCATCGCTCACCGCCGCGTACGCGCAGAGCGCCGAACTGCTCATCGCCGCCCGCGCGGTCCTCGGCATCGGCGGCGCGACCCTGATGCCCTCGACCATGGCCCTCGTCCGCACGATGTTCCGCGAGCCGGACAGCGCGCGAAGGCGATCGGCATCTGGACCGGCGTGATGGTCGCCGGCATCGCGCTCGGCTCGGTGATGAGCGGCATCCTCGTCGAGCACTTCTGGTGGGGATCGGTCTTCCTGGTCAACCTGCCCGCGATGGCGATGCTCCTGCTCCTCGCGCCGGTCCTCATTCCGGAGTCCAAGGACCCCGAGCCCGGCCGCTTCGACCTCCTGAGCGTGCCGCTCTCCATGGCCGCGGTACTGCCGCTCGTCTACGGTCTCAAGGAGACAGCCGCCGAGGGCCTCGAACCCGCCTACGTCGCGTCGCTCGCCGTCGGCCTCGCCTTCGCCGCCCTCTTCGTCCACCGCCAGCGCACCACGCAGTCCCCGCTGATCTCCCCCGCGCTGTTCCGCGGCCGCGGCTTCGCCCCCGCGGTCCTGCTGAACCTGATCGCGTCCCTGGCGATGATGGGCTCGGCCTACTTCACCACGCAGTATCTGCAGTCCGTCCTCGGCAAGAGCGCTCTGGAGGCCGCGCTGTGGGCCCTGCTGCCCTCGGTCCCCATCGGCGCAGCCGCCCCGGTCGCCACGGCACTGGTGCAGCGCGGGACGAACCGTGCCTACGTCGTCTCGTCCGGGTTCGCCGTCTCGGCGTCCGGCTTCGGTCTGCTGGCCCTGACCGGCACGGACTCGCTGTGGACGGTCCTCGCCGCCGCCGGACTCCTCGCCTGCGGCGCCGTGGTCATCGGCTCGCAACTCACCGACCTGGCCCTCGGCTCGGTCCCCGCCGAGAAGGCGGGCTCGGCCTCCTCACTCCTGGAGACGGGCCAGGAGTTCGGCGGCGCGCTCGGCATGGCGCTGCTCGGCTCCATCGGCAACGCGGTCTACCGCAACGAGATCCCGGACACGGCCCCGGCAGAGGCGCACGAGACACTCGGCGGCGCGCTGGCGGTGGCCCGTGAGATGCCGGACAAGGCGGCTTCCGCCCTGGTGGACACGGCCCGGGAGGCGTTCACGAGCGGGATGCATGTGGCGGCGCTCAGCGGGGCGGCGACACTGCTGATCGCGGCGGCCCTGTCGGCAGCGACACTGCGCCGGATCAAGCCGACTCCAACTCCGGCTCCGGAGCCCGCGCCGGAGAAGGCCCTGGCCTGAGAGCCTGTCTTTGAGACCGCACGACAAAACGCCGGACGGGCTGGATCTCTCCAGCCCGTCCGGCGTTTGAGGACGAACTCGGCGAAGCCGGTGATGGTCGGCGACCGAAGCTCCGGGGTGCCCCTAGTCGGTCAGGTTCACCGCACGCGCGGAATCCGCACCGATCTCCTCGGCCAGTTCGTTCAGCACCGACTGCGGCACCGTGTCGTCGACGGTCAGCACGGCAAGCGCCTCGCCGCCCACGTCGGCGCGGGCGACCTGCATGCCGGCGATGTTGATGCCCACCTCGCCGAGGACGCGGCCGACGGTGCCGACGACGCCCGGACGGTCCGCGTACCGCAGGACGACCATGTGTTCGGCGAGCGCCAGGTCCACGTCGTACTCGCCGACGGCGACGATCTTCGGCAGGTGCTTGGGCCCGGCCAGCGTGCCGGAGACCGAGATCTCCTCGCCGCCGGTGAGCGTGCCGCGCACCGTGACCACGTTGCGGTGGTCCGGGGACTCCGAGCTCGTGGTGAGGCGGACCTCGACGCCGCGCTCCTGGGCGAAGAGCGGCGCGTTCACGTAACTCACGGTCTCGTCGACGACGTCCTCGAACACGCCCTTGAGCGCGGAGAGTTCGAGCACCTTCACGTCGTGCTGGGTGATCTCGCCGTACACCTCGACGTCGAGGCGGGCCGCGACCTCGCCCGCGAGGGCGGTGAAGATCCGGCCGAGCTTCTCGGCGAGCGGCAGACCGGGACGCACGTCCTCGGCGATGACACCGCCCTGGACGTTCACGGCGTCCGGCACGAGCTCACCTGCGAGGGCCAGACGCACCGACTTGGCGACGGAGACGCCTGCCTTCTCCTGCGCCTCGTCCGTGGAGGCGCCGAGGTGCGGGGTGCAGACGACCTGGTCGAACTGGAAGAGCGGGGAGTCCGTGCAGGGCTCCTTCGCGTACACGTCCAGACCGGCGCCCGCGACGCGGCCCTCCTTGAGCGCCGAGTACAGCGCCTCCTCGTCGACGATCCCGCCGCGCGCGGCGTTCACGATGCGGACGGCGGGCTTGACCTTGTGCAGGGCCTCGTCGCCGATCAGACCGACCGTCTCGGGGGTCTTGGGCAGGTGCACGGTGATGAAGTCGGAGACCTCGAGCAGCTCGTCGAGGGTGAGGACCTTGACGCCCATCTGCGCGGCGCGCGCGGGCTGTACGTACGGGTCGTACGCGACGACCTTCATGCCGAAGGCGCTCATGCGCTGGGCGACGAGGGCGCCGATGCGGCCGAGGCCGACGACACCGAGGGTCTTCTCGGCGAGCTCGACGCCGGTGTACTTGGAGCGCTTCCACTCGCCGGCCTTCAGGGCCTGGCTGCCCTGGGGGATGTTGCGGGCGGTCGCGATGAGCAGACCGCAGGCGAGCTCGGCGGCGGTGACGATGTTCGAGGTGGGGGCGTTCACCACCATGACGCCGGCCTTGGTGGCGGCGGACACGTCCACGTTGTCCAGACCGACGCCCGCGCGGGCGACGACCTTCAGCTTCTTGGCGGCGGCGATGGCCTCGGCGTCCACCTTGGTCGCGGAGCGGACCAGGATCGCGTCGACGTCGGCGATGGCGGGCAGCAGCTCGGCGCGGTCCGCGCCGTTGCACTGGCGGATCTCGAAGTCCGGGCCCAAGGCGTCGACGGTGGCGGGCGACAGCTCTTCAGCGATGAGTACGACCGGTTTGCCGTTGGCAACAGTGCTCACGTGAGTCCTCACAAGTCCAATGCGGACGGCCGTCCCGACGGCCGCATGCGGTGTCGCTTAGCCGCGTGGAAGACGCACGACGCTGTGGGCCCGACGCGAATGTTGCAAGCAGTGTAGTGGCGCCAGGGAGGCCGACATGCGCCTCCGTGGAAGGATCACTCGTCCGTGGCTGGACGCAGTGGACAAGGGCCGGGGCTGGTGCCCCGGCCCTGTGCCGTACGACTTACGCGTCGTCGTCGTTGACCCAGCTCATGAGCTTGCGCAGCTCCTTGCCCGTGGTCTCCAGGAGGTGGTTCTCGTCCTGGGTCTTGTACTCGTTGTACTTCTTCAGACCGCCGTGGTACTCGTCCATCCACTGCTTGGCGAAGGTGCCGTCCTGGATCTCGGCGAGGACCTTCTTCATCTCGGCCTTGGTGGCGTCCGTGATGATCCGGGGGCCGGTGATGTAGTCGCCCCACTCGGCGGTCTCGGAGACGGACCAGCGCATCTTCTCCAGGCCGCCCTCGTACATGAGGTCCACGATCAGCTTCAGCTCGTGGAGGCACTCGAAGTACGCGATCTCCGGCTGGTAGCCCGCCTCGGTCAGCGTCTCGAAGCCCGCCTTGACCAGCGCGGCGGTGCCGCCGCAGAGCACGGCCTGCTCGCCGAACAGGTCGGTCTCGGTCTCCTCGGTGAAGGTCGTCTTGATGACGCCCGCACGCGTGCCGCCGATGCCCTTGGCGTACGAGAGCGCCAGCTGGAAGCCGTTGCCGGTGGCGTCCTGCTCGACGGCCGCGATACACGGAACGCCGCGGCCCTCCTCGTACTGGCGGCGGACCAGGTGGCCCGGGCCCTTCGGGGCGACCATGCAGACGTCGACGCCCTCGGGGGCCTTGATGAAGCCGAAGCGGATGTTCAGGCCGTGGCCGAAGAACAGCGCGTCGCCGTCCTTGAGGTTGTCCTTGATGGACTCCTCGTAGACCTGGGCCTGGATCGGGTCCGGGACCAGGATCATGATGACGTCGGCCTCGGCCGCCGCCTCGGACGGGGTGACGACCCGCAGGCCCTGCTCCTCGGCCTTGGTCTTGGACTTGGAGCCCTCGTGCAGACCGACGCGGACGTCGACACCCGAGTCGCGCAGCGACAGCGCGTGGGCGTGGCCCTGGCTGCCGTAGCCGATGACCGCGACCTTGCGGCCCTGGATGATGGACAGGTCGGCGTCGTCGTCGTAGAACAGCTCGGCCACTGGGAATCTCCTATGTGTGCTGGTGTTGCGTCCCACCGTACGGCGGGTTCAGTGAGGGAAGTTCGCGGGTCTCGCCATGCGGGCGGACCCGGGGGCGGGTTCTGGCCGTCCGGCCTCAGGCCGACCGGTCGAGCGCCCGCAGGCTGCGGTCCGTGATGGAGCGGGAGCCCCGGCCGATCGCGATGGTGCCGGACTGGACGAGCTCCTTGATGCCGAAGGGCTCCAGCATCTTGAGCATGGCCTCCAGCTTGTCGCTGCTGCCGGTGGCCTCGATGGTGACGGCCTCCGGGGAGACGTCCACGGTCTTGGCGCGGAACAGCTGGACGATCTCGACGATCTGGGAGCGGGTCTCGTTGTCGGCGCGGACCTTCGCCAGGACGAGTTCGCGGGCCACGGCGGCGCCCGGCTCCAGTTCGACGATCTTCAGGACGTTGACGAGCTTGTTGAGCTGCTTCGTGACCTGTTCGAGCGGCAGGTCCTCGACGTTCACGACGATGGTGATGCGGGAGATGTCGGGGTGCTCGGTGACGCCCACGGCGAGCGAGTCGATGTTGAAGCCGCGGCGCGAGAACAGGGCGGCGATCCGGGCGAGGATGCCGGGGGTGTTCTCGACCAGGACGGAGAGCGTGTGCTTGGTGGACATGACTCTGGGTCTCTCTTTCGCTCTCGGTCTCAGTCGTCTTCGTTGTCGCCGAAGTCGGGGCGGACGCCCCGGGCGGCCATGACCTCGTCGTTCGAGGTGCCGGCGGCGACCATCGGCCAGACCTGGGCGTCCTCGTGGACGATGAAGTCGACGACGACGGGCCGGTCGTTGATGGCGTTGGCCTCGGCGATGACCTTGTCGAGGTCCTCGGGGCGCTCGCAGCGCAGCGCCACACAGCCCATGGCCTCCGACAGCTTCACGAAGTCCGGGACGCGGGTGCCCTTGTTGGGGCCGATGTCCTCGGGACCGCTGTGCAGCACGGTGTTGGAGTAACGCTGGTTGTAGAACAGCGTCTGCCACTGGCGGACCATCCCGAGGGCGCCGTTGTTGATGATGGCGACCTTGATCGGGATGTTGTTCAGGGCGCAGGTGGTGAGCTCCTGATTGGTCATCTGGAAGCAGCCGTCGCCGTCGATCGCCCAGACCGTGCGGTCGGGCCGCCCGGCCTTGGCGCCCATCGCCGCGGGGACCGCGTAGCCCATCGTCCCGGCGCCGCCGGAGTTGAGCCAGGTGGCCGGGGTCTCGTACTCGATGAAGTGCGCGGCCCACATCTGGTGCTGGCCGACGCCCGCCGCGAAGATCGTGCCCTCCGGGGCGAGTTGACCGACGCGCTCGATGACGTGCTGCGGCGAGAGGGAACCGTCCTCGGGCTGCGTGTAGCCGAGCGGGTAGGTGTCGCGCCAGCGGTTGAGGTCGTTCCACCAGGCGGTGTAGTCGCCCGTGTGGCCCTCGGTGTGCTCGGCCTGGACCGCCTGGACGAGGTCGGCGATGACCTCGCGGGCGTCACCGACGATCGGCACGTCGGCGGCGCGGTTCTTGCCGATCTCGGCCGGGTCGATGTCGGCGTGCACGATCTTCGCGTACGGGGCGAAGCTGTCCAGCTTGCCGGTGACGCGGTCGTCGAAGCGGGCTCCGAGGGCGACGATCAGGTCGGCCTTCTGCAGCGCGGTGACGGCGGTGACCGCTCCGTGCATGCCCGGCATTCCCACGTGCAGCTCGTGACTGTCGGGGAATGCGCCGAGCGCCATCAGTGTGGTGGTGACGGGCGCTCCGGTGAGTTCTGCCAGGACCTTCAGCTCGGCGGTGGCCCGTGCCTTCAGGACACCACCACCGACGTACAGGACCGGCCGCTTGGCGGCGGTGATCAGCTTGGCCGCCTCGCGGATCTGCTTGGCGTGCGGCTTGGTCACCGGGCGGTAGCCGGGCAGGTCCTGCTGCGGCGGCCAGGAGAAGGTCGTCTGCGCCTGCAGCGCGTCCTTCGCGATGTCCACGAGGACGGGGCCCGGGCGTCCGGTGGAGGCGATGTGGAAGGCCTCGGCGATGGTCCGCGGGATGTCCTCGGCCTTGGTGACCAGGAAGTTGTGCTTGGTGATCGGCATCGTGATGCCGACGATGTCGGCCTCCTGGAAGGCGTCCGTGCCGATCGCCTTGGAGGCCACCTGGCCGGTGATCGCGACCATGGGGACGGAGTCCATGTGGGCGTCGGCGATCGGGGTGACCAGGTTGGTGGCGCCGGGGCCGCTCGTCGCCATGCAGACGCCGACCTTGCCGGTGGCCTGCGCGTACCCGGTGGCCGCGTGCCCCGCGCCCTGCTCGTGGCGGACCAGCACGTGCCGCACCCGGGTGGAGTCCATCATCGGGTCGTACGCCGGAAGGATGGCTCCGCCGGGAATGCCGAACACGGTGTCGGCCCCGACTTCCTCGAGAGAACGAATCAGGGACTGCGCACCCGTGACGTGCTCGACAGGGGCGGACTGGTGTCCTGACGTACGGGGCCGCGGCTGCGGATGGTGGGCCCCGGTGGCCTGCTCGGTCATCGGCATTCTCTTCTCGAAGCTGAGGGTTTTTGCGGGGGTTTTGCGGGGGTTTGGCGGGTGCCAGTGCAACAAAAAACCCCTCGTGCCGTGAGGCAAGCGAGGGGAGCGCGCCGGGTGCGGTCGCGGGGATTGACGGTGTTCGGACCGGTCAGTCCCAGCTTCAGCCGACGCGCTTTCCAAGTACGAGAATTCGGGTGCGCATGGCATTGACCCTCCCCCCGGCACGCAGCACCTGTCAAGTAGGTGGGACGGGGGTCTCATTATGTGAACGGGCATAGGTCGTGGGGCCGCCCGTGTACACCCCCGGGGTGGCGCTGAACAGCGCCGCGGGCCCGCCGCCGTACGCACCGGAGGGACTGCTCGCGTACGCCCCCGGTGGCCCGCCCGCGAGCACCGGCTCGGCAGGACCGAGCGGCACCGGATACTCCCCGACGGAGAGCGCCCGGCGCAGCCGGTACTCATCCAGGGCCCCGGCGAACGCCGTCCCCTGTCCGTGCGTGCAGCCCATGGCGCGGAGCGCGACCGCCTGCTCGGGCAGGTCGACGCCGTCCGCCACGGAGAGCAGCCCCAGGTCGCCCGCGATGCGCAGCAGCCCGGAGGTGATCTTGTGCAGGCGGGCGGACTCCACGACACCCTCGATCAGACCGCGGTCCAGCTTCAGGATGTCCACGGGGAGCCGGCGCAGCGCCGTGATGGCCGCATAGCCGCTGCCGAAGCCGTCGAGCGCGATGCGCACGCCCAGCCTGCGCAGGGACGCGAGACGGCGCTCCAGTTCGTCGAGCGAGACCCGGGGGTCGCTTCCCGCGAGCTCGATGATCAGCGCGCCGGAGGGCAGCCCGTGCCGGGTCAGGAGCGACTCGATGGAGGCCAGCGGCATGGAGCGGTCGAGGAGGCGGCGGGCGCTCATCCGCACGGCGACGGGCACCGCGTGGCCACTCCTGCCGCGCTCGGCGGCCTGCTCGACGGCCGCCTCGAACATCCAGCGGCCGAGCTCGGCCGCGCGGCCGCCGTCCTGGCGCTCTCCCCTCTCGGACACCCGCAGGAACTCGGCGGGCGTGAAGAGGACGCCCTGCGCCGAGCGCCAGCGGGCCTGGGCGGAGACCGCCGTGATCCGGCCGTCGTCCAGTGCGACCACGGGCTGGTGGAGCAGCGCGAACTCGCCGTCGTGCAGGGCGGCGCGCAGCCTGGTGGCGAGCTCCGCCTTGCGGACGACGTCGGCCTGCATCTGGGGCGCGTACAGCTCGACGCGCCCCTTGCCCGCGGCCTTGGCGCGGTACATCGCGAGGTCGGCGTTGCGCAGCAACTCCCCCGCGCCGATGCCCGGTTCGGCGAAGGCCACGCCGATGGACGCCGCCACGCGCACGTCGTTGCCGTCGATGGCGTAGGGCTGGGACAGGGTGATTCTCAGCCGGTCGGCGAGCTCGTAGATGTGCCGTTCTCTCGCGGCCTGGTCTCTGGTTCCGTCGCCGACGATGAGAGCCGCGAACTCATCGCCGCCGAGCCGGGAGGCGGTGTCGCCCGAACGCACCGCCTCCTGAAGTCTGCGTGCCGCCTGGATGAGGAGCTCGTCACCGGCCTGGTGCCCGATGGTGTCGTTGACGGCCTTGAAGCCGTCGAGGTCGATGAAGAGCACGGCCGTGCCGCGGTCGGTCACTCTGCGGCCGGTCAGGGCCTGGCCCACGCGCCGGGTGAACAGGGCGCGGTTGGGCAGGTCGGTGAGCGGGTCGTGCTCGGCGTTGTGCTGCAACTGCGCCTGGAGGCGGACCCGTTCGGTGACGTCTCTGCTGTTGAAGATGAGGCCGCCCTGGTGGCGGTTGACGGTGGACTCCACGTTCAGCCACTCGCCGTCACCGGACTTGAAGCGGCACTCGATGCGGGTGGTGGGCTCCTCGACGGGGTTGGCGGCGAGGAACCTGCGGACCTCGTGGACGACCCGGCCGAGGTCCTCGGGGTGCATGAGCGTGGCGAGTTCGCAGCCGACGAGCTCTTCGGCGTCGCGGCCGTAGACCCCGGCGGCGGCCGGGCTCACGTAGCGCAGGATGCCGTTCGGCGCGGCGATCATGATGACGTCGCTGGAGCCCTGGACCAGCGATCTGAAGTGGTTCTCCTTCTGGGCCAGCTCCTGGGTCAGCGTGATGTTGTCCATGAGCATGATGCCCTGGCGCACCACGAGGGCGAGCACCACGGTGCCGCCCGTGAAGAGCACGACGCGGTCGACGCGCTGGCCGCTCAGGACGTTGTAGAGAATCCCCAACGTGCAGACGGCGGCGGCGAGATACGGCGTGAGGGCGGCCAGCGATCCGGCGATCGGACGGGTCGCGGCGGTCCGCGGCTCTTCGGGCCCGCTGTCGTACGACACGCGCGCGCGGCCCTGGCCGTTCGCCTCGCGCGCGTGCCAGGGGGCGGCCCACGGGGCGTACGCGAGGAGCAGCGAGCCCGCGAACCATCCCGCGTCGAGCATCTGACCCGAGCGGTAGGCGGCGTGCAGCAGCGGAGAGGTGAACAGGGCGTCGCACATCACGGTCAGGGCGAGCGCGCCGATCGCGGTGTTCACCGGGGTGCGCTGGGCGGACGAGCGTCTGAAGTGCAGCGCGAGGACCATGCTGACAAGGGCGATGTCGAGAAGCGGGTAGGCGAGGGAGAGCGCGTCCTGAGCGACGCCCTGCCCCTCGAACCTCGCGGCACTCGCGAGCGCCAGGCTCCAGGAGAGCGTCAGGAGCGAGCCCCCGATGAGCCAGGCGTCGAGGCCGAGGCAGACCCAACCCGCCCGCGTCACCGGGCGCTTGGCCAGCACGAGCAGACCGATGATGGCGGGCGGCGCGAAGCACAGGAAGAACACGTCGGCCAGGCCGAGCGGGGGCACCCGTTCGCCGAGCACCACCTCGTACCAGCCCCACACCGCGTTGCCCAGGGCTGCCATCGCGGAGGAGAGCGCGAACAACAGCCATGCGGGTCGAAAGCGACTGCGGCGGGTGCGGGCGTACCGGAAGCAGGAGACCGCGGCTGCCGCGGCGGCGACGCTCAGGCCGAAGTCCCCCATGATCAGGGCGAGTCGGTGCGATCCCCAGCCGAGCGCGGAGCCGGTGGCATACGCGCCGCAGACCAGCAGGAGGACCAGCTGGGAGGCGAGACCGCGGCCACTCTGTGACGGTCGGCGAACCGACGGCGCCCTGGACGGCAGCGCCGCCAGGCCCCCGTCGAGGACAGCGGCGGTGGTCATCCGGGCACTCACCGCGCCGCCTCGGTCCGTGCAGCTCCCGTGTCCGCTCGGCCCGGACGCCGGCCGGGCCGGCAGGGGCGCTGGTGCGTGCGGCGACGGCCGTTCGTGCGGCTCCCGACGCGCCTGCGCCTGCGGGCCGGTGTGCACCGGAGTCGTCGGCTGCGCTCCCGCCGCGTCGGATCTTTCGCCCATAGGCAATGCATCGCCCGTCGCCCCCCTCGCAGTCTCATGTCTCATCCCCGGCGCCGAAGGGTCCACGGCGCATCCCCTGTCGGGACGATACACCAGACTCGTCACTCAGGGACATAGCTCCTCTACGCTCTGTGACTGTCGACAACGAAGCGGACACGGGGCGCACGCAGGCGGGTGCGGAGCGTGCACAAAGCGGCTTCGGGCGATCAACTGCCCGTGGTCAGCACGATGTTGCCGAGTGGCTTTCCGGCCGCGTACGCGGTCAGCTGCGCGGCAAGGAGTCGCTTGGCGCGCGGCCGGAACGCGGACGACGAGCCTCCCACGTGCGGGCTGATGAGCGCTCCGGGAGCGTGCCACAGGCGGTGACCTGCGGGCAGCGGTTCGGGATCGGTCACGTCGAGGGCGGCGGTGATGCGCCCCGACTCCAGTTCGACGACGAGCGCTTCGGTGTCGACGACGGGTCCGCGGGCGACGTTCACGAGCAGCGCGCCGTCCTTCATCCGGGCCAGGAAATCGGCGCCCACCAGCCCACGTGTGGTCTCTGTGAGCGGGGTCGAGAGGATGACGACGTCCGCTTCGGGCAGCAGGGACGGCAGGTCGGCGAGGGGGTGCACCGGGCCGCGCTCTGTGGCACGGGCGGAGCGCGCGACGCGCGCCACCCGCGCGCATTCGAAGGGGGCGAGCCTGTCCTCGATGGCCGCGCCGATCGATCCGTATCCCACGATGAGCACGGACTTGTCGGCGAGCGCCGGATAGAACCCCGACCGCCACTCCTCCTGCCGCTGTCCCTCCACGAACCGCGGAATCCCCCGCAGGGCGGAGAGGACCAAGGTGAGCGCGAGCTCGGCGGTGCTCGCCTCGTGCACGCCCCGGGCGTTGCACAACCGCACACCGGGCGCCAGGTACTTGATCCCGGGTTCCACGTGATCGATGCCCGCGGTGAGGGTCTGTACGACGCGTACGGACGTCATCGCGGACAGGGGGCGTACGGCGGTCTCCGTGGGCTTCATATAGGGCACCACGTAGAAGGCGCAGTCGGCCGGGTCCGCGGGGAACTCCGGTTCGCCGTCCCAGTACCGGTAGGTGAGGCCCGCCGGGGAGGCCTCGGGCAGCCCCTCGATCTCGTGCGCTTCAAACGGAAGCCAAACATCTGTCGTCATGGCTGGAGGCTAATGCGCGCCGCTCGGACGGCGCCCCCGGGGAGGCAGCGCCCGGGGCCGGAGCGCCAGCGGTTAGTTTTGATGATCTCCGGACGAGGAGTGGGAGGGTACGGCCAGGTGGAGCGCAGGACGATCGGTGCGGGGGCGCTCGAAGTGGGCGCCGTCGGACTCGGCTGCATGCCGATGAGCTGGGCGTACACCGGCTCGCGGCAGCGGGGCGACGCGTCGCTGCGCACGGTGCACGCCGCCCTGGACGCGGCCGGTGCCGACGGTGGTGGGGTGACGCTGCTGGACACCGCTGACATGTACGGGCCCTTCACCAATGAGCTGCTGATCGGCAGGGTGCTCAAGGAGCGGCGCGCCGAGGCGTTCGTGTCGACGAAATGCGGGCTGCTCGTCGGCGAGCAGCACATCGTCGCCAACGGCCGTCCCGGCTATGTGAAACGGGCCTGCGACGCGTCGCTGCGGCGGCTGCAGACGGACACCATCGACCTGTACCAGCTGCACCGCCCCGACCCCGAGGTGCCCATCGAGGAGACCTGGGGCGCGATGGCCGAGCTCGTCGCCGCGGGAAAGGTGCGGGCCCTGGGGTTCTGCGCGATGGGGGCGCGCTCGCACCGGCGTGCGGCGCCGGGGCGCCCGGGTCCGGGGCTGCACGACGGAACGATCCGGCTGCTTGAACGGGTGCAGCAGGTGTTCCCGGTGAGCGCGGTGGAGGCCGAGCTCTCGGTGTGGTCGCCGGAGGCGCTGGACGCGCTGCTGCCGTGGTGCGTGGCGCGCGGGATCGGCCTCCTCGCGGCGATGCCGCTGGGGAACGGTTTCCTCACGGGGACGCTGACGCCCGGTCAGGGCTTCGAGCCGGACGACCTGCGGGCCCGCCACCCGCGCTTCACCGCCGAGATGATGGCGGCCAACCAGTCGCTGGTGGTGGGGTTGCGCCGGGTGGCGGAGCGGCACGGAGCGACCCCGGCCCAGGTCGCGCTCGCCTGGGTCCTCGCGCAGGACCGGTACGTGGTGCCGATACCCGGGGCCAAGCGGGAGCGCTGGGCGGTCGAGAACGCCGGGGCGGCGGCGGTGCGGCTGACGGAGACGGACCTGGCGGAGATCGCGGCGCTGCCTGCGGCGCTCGGGTCGTGGGACTGAGATGAGAAACCCCTCGTGACGTCCCCGGTCCAGTGGCGGCGGAAGGGGAACCTGCGGGGCACGAGCGGTGTATGAACAGGGGAAGCGCTGCGTCGAAGGGAACCTGATCGTGCAACGACCTGCTGTTACGGCCGTGCTTGCCGCCGCCGCCCTCGTGTTCGCGGCCGGGTGTTCCTCCGGCGGCGGCGACGAACCGGACCGCCGCGAGGGCCCATCGGGACGAGAGTCCAGCCACGCCCCCACCGGCAGGGCGGGCTCCGAGGCACCGCCGGAGAAGGGGTCCGCCAAGGTCACCCGCACACTCGCCACCGGCCTGAAATCCCCCTGGGGCCTCGCGCCGCTGCCCGGCGGCGACCTCCTCGTCTCCTCGCGCGACGAGGGGACGATCATCCGGGTGGACGGGCAGACGGGCAAGAAGACGGAGCTCGGCACGGTGCCCGGCGTCTCCCCCGGCGGCGAGGGCGGCCTGCTGGGCCTCGCCCTCTCCCCGTCCTACGCCTCGGACCACTTGGTGTACGCGTATTTCACGACGGAGTCCGACAACCGCATCGCCCGCATGCTGTACGAGGAGGCGAAGCCGTCCGGTGAGCAGCTCGGGGCACCGGACACGGTCTTCAAGGGCATCCCCAAGGGCATGATCCACAACGGCGGCCGGATCGCCTTCGGCCCGGACAAGATGCTGTACGCCGGAGCGGGTGAGACGGGCGAGACCGGCCTCGCGCAGGACAAGAAGTCCCTGGGCGGCAAGATCCTCCGCCTCACACCGGACGGCGACCCGGCCCCCGGCAATCCCTTCGGCGACTCCCCCGTCTATTCGTACGGCCACCGCAATGTGCAGGGCCTGGCCTGGGACGAGCAGAAGCGGCTGTGGGCCTCGGAGTTCGGCCAGGACACCTGGGACGAGCTGAACGAGATCAAGGCGGGCGGAAATTACGGCTGGCCGGAGGCCGAGGGCAAGGCCGGCGAGGAAGGCTTCCGCGATCCGGTCGCCCAGTGGAAGACCTCGGACGCCTCACCGAGCGGTGTCGCTTATGCCGAGGGCTCCGTCTGGATGGCGGGCCTGCGCGGCGAGCGGTTGTGGCGCGTCCCCGTGCGGGGCGTGGAAGGCGAACCGGAGCCACAGGCCTTCCTGAAGGGCGAGCACGGCAGACTGCGCACGGTCCTCGCGGCGGGCGGCGACAAGCTGTGGCTGGTCACCAGTGAGACGGACTCGCGGGGGACGCCGGAGAAGGGGGACGACAAGATCCTGGAAGTGCAGGTGAAGTAGTCAGCTCCCCGGCCCACCGGGACGCGCCACCTCAGCGCCGTCCGCTGCCGCGTCAGGAGCCGGTGAGGCATCAGGACCCGGTGACGGGTCAGGGCCGGAAGAATCGTCGGCATCGGCGGACGCATCGGTCCTCGGGGTCGGTACAGGTGGGCGTACGACCACCTTTCCCGAGGTCAGGTCTATCGGCCCGCGTCCCGGGTCGCCGTCGGCGAGGTCGACGCGCGCCAGCTCCAGGCGCTTCTGCTCGTCGTCGGTGTGCTTGCGCCCCGGCGCGAACAGGGCCTCGATCGCGTTGAACACTGCGCCTCCCAGGAGCCGAGTCTCTGCCGTCAAGCGTAAGCGAGGCCGCAGAAAGCCCGGCCGGCCCGGGAACGCGCAGGTCAGCGGGCGGCCTGCGGCTGAGCGTCGGCCGACGGGAACAGGCGCAGCCGGTGGGCGAGCGCGGCGGCCTCGCCGCGGCCGGTGACGGACAGCTTGGCGAGGATGTTGGAGACGTGGACGCTCGCCGTCTTGGGGGAGATGAAGAGCTCCTCGGCGATCTGACGGTTGCTGCGGCCCACCGCGACCAGGCGCAGGACGTCCCGCTCCCGGCTGGTCAGGCCCAACGCCGCCGCGGGGTCGGCCGGGGTGGCGGGCGCGCGCGTGGCCTCCGTCGGGTGCAGGGTGAGGCGGGCCCGCTGGGCGAGTCCGGTGATGGCGTCGGAGAGCGGCCGGGCGCCGAGCCGGTCGGCCACTTCACCGGCCTGGCGCAGCAGTCGGGCGGCGCGGTCGCGGTCGGTGGTCTCGGGGGCGAGGAGGCATTCGGCCAGGCGCAGGCGGGCGCGCGCGAGGTCGTAGGGGCGGTCCAGGGGTTCGAGGGCGGTGGTGACGGCGGACCAGTCGGCGGGGCCGTCGCTGCCCTCGGAGCGCAGGAGTTCGGCGCGGGTCCACTCGTCGTAGACCCGCCAGAGCGGGATGGGGGTGGCCAGGGACTTGGCGGCCCTGCGGATGCTTTCGACGGCGGCGGGGCGGCCGGGCTCGGCGGCGGGCAGGCCGCGGGCGTCGGCCTCCATCGAGGCGGCGGCGAGCAGGAGGGGCCAGGCGTACCGCTGGGTGCCCACGGGGAAGCCGGCGGCGAGGGCGCGTTCGAGCTCGGCGCGGCCGTCCAGGACGCGGCCCTCGCCGGCGGCGATGCCGAGGGCGATGCGGGTCAGCGGCAGGAAGTACTGCGGCTGCGGGTCGTGGCTGCCGTAGTGGTGGCGGGCGGACTGCATGTGGCGGGTCGCGGCGGCGTGGTCGCCGCGGGAGAGCGCCAGGTGCGCGGAGCACCGGGCGGCGGAGCCCCGGGGCTTGGAGCTCTGTGCGCAGCGGTGGGTGCGTGCGACGGCTTCGGCGCACTCGTCCCAGCGGCCGAGGGCGAGCAGGGACTCGGCGGCGTTCGCCCAGACCCAGCCCTCGGTGTCCACCAGGCCGTACTTCCGGCAGAACTCGATGCCTTCCATCGACACCTTCACGGCCTCGGCGGAGCGGCCCACGCCCTCCAGGGCGGAAGGGAGGTTGATGTGGGCCCGGCTGAGGTCCGTGACCAGGGCCTCCGCGATGACGCGTTCCCTGACCTCGTACATCTCGGCGAGGCCGGCCTCGGGGTCGCCGGCCTCGATGAGGAGGTTGCCGCGGGTGAGGCGGGCGTTGAGCTCGATGGTGTCGGCCTTGACCATGCGGGCGTACTCGACGGCGCGTTCGGCGGCGGCCAGGGTCTCGGGGCCCGGGTCGTGCAGCATGCCCCAGGAGGCGCGATGGACGAGGACGTCCGCGTGCACCTCGGACGGCGGCAGGCCGCGCATCAGCTCCTGGGCCTTGGCGATCTCCGTCCAGCCGTCGCCGCGGCCGAGGGCGGAGACGATGCTGGAGCGGGCCACCCAGAACCAGGCGGCGCGCAGGGGGTCGTGTTCGCCGTCCAGGAGGCGCAGGGCGCGCTTGGTGATCTTCAGGGCGCGTTCGCGTTCGCCGCAGAGGCGTCCTGCGACCGTGGCCTCGGCCATCAGGTCGAGGTACCGCAGCGGGGTGGTGGCCGGGTCGCAGCCGTCGGGGCCGTCGGGGGTGCCGCACCCTTCGGGCAGTGCGGGCGGGTAGCCCTCGACGTAGTCGGCGGGGCGGAGGTCGTCGCGAACGGCCTCGGGGGCGTCGTCCCACAGCTCCATCGCCCGTTCGAGGAGGCGCAGTTGCTCGGCGTAGGCGTGCCGGTGGCGGGCCTCGACGGAGGCGGCGAGCACGGCGGGCAGGGCCTTGGCGGCGTCGTGCGCGTAGTACCAGTAGGTGGCGAGGCGGGCGGCGCGCTGGTCGGCGGAGACGAGGGCGGGGTCGGCCTCCAGGGCCTCGGCGAAGCGGCGGTTGATGCGGGAGCGTTCGCCGGGCAGCAGGTCGTCGCTGACCGCCTCGCGGACCAGGGAGTGCCGGAAGCGGTAGCCGTCGCCGTCCGGGGAGGCGAGCAGGATGTTGGCGCCGACGGCGGCCCGCAGCGCCTCGATCAGGTCGTCCTCGCCGAGCCCCGCGACCTCGGCGAGGAGTTCGTACTCGACGGTGGAGCCGCCCTCGGCGACGATCCGGGCGACCCGCTGGGTGTCCTCGGGCAGCTCCTCGACACGGACCAGGAGCAGGTCGCGCAGGGAGTCCGTCAGGCTCGCGCAGCTGCTGCCGTGGGAGGCGACGGCGAGCTCCTCGACGAAGAAGGCGTTGCCGTCGGAGCGGTCGAATATGTCGTCGACCAGGCCCTGTTCGGGCTCGGCCGCGAAGATCCCGGCCATCTGGCGGGCGACCTCGACCTTGCTGAAGCGGCCGAGTTCGATGCGGCGCACGGTGCGCAGCCGGTCGAGTTCGGCGAGCAGGGGGCGCAGCGGGTGGCGGCGGTGGATGTCGTCGGCCCGGTAGGTGGCGAGCAGGACGAGGCGGCCGCCGCGCAAGGTGCGGAAGAGGTAGGCGAGGAGGTGGCGGGTGGAGGCGTCGGCCCAGTGCAGGTCCTCCAGGGCGACGACGACCGTGCGGTCGCGGGAGAGCCGCTCCAGGAGGCGTGCGGTGAGTTCGAAGAGGCGGGCCATGCCCTGTTCGTCGGGGCGGCTTCCGGGGCCGTGGCCGTGCGGGGCGGGACCGGCCAGTTCGGGCAGGATCCGGGCGAGCTCCTCCTCCTGGCCCTCGGCCGCGGCGGCCAGTTCGTCGGGGAGGCGGCGGCGCAGCGAGCGCAGCGCGGAGGAGAAGGGTGCGAACGGCAGGCCGTCCGCGCCGATCTCGACGCAGCCGCCGAGCGCGACGACGGCGCCCTGCCGCTCGGCGGCCGCGGTGAACTCCTCGACGAGGCGGGTCTTTCCGACCCCCGCCTCACCGCCGAGCAGCAACGCCTGCGGCTCGCCCGGGCCGGGGCCCCCGGCTCCTTCGAGGGGGGTGCCCGTGGCGCGGGCGAGCGCTTCGTTCAATACGCCCAGTTCATCGGTGCGACCGACGAACACGGGGCTGACGGACCTGGTCTCCACAGCGGCGAGCATCGCACAGCGTGCGGACGATGTGTCACCCGTTATCCGAGGAGCGGACACCAGGGCCGGTCCGCGCATCTCAGGCGGCCCGTGTGAAGTGGGACTTCCAGAGCGACGTCCTCACCTGCCCCTCTGCTGCGTCGCGGGCCGATCGGCGGGCGGCTGCGCGGTTCTTGCGGGCCTCGCCGACCAGCCGGCGGTGGGCGGCCTCGCGGCTCAGTTCGGCGGCGCGCATCTGGTGCATCTCGTACTCGAACATCTCGTACCCCTCGGGTTGTCGGTGGTATCGCCGGTGTCGTTCTCCGCGATGTCTCCACTGTCGTTTCCCAGGGGGGTCGCCCACATCGGGCGGGTGCCGCATCTCCGGGAGGCCGGGGGCCTTAGACACGACGAGGGGCGGGGCCGGGGCCTTAGGCCCTGCCCCGCCCCTGCCCCGCCCCTGCCTTATCCGCGGGTTCGACGGCTCAGGAAGGTGCCGACGGCAGTCCGAGCAGCAGGTCGCTGTACTTGGCGACGGCGAGGACGAGCCCGATCACGCCGAGCGCGACACCCGCCCACGCCACGGACTTGATCCACGGCGCCTGCTCCTTGCCGGGCGCGCCGAACGCGGGCCTGACCAGGACGAGGAAGCCGACGACCAGCGCGGCGAGCGCGAAGAGCCCGGCGATCAGCGCGGTGGCCTGCCAGGAGTCGCCGTAGAGCGCCTGGAGCTGGTCGGAGACGCTCGCGGACTGCTTGGTCTCCAGCTGTCCCATGATGTTGGAGCGGGCGCCGGCGATCGTGCCGAGCCAGCCGCCGGAGAGGCCGATCACGCCGAGTGCGGCGGAGACGACGGCCGCGGCGCCCTGGCCGACACCGGCGGAGCCGGCGGGCCGGACCGTGGCGTCGTACGTATCGTCGGCCTCGGCCGCGTCCTCGTCCACCTCGGTGTCGGCTCCGGGGGCGGCGTCGGACGGCTCCCCGGACTTCGTGACGTCTGCCTTCGGCGCCTGCGTCTTCGCTTCCGACGTGTCGGAACCGGTCACTTCCTCGGTCTGGTCGGCGTCCTTGGCCCCGGTGGCAGCCTTCGCCCCGGTCGCGTCCTCTGTCTTGGTACCCATGCTGCGCACCGTACGGACGGAGTCTGAGAGCTCTCTTAACGAACGGGTCCGCCGGGACCCTCACCCTCCCGCAGCACCCTCCACTCCGGGGCGAGGACGGACCAGACCTCCATGTCGTGCCGGATCCCCTGCCAGGGGAAGCTCTCCCGCAGCACGCCGTCCTTGACGAACCCGAGCCGCCGGGCGGCCGCCCTGCTGCGGTCGTTGAGCGAGGAGACCAGCCACTCCACGCGGTGCATGCCGCGCTCGTACACGGCCCAGTCGATGAAGACCTTCGAGGCCTTGTTGACCAGACCGCGCCCGGCGGCCGACGGCTCCAGCCAGACGCCGACCTCGCAGCCGTCGACGCTCGTGTCGAAGACGCGGAAGAAGACACCGCCCACCAGCCTGCCGTCCAGCCAGATGCCGCAGAAGCGCCCGGTGTCGGCGGCCTGCCTGTCGGCGTGCCTCTGGAGCACGTTCCGCGCGGACGCGAGGTCGTCCACGGTCGCGGTGAAGGGCACCCATGGCCCCGCGTACTCCCGCGCCCGCCCGATGTGTTCGAGGAACTCCTGCGCCTGCCACGGCTCCAGTGGCCGCAGCTCAGCCCCCTCGTCCAGCGTTGTCGCGAACATCCTGCTCCTTCGGCCCGCTCAGGTCATCGTCTGGGTCCGGCTGTGCGGGGATCCTCGCACGCACGCCGTGCGACTTCGAACGAGATTCGGGCGGCTCGATGCTGATGCGCGGCAGGAGGCGGTCCAGGCGGCGCGGCAGCCACCAGTTGGCGCCGCCGAGCAGGTGCATCAGCGCCGGTACGAGCAGGGTGCGCAGCACGAAGGCGTCGAGCGCGACGGCAGCGGCGAGCGCGATGCCGAACATCGCGATGACCCGGTCGCCGCTGAGGACGAAGGCGAGGAAGACCGAAATCATGATCACGGCCGCGGAGTTGATCACGCGGCTGGTCTCGGCGAGGCCGATGCGGACGGCCCGCCGGTTGTCGCCGGTCTCCAGCCACTCCTCGTACATCCGGCTGACCAGGAAGACCTGGTAGTCCATGGAGAGGCCGAAGAGGACGGACACCATGATCACCGGCAGGAAGGGCTCGATCGGCCCGGCCCTGCCGAGTCCGAGCAGTTCGCTCCCCCAGCCCCACTGGAAGACCGCGACGACGATCCCGAAGGCGGAGGCGACCGCGGCGACGTTCATCGCGGCGGCCTTCAGCGGGATCCCGATGGACCGGAAGGCCAGCAGGAGCAGCACGCAGCCGAGCCCGATGACCACGCCCACGAAGAGCGGGAGCTTGCCGACGATGATCTCCGCGAAGTCGTCGTAGCTCGCGGTGACGCCGCCGACGTGCACGTCGAGAGAGCTCTCCGCCGCGGCCCTCGGCAGGACGTCCGCACGCAGCCGGTCGACGAGTGCGCTGGTCGCCTCGGACTGCGGGGCCGTGTCGGGGACGACGGTGAGGAAGGCGGCGCGGCCGCTTTCGCCGTACGTCACCGGGCTCACGGAGGCGATGCCCTCGGTCGTCCTCAGCGTCGTGGCGAGGCCGTCGAGAGCTATCCGGTCGCCGGCTCCGTAGACCTCGCTGACCAGGGTCAGGGGGCCGTTCACGCCGGGCCCCCAGCCCTCGGCGAGGAGGTCGTAGGCCTGGCGCGTGGTGGCCTTCGCCGGGTTGTTGCCCTGGTCGGACGTGCCCAGGTGCAGGGCGAAGGCGGGCAGCGCGAGGACGGCCATGACGAGGACCGCGAGGGCGCCGAGGAGCCGCGGGTGGCGCTCGACGAAGGCGGCCCAGCGGGCGGCGAACCCGGTCGGCGGCTCCGGCTGGGGCCCGTGCTCGGCGAGTCCGCGGCGTTCGCGGCGGCTGAGCGCGCGCGGGCCGACGCAGGCGAGGAGGGCGGGCAGCAGGGTCACGGAGGCGGCGACGGTGAGGACGACGGTCAGCGAGGCGGCGACGGCGACGCCGTTCAGGAAGCTGAGCCGCAGGATGAGCATGCCGAGCAGGGCGATGCAGACGGTGGCGCCGGCGAAGACGACGGCGCGGCCGGTGGTGGCGACGGCGCGCTCGGCGGCTACGGCCACGGGCAGGCCGCGTTTGAGGCCCTTGCGGTGCCGGGTGACGATGAACAGGGCGTAGTCGATGCCGACGCCGAGCCCGATCAGGGTGCCGAGCATCGGCGCGAAGTCCGCGACGGTCATCAGGTGGCCGAGCAGGACGATGCCCGCGTACGCGGTGCCGACGGACACCAGGGCCGTGGCGATGGGCAGGGCGGACGCGGCGAGCGAGCCGAAGGCGAGGAAGAGGACGACGGCGGCGACGGCCACCCCGACGACCTCGGCGACCTGGGCGCTCTTGGACTCGGTGAGTCCGACGGCGGTGCCGCCGAGCTCCACCTGCAGGCGATCGGAGGCGGCGGCCCTTGCGGTGTCGACGACGGCCCGCGCATCGGCCTTGTCGATGTCGTCGGCCTGCTCGCGGAAGGTGACGGCGGCGTACGCGGTGCGGCCGTCCGCGCTGATCTGCCCGGCGCCCTGGCCGCCGTAGGGCCCGGTCACGGACGCCACGGCGGGCAGCTGGGAGATCTTGTCGAGCGCGTCGGACATCGTCTGCTCGACGTCGGCGGCGCGGACGGTGGTGCCGGGTCCTGTGTGCCAGACGACGGTGTCGCTGTCGCCGCCGAGGCCGGGGAAGTTGTCGTTCAGGAGCTCGCTCGCGCGGCCCGACTCGGTGCCCGGCACGTCGTAGTCGTTCGAGTACGCGGTGCCGACGGCCGCGGCGGCCGACGCGGTCGCGCCGAGAGCGAGGAGCCACAGCAGGACGACGACGAGACGGCGCCTGACGCACCACCGGGCGAGTGCTGCCACGGACTGACTCCCTGGATGTTCTGTGGATCTTCACCGGGAGCAACAGTCGACCAACTGGGCCCGCAAAGAACGCATGAGTGGCGACATGAGCGCCGCTGTCACCTTGACAGCCCTTGGAGATCATTGGCCCCTTTCGTGGCCATACTCACAAGAGCACAAGCAGCGCCGCACACCGCCCAGGGAGGTGCGTGGCGAGGCGCGCGGGGGCCCGCTGCGGGCCCTCGCGCTCCCCGTGCGCCGGGTCTCAGCCCGAGACGCTCGCGCGTCCGTTCTCGATGTGTCCCATGAGCCGCCGCCGGAAGGCGGAGTCGCCGTCGGCGGTCACCTCGACGTCGTACCAGCCGTGCTCGTCGGCGGTGTGCCAGGCGACCGTACGGCTGCTGCCCGCCTTGACGCGGACGGTCCGCGTCCGCGACCTGATGTCGCCTTCGTCCACATATCCGAGCGGCTTGACGGTGAAGACGAGGGAGTGGCTGCCGCGGTTGGCCAGGGTGAGGTGGATCTCGCGGCGGGTGATCGCGGAGGCGAGCCGCGCGCCCCCGTCCCGGCCGCTCCCACCGCCCTGTCCACTCCCGCTGCCCGTGCCGCCCTTGCCGCCCTTGGCGCCCTTGCCGCCCGCGAACTCGCGCCGGAAGCCGTTAGGCCCGGTGATGGTGAAGGCGTACGCGTCGCCCGGCACCGGCACCGTCCAGGAGCCCTTGCGCACGACGTCCTGATGCTGGGGAACCTTGAACTCCCCGGCGTACGGATAGAGCGCGAAGTGCGCGCTGGAACTGCCGCCGTTGCGCAGCCGCACCGTGAGCGTGCCGTCCTCGCCGGGCCGCACGTCCGCGTCGGGCTGGTACGGCAGCGGACGGGCGCGGCGGGTGCCGGGCTCCTGGACCGGCATGGACTGCTTCAGGGGCGGCTGCGGGGCCCAGCGGCCGCTGAACGCCGGTATGGCGCCCGGCTGTTCGACGTCGGGCTGCCGGTGGCCGCGGCGGAAGTCGAACGCGCCGGTGAGATCGCCGGTGACCTTGCGGCGCCAGGCGCTGATGTTGGGCTCCCGTACGCCGGTCCACTTCTCCAGGAAGCGCACGACGGAGGTGTGGTCGAAGACCTCGGAGCAGACGTAGCCGCCGACGGTCCACGGCGAGACGACGAGCATCGGCACGCGCACGCCGAGCCCGGTGGGCCTGCCCTCCCAGCGCTCCTCCCGCTCCTCGGCGGAGTCGCCGCCGGGCACGGGCGGCGGGACGTGGTCGAAGAAGCCGTCGTTCTCGTCGTAGTTGATGAAGACGGCGGTGCGGCGCCAGACGTCGGGGTGGGAGGCCAGGGCGTCGAGGACCTTGTAGACGATGGTCGCGCTGTGGATCGGCGAGGAGACGCTGGGGTGCTCGGAGTCCTGGGCGGAGGGGACCAGATAGGTGACCTTCGCGAGCTTGCCGGCCGCGACGTCCTTGGCGAACTCGTCGGCGAGCTTGCCGGTGGGCACGCGCCGCAGACCGCGCTCGAAGAGCGACCGCTCGGCCTTGGAGAGGGTCTTGACGCCCTTCTCCAGGTCGGCGAGCAGCTTGCCGCGCTCGGCCTCGTCCCTGGCGTCGCGCACCTTGGCGTAGAACGCCTCCATGAAGGTGACGCCCGTCCCGGCGAGCACCTTGCGGGCGATGGCCTTGAAGGTGGTGAAGAACTCGATCTGGTTGTCGGTGAAGTTCTCCCACTCGGTGTACGTCCGCCAGCTCACGCCCGCCTTCTCCAGACGCTCGGCGTACGTGCCCCAGCCGTACCCGGGGTGCGTGCCCTCGTCGTACGCGTCGTTGCCGACGGCCCGCTTGCCGTTCGCCTCGTAGCCCGTCCTCCCGCTCCACAGGTGGTTGCGGTTGGGGCTGGTGGAGCTGTGGATGGACGAGTGGTAGGCGTCGCAGACGGTGAAGGTGTCGGCGAGTTCGTAGTGCAGCGGGATGTCCTCGCGCGTGTAGTACGCCATCGTGGCCGCCGTCTTGGCGGTGATCCAGCCGTCCATCCAGCCGTCGTGCCAGGCCGTGGCACCGCCGCCCCAGGAGTGGTCGAGCGCGCCGATGTACTGGAGGTCCTTCTTCTGGGTCTCGGCGGCCTGCCGGACCGGGAAGGGCAGGATCGTGCGCAGGACGCCGGGCTGCTCGAACACCGGCTTGCCGGTGGGCAGTTGGATCGCGTTGCGGTCGCCGAAGCCGCGCACACCGCGCAGGGAGCCGAAGTAGTGGTCGAAGGACCGGTTCTCCTGCATCAGGATCACCACGTGCTCGATCGAGTCGAGGCCGCCACCGCGCGGCGGCTCGTGCGCGAGCGCTTCCTGCAACGACGGTGGCAGGAACGAGCCGACGGCGGCGACGCCCAGGGCGCCACCGCCGACCGCCATCAGGCGTCTGCGCGAAATCTCCGGAGTCACGTGCGACCTCCCAGTCGACATCCAATGGTTCTCTGACGATCCATTGACCTGTACGGCGGGGACGCTAGTGACGTCCGGTTTCCCTGTGAAGGCCGCGGGACGAAGTCGGGGTGAACGTCCAAAAGGTCTCGGACGCGAGGGCGTTGGAGGTACGCGGAGGTTCTGGAGGTACGTGAGGCGTCGGGCGTACGCGAAGGGGGCAGACGTACGCGAAAGGGGCGGCGCCCCAGTGGGTGCGCCGCCCCCTTCGTCCGGGGAAGAGCCGTCAGCCCTCGCTGACGCCCAGCTTCTCCAGGATCAGTTCCTTGACGCGGGCCGCGTCGGCCTGGCCGCGGGTGGCCTTCATGACCGCGCCGACCAGGGCGCCGACCGCGGCGACCTTGCCGCCGCGGATCTTGTCCGCGACGCCCGGGTTGCCGGCGATGGCCTCGTCGACGGCGGACGTCAGCGCGCCCTCGTCGGAGACGACCTTCAGGCCGCGCTTCTCGACGACCTCGTCCGGCGTGCCCTCGCCCGCGAGGACGCCCTCGAAGACCTGGCGCGCCAGCTTGTCGTTCAGGTCGCCCTTGGTGACGAGCTCGGCGACCCGGGCCACCTGCACCGGGGTGACCGGCAGCTCGTCCAGGGCCCTGCCCGACTCGTTGGCGCTGCGGGACAGTTCGCCCATCCACCACTTGCGGGCGGCAGCCGGGTCGGCGCCCGCCTCGATCGTGGCGACGATGGGGTCGACCGCGCCGGCGTTCAGGATCGACTGCATGTCGTGCTCCGTGACGCCCCACTCCTCGCGGAGGCGGTTGCGGCGCACGCGCGGCATCTCGGGCAGGCCGGCCCGCAGCTGCTCGACCCACTCGCGGGCCGGGGCGACGGGGACGAGGTCGGGCTCCGGGAAGTACCGGTAGTCCTCGGCGTTGTCCTTGATGCGGCCGGAGGTCGTGGAGCCGTCGTCCTCGTGGAAGTGGCGGGTCTCCTGCACGATGGTGCCGCCGGAGTTCAGGACCGCCGCGTGGCGCTGGATCTCGAAGCGCGCCGCGCGCTCCACGGAACGGAGCGAGTTGACGTTCTTCGTCTCGCTGCGCGTGCCGAACTCCTGCCGCCCGTGCGGGCGCAGCGAGAGGTTCACGTCGCAGCGCATCTGGCCCTTGTCCATCCGGGCCTCGGAGACGCCGAGCGCCTTGATGAGCTCGCGCAGCTCGGCGACGTACGCCTTGGCGACCTCGGGAGCCCGCTCGCCCGCGCCCTCGATCGGCTTGGTGACGATCTCGATGAGCGGGATGCCCGCGCGGTTGTAGTCGAGAAGGGAGTGCGAGGCGCCGTGGATACGGCCCGTCGCGCCACCGACGTGCGTCGACTTGCCGGTGTCCTCCTCCATGTGGGCGCGCTCGATCTCCACGCGGAAGATCTCGCCGTCCTCCAGCTGGACGTCCAGATAGCCGTTGAAGGCGATCGGCTCGTCGTACTGGGAGGTCTGGAAGTTCTTCGGCATGTCCGGATAGAAGTAGTTCTTCCGGGCGAAGCGGCACCACTCCGCGATCTCGCAGTTCAGCGCGAGGCCGATCTTGATCGCCGACTCGACACCGATCTCGTTGACGACCGGCAGCGCGCCGGGCAGACCGAGACAGGTCGGGCAGGTCTGGCTGTTCGCGTCCTGCTTGAGCGTGGTCGAGCAGCCGCAGAACATCTTGGTCTTGGTGCCGAGCTCGACATGGACCTCAAGGCCCATGACGGGGTCGTACGTCGCGAGGGCTTCCTCGTACGACACCAGGTCAGAAGTGACAGTCACGGTGAAACTTTCCCTCTCAGCCCAGCAGGACGTCGTCGTCGCCGAGGCGCTTGAGCTCCCGCAGGAGCAGCGCGACGCCGGTGGCGATGGCGGCAGCGGAGACCACGGCGTCCACGAGACGGAGCGTGTCGTTCTCGTAGCGGGCCTTCTTGGCCTGCTTCAGCACGGAGACCGCGCCGAACGCGGTGGTGCCGATCGACAGGTACGTGCCGGTCTTGGACTTCTTGAAGCCCTTGGCCTTGTTCAGTGCACTCACAGCGACGGTGCCTCCTCAAGCAGCGGGTGTCCCCACTTTTCCACGAAGGCGGCCTCGACGGCGGCTCCGACCTTGTACAGCCGGTCGTCCTTCATGGCGGGGGCGATGATCTGCAGTCCGACGGGCAGGCCGTCCTCGGGCGCGAGGCCGCAGGGCAGCGACATGGCGGCGTTGCCCGCCAGGTTGGTCGGAATGGTGCACAGGTCCGCGAGGTACATCGCCATCGGGTCGTCGGCGCGCTCGCCGATCGGGAAGGCGGTGGTCGGCGTCGTCGGGGAGACGATCACGTCGACCTGCTCGAAGGCGGCCTCGAACTCGCGGGTGATGAGGGTGCGGACCTTCTGGGCGCTTCCGTAGTACGCGTCGTAGTAGCCGGAGCTGAGGGCGTACGTGCCCAGGATGATGCGGCGCTTGACCTCGTCGCCGAAGCCCGCCTCGCGGGTCAGCGCGGTGACGTCCTCGGCCGAACGGGTGCCGTCGTCGCCGACGCGCAGGCCGTAGCGCATGGCGTCGAAGCGGGCGAGGTTCGAGGAGCACTCGGAGGGCGCGATCAGGTAGTACGCGGAGAGCGCCAGGTCGAAGGTCGGGCAGTCCAGCTCGACGATCTCGGCGCCGAGCTCCTTGAGCAGCTCGACGGACTCGTCGAAGCGCTGGACGACACCGGCCTGGTAGCCCTCGCCGCGGAACTGCTTGACGACACCGACGCGCATGCCCTGTACGGAGCCGCTCCGCGCGGCCTCGACGACCGGCGGGACCGGGGCGTCGATGGACGTCGAGTCGAGCTCGTCGTGGCCGGCGATGACCTCGTGCAGCAGCGCGGCGTCCAGGACCGTACGGGCGCACGGGCCGCCCTGGTCGAGGCTGCTGCTGAACGCGACCATGCCGTAGCGGGAGACGCCGCCGTAGGTCGGCTTGACGCCTACCGTGCCGGTGACGGCCGCGGGCTGGCGGATGGAGCCACCGGTGTCGGTGCCCATCGCCAGGGGGCTCTCGTACGCGGCGAGCGCGGCGGAGGAGCCACCGCCGGAGCCGCCCGGGATGCGGGTGAGGTCCCAGGGGTTGCCGGTGGGGCCGTAGGCGCTGTTCTCGGTGGAGGACCCCATGGCGAACTCGTCCATGTTGGTCTTGCCGAGGATGACCACGTCGGCGGCCTTCAGGCGCCGGGTGACCGTCGCGTCGTACGGCGGGATCCAGCCCTCGAGGATCTTCGAGCCGACCGTGGTCGGCACGCCCTCGGTGGTGAAGATGTCCTTCAGCGCGACGGGGACGCCGGCCAGCGGGCCGAGCTTCTCGCCCCTGGCGCGCTTCTCGTCGACGGCGCGGGCCTGCGCGAGGGCGCCCTCGCGGTCCACGTGCAGGAAGGCGTGCACCTTCTCGTCGACGGCCTCGATACGGGCCAGGTGGGCCTCGGTGACCTCGACGGCGGTGAGCTCGCCGGAGGCGATCCTCGACGCGATGTCGGCGGCGGTGAGCTTGATGATGTCCGTCATGTTCTTAGTCCTCCCCCAGGATCTGCGGCACCTTGAAACGCTGCTGCTCCTGGGCGGGAGCGCCCGAGAGCGCCTGCTCGGGGGTGAGCGACGGACGGACCTCGTCCGCGCGCATGACGTTCGTCAGCGGCAGCGGGTGCGAGGTCGGCGGTACGTCTTGGTCGGCGACCTCCGAGACGCGGGCGACCGCGCCGATGATGTCGTCGAGCTGTCCGGCGAAGTGGTCGAGCTCCTCGGCCTTCAGCTCCAGACGTGCAAGGCGGGCGAGGTGGGCGACCTCCTCGCGCGTGATGCCAGGCATGCGGCGATCCTCAGGGGTGGTGAGTGTGTGGGTTATGGCCCCAATCCTATGGGGCGGGGCGGTGTGCCCGTGAAACGGTTTCCTCCCCGCCGCCCCGCACCGGTCTCCGGGCCGCCCCACGCCGGTCTCCGGGCCGCCCATCGCCGGGCACCGGCCCCTGTCCCCGGGCGGGGAGGCCTACTGGACCACGTGCCCCGAGGACTGGTCCGCGTCGGCCCTCTTCGCGCACGCCGCCGCCTCCGCGGCGACGTCGGCGGGGCGGCGCCACCCGCGGGAGCCCCGCGCCCGCAGCCACGCCGTCGTCTCCTCCGCGGGCATCGCCGCGGCAACCAGCCAGCCCTGCACCGCGTCGCAGCCGAGGTCCCGCAGCCGCTCCCAGGTCTCGTCGTCCTCGACGCCCTCGGCGACGACGAGCAGGCCGAGCGAGTGCGCGAGGTCGACGGTGCAGCGGACGATCTCCGCGTCCTCATTGTCGACGGCGAGCCGCGCGACGAAGGAACGGTCGATCTTCAGTTCGCTGACCGGGAGGCGGCGCAGGTGGACCAGTGAGGAGTAGCCCGTGCCGAAGTCGTCGAGCGACATCTTGACGCCGTGGCCGGTGAGCCCGGCCAGCGTGTCCGCGGCCCGCTGCGGGTCCTCCAGGAGGACGTGCTCCGTTATCTCCAACTGCAGCGCCCCCGCGGGCACTCCGTGGCGGGCGAGGCGCGCCGCGACGGCCCCGGCGAATCCCGGCGTGTGGACGTCGCGCGGCGACACGTTGACCGCGACGGGCACCTTCAGGCCCTGGGCCTGCCACTTGGCCACCTGGCCGAGGGCGGTCTCCAGGACGTACTCCGTCAGGTGCGGCATGAGGCCGGACGACTCGGCGATGGCGATGAACTCGTCGGGCGGCACCTTGCCGCGCTCGGGGTGCACCCACCGCACCAGCGCTTCGAGGCCCGCGACCTTGCCGTCGAAGCGGACCTTGGGCTGGTAGTGCAGCTCGACGTCGCCCGCGTCGAGCGCCCGGCGCAGGTCGCCGAGGAGGCCGAGCCGGTCCGGAGTGTTGGAGTCCCGCTTGGACTCGTACACCTCGACGCCGGTGCGGTCCCGCTTCGCCTGGTACATCGCGACGTCCGCGCGCCTGAGGAGGCCCTCCGCGTCGAGCGCGTGGTCGGGGAAGACGGCGAGACCCGCGCTGGCCTCAAGGACGAGGGTCAGGCCGTCCAGGTCGAGCGGCGAGCCGAGCGCGGCGACCAGCTGGCGCGCCACGCGCGTGGCCGACGTCGTGGAGTCGGCGATCGGGATCAGTACGGCGAACTCGTCACCGCCCAGGCGTGCGGCCTCCGCACCCCGGGGCAGGGCGAGGCGCAGCCGGTCCGCTATCTGCAGCAGCAGCCGGTCGCCCGCGAGGTGGCCGAGGGTGTCGTTCACCGACCGGAAACGGTCCATGTCGATCAGCAGCAGGGCGGCCCGCGCCCCGATCCGCTCGGCGTCGTCGAGGGCCGTCCAGGTCCGTTCGAGGAGCCACTGCCGGTTGGGCAGTCCGGTGAGCGGGTCCCGGAGCTGCTCCTCGGCCCTGGCGCGGGCGATCCACAGGGTGGAGTCGAGGGCGACAAGGGGGATCGCGAAGAGCGGCAGCAGGATGGGCAGGGAGATCGCCACGACGCAGATCAGCGGGGCGATGCCGAGCAGGGCGGCGGCGAGGAACCCCTGCCTGACCAGGGCGGTGCGGGTGACGGTGGGCAGGGCGCCGGTGCGCGGTGCGTGGACGTACCAGAGCAGGGCGCGGGTGACGACGAGGTAGGCGACGGCGACCAGGGCCACTTGGGGCGCGGTGTACAGGTCCCAGGTCTCGGGCAGCCAGGGTGACTCGGCGCTCGGCGCCGTGCCGAAAGTGGCCAGGGCGAGCGCGCCCGCCCCGATGCCGAGGATGTCGACCGCGCCGTGCAGGACGCCCTGCCGCCAGCGGTGCCTGCGCGCGACGCCGACCAGGACGAAGACGGTGAGGCTGACCATGCCCGCGGGCACCCAGCCGTAGAGCAGGAGGACCGCGACGGTGAGCGCGCCGCCGGAGCCCGTGCCGCCCCACCAGCGGTCACGGCCGAGGGCGACGAGGTGGCCGACGATGAAGCCGGTGAGGACGGCGAGGGACCAGCCCGCGGCGCCGGAGGGGAACAGGGCGTGCCTGCCCGTGAGGGCCTGGAAGAAGCCGGTGCCGAGCAGGGCCGCGGCAGCCGCGACGATCGCGACGGGCAGCAGCGGCCAGGGGTCGCGGATGTCCTGTGCGGTGGGTCCCACGGTGGCTCCGGGGCCGTCCACGGGGCTGCGGGCTCCGGAGGTCCAGGCCCGTTCGCGGGGTGCGACGGCGGTGCTCAGCGTCCCGGCCCCGCATCCCGCCGCGGGTCCCGGCGTGGTGGACGGGCCGGTGGTCGTCGCTGTTCGGCGGCCGCGCAGCCAGGCGGTCGGCGCGCGCCACAGGCGCGCGCGCAGCCGTGAGTCCGGGGCGGCGCTCTCGGTCGGTTCCATTCCCGTCCCTCTCACAGCCGGCGGTGCCCACGCCACGCGGACCCGGCCCGGGGCCGGCCGCGTCCCATCCTTTTTCCCCGAGCCCTCCGCGAGCTGAGGAGATGCACTACCGCACCACTCGCGCCGGACAGGGGATGCTCCCTTCCAAGCTCTTGATGAGCAGGAGATACCCCGTTCGCAGCGGGGCACGGCAGGCGCACATCTCAACAGTAGGCCGCAGAAGGCTTCTACGGGCAGCGGTCGACCACGGTTGCCCGAATGCGACCCGGCCACCCCTATGCATCTGGTATGCGCTGAACGGGTGGCCTTCAACCGCTACTCCTCGGTCGGAAGCGCGACTTCCCGCGCCGCGTCCGGTCCTTGTCCGAGCAGGACGGCGAAGCCGTCCTCGTCGAGAACCGGAACCTTCACCTGCATGGCCTTGTCGTACTTGGACCCGGGGTTGTCGCCCACGACCACGAAATCGGTCTTCTTGGAAACGGAACCCGTGACCTTCGCACCCTGGCTCTGCAGCGCCTCTTTCGCGCCATCCCGGGTGTGGTGCTCAAGCGTTCCGGTGACGACCACCGTGAGGCCTTCGAGCGGGCGCGGCCCCTCGTCCGCACCGCTCGCCTCCTCCTCCATGCGCACCCCGGCAGCCCTCCACTTGCGCAGGATCTCCCGGTGCCACTCCTCGGTGAACCACTGTTTGAGGGAGGCGGCGATGATCGGGCCCACGCCCGCCACGTCCGAGAGCTCCTTCTCGGTGGCCTGTTCGATGCGGTCGATGGAGCGGAACTCGCGGGCCAGCGCCTCGGCGGCCACCGGGCCGACGTGCCGGATCGAGAGTCCCGTGAGGATGCGGGCGAGCGGTCGCTCCTTGGCCGCCGCGATGTTCTCCAGCATGGCGAGGGTGTTCTTCTTCGCCTCGCCCTGCTGATTGGCGAAGAAGGTGACGACCTTCTCCTCGCCGGTCTTGGGGTCGCGCTTGGGCAGGCCGGAGTCCTGGTCGAGGACGTAGGACTTGATGGGCAGGAGCTCCTCGACCTTGAGGTCGAAGATGTCGCCCTCGTCGAGGATCGGCGGCTCGGCGGGCTCCAGGGGCTTGGTGAGGGCGGCTGCCGCGACGTATCCGAAGTTCTCGATGTCGAGGGACTTGCGGCCCGCCAGGTAGAAGAGACGCTCACGCAACTGGGCGGGGCACGACTGCGCGTTGGGGCAGCGCAGGTCGATGTCGCCCTCCTTCATGGGCCGCAGCTCCGTGCCGCACTCGGGGCACTCGGCGGGCATCACGAACTCCCGCTCGCTGCCGTCCCGCAGGTCCACGACGGGCCCGAGGATCTCCGGGATGACGTCGCCCGCCTTGCGGATCACGACGGTGTCCCCGATGAAGACGCCCTTCTTCTTCACCACGTCCTGGTTGTGCAGGGTCGCGAACTCGACCTCGGAGCCCGCGACGGTGACGGGCTCCACCTGGGCGTACGGCGTGACGCGGCCGGTGCGGCCGACGCCGACCCGGATGTTGATGAGCTTGGTGTTGACCTCCTCGGGCGCGTACTTCCAGGCGATGGCCCAGCGCGGGGCGCGCGAGGTGGAGCCGAGGCGGCCCTGCAGCGGGATCTCGTCGAGCTTGACGACGACGCCGTCGATCTCGTGCTCCACGGAGTGGCGGTTCTCTCCGAAGTACGCGATGAAGTCCCGCACGCCCTTCAGGCCGTCCACGACCCTGTTGTGCCTGGCGGTGGGCAGGCCCCACTCGTGGAGCAGTTCGTAGGCATGGCTGAGGCAGTCGATGTCGAAGCCGTCGCGGGCGCCGATGCCGTGCACCACCATGTGCAGCGGGCGGGTCGCGGTGACGCGCGGGTCCTTCTGGCGCAGGGAACCCGCCGCCGCGTTCCGCGGGTTGGCGAAGGGCTTGTCGCCCGCCTCCACCAGGCGGGCGTTCAGCTCGTCGAACTTCTCCATGGGGAAGAAGACCTCGCCGCGGATCTCGACGAGAGCGGGCACCCGGTCGCCCTTGAGGCGCTGGGGGATGTCCGCGATGGTGCGGACGTTCGGCGTGATGTCCTCGCCGGTGCGGCCGTCGCCGCGGGTGGCGGCGCGGGTCAGCTTCCCGTCCTCGTACGTGAGGTTGACCGCGAGGCCGTCGACCTTCAGCTCGCACAGCAGGTGGAAGTCCGGGGAGCCGACGTCCTTGGCGACGCGGTCCGCCCAGGCGGCCAGCTCCCCGTCGTCGAAGGCGTTGTCGAGGGAGAGCATGCGCTCCCGGTGCTCGACCGCGGTGAACTCCGTCTCGTACGAACCGGAGACCTTCTGGGTGGGCGAGTCCGGGGTGCGCAGCTCCGGGTGCTCCTCCTCCAGGGCTTCGAGGGAACGCAGGAGCTTGTCGAACTCGGCGTCGCTGACGACCGGCTGGTCCTTCACGTAGTACCGGAAGCGGTGCTCCTCGATCTGTTCGGCCAGCTGGGCATGGTGATCCCGTGCCTCGGCGGGCACAGAGCCTTGCTGTTCGACAGCCACCGTTTCGTCCTCCCGTTACGTCATACCCAATTACTCAGGGTTGTCTGCGAGCGATCTCGCCGCCCTGACGCAGTGGGCGAGCGCCGCGCGCGCGTACGCGGGAGAAGCGCCCGCGAGCCCGCACGACGGAGTGACCACGACCGACTCCGCGAGTGATCCCGGATTCAGCCCCAGCCTGCGCCACAGCGTCCTGACACCCATGACGCTACCGGCAGGGTCTGACAATCCGCCGTCCACGCCCGGCACGACACCGGCGAAGAGCTTCGTGCCGCCCTCGACCGTCTCGCCGATCACCTCGTCGTCACGCTCGGTGAGCAGCGAGAAGTCGAACGAGACGGCGTGGGCTCCGGCACGGCGCAGCAGCGCGAAGGGGACGTCGGGCGCGCAGGAGTGGACGATCGTGGGTCCGCCGTCCTGGACGGCCAGGACGTCCCGCAGGGTGTCCTCCACGGCCTGCCGGTCCACGGCGCGGTGGGTGCGGTACTGGCTGGCCGTCTTGATCTGCCCGCGCAGTACGGCGATGAGCGAGGGCTCGTCGAGCTGGAGGACCACCTGCGCGCCGGGCACCCTGCGGCGCACGTCCGCGAGGTGCCCGCGCAGCCCTTCGGCGAGGGATCCCGCGAGGTCACGGCAGGCGCCGGGGTCGGAGAGCGCGGCCTCGCCGTTCCTGAGCTCCAGGGCCGCGGCGAGCGTCCACGGGCCGACGGCCTGGATCTTGAGCGGCCCCCGGTACTCCTGGGTGAACTCCTCCAGGGCGTCGAGGTCCTCGCCGAGCCAGGCCCTGGCACGGCGGGTGTCCCGGCCCGGGCGGTCGCCGATCCGCCAGCCGCTGGGCTCCACGCGCGCGTACAGGTCGACGAGGAGTCCGGCCGTGCGGCCGATCATGTCGGCGCCGGGTCCGCGCGCGGGCAGCTCGGCGAGGTACGCCATGCCGTGCTCGGGGCCGTCGAAGCTGCCGGTCACCGTCTTGGCGGCCTCGCGGGCGTCGCCGCCGGGCATCGACCCGATGCCGGTGGCCGGGCCCCAGGTGAACGTGTCGCTCATCGTCCGGGCCGCACCGTCAGGTCGTTGACCTCCGCGTCGCGCGGCAGGTCCAGGGCCATGACGATCGTCGTGGCGATCGACTCGGGGTCGATCCAGCGGGAGGCGTCGTACTCCTTGCCCTCCTGCTGGTGGACCTTGACCTGCATGGCGCTGGCCGTGCGCCCGGGGTAGACCGAGGTGACCCGGACGCCGTTGCCGTGCTCCTCCTGGCGCAGGGAGTCGGCCAGGGCCTTCAGGCCGTGCTTGGAGGCGGCGTACGCGGCCCACTCGGGGCCGGCGCTCAGGCCCGCGCCCGAGTTCACGAAGACCACGTGCCCCTGGGCGAGCCGGAGTTGGGGCAGGAAGTGGCGGGTGAGTTCGGCGGGGGCGATGAGGTTGACGTTGAGCTGGTGGCGCCAGGACTTGGGGGTGAGCTCGCCAACCGGGCCGAGGTCGACGACGCCCGCGATGTGGAGCAGGGAGTCCACTCGCTCGGGCAGCGACTGGTGCCCGAAGGCCCAGGACAGCTTGTCGGGGTCGGAGAGGTCGCCGACGAGCGTGCCCGCGCCGGGGAACTGGGCGGCGAGCTCCTTGGCGCGGCCCGCGTCCCGCGCGTGCAGTACGAGGTCGTCGCCGCGTGCGTGGAGGCGGCGGGCGACGGCGGCGCCGATGCCCGAGCCCGCCCCGGTGATCACATGTGTAGCCATACCGGCCATGCTCGCATCACTGCGTGCCGAACGATTCCTCCAGGTACGCGAGCGCGCCCACCGGCTCCTCGGCGAAGAAGACGAGGTCGGTCAGCGGGAGGGGCAGGAACCCCTCGTCCTCCATGCGGCGGAACTGCTCCTTGAGGCCGTCGTAGAACCCGGCGGAGTTCAGCAGGACCACCGGCTTGGTGTGCTTGCCGTGCTTCTTCAGCTCCAGGATCTCGGTGGCCTCGTCGAGCGTGCCGGTGCCGCCCACCATGATCACGATCGCGTCGGCCTTCGCCAGGAGCAGTGCCTTGCGCTCGGCGAGGTCGCGGGCGATCACCATTTCGTGGGGCTCTGCGACCTGCCTGGCCTTGGCGGCGAGGAAGTCGACGGAGACACCGACGAGCCGTCCGCCCGCCTCGTGCACGCCGTCCGCCACGACCTTCATCAGGCCGCTCTCGGAGCCGCCCCACACCAGGGTGTGGCCGCCCTTGCCGAGCAGTTCGGCGAATTCGCGGGCCGGGCGCGTGTAGCGGTCGTCGAGGTCGGCGGCGGAGAGGAAGACGCAGATGTTCATACGGTCACGGTACGTTCCGTCGTAGTCCGTTGTAGAAGGCACCCAACGGTAGAAGGCACTCAACGAGGAGGGCATCTCATGACCGCGGGACACCGGATCACCGTCGAGCAGGGCACGGAGCACGTGCGCGTGGAGCTCGACGGGCAGGTCGTCGCCGAGAGCACTCGTCCGCTGCTGCTGAGCGAGACGGGCTACCCGGTGCGCTACTACCTCCCTCCGGAGGACGTGCGCACGGACCTGCTGACTCCGTCGGAGACCTCTACGTACTGCCCGTTCAAGGGAACGGCCTCCTACTGGTCGCTGCCGGGCTCACCCGACTCGGTGTGGGCGTACCCGGAGCCGAAGCCGGACGTGACCGGCATCAAGGATCACTTCTGCTTCTACGAGGCGGAGGTCACGAAGCAGCCGTGAACGTCCTGCGGTAGGCGACCGGCGAGACGCCGAGCACGGAACGCATGTGCTGGCGCAGGGAGTTGCCGGTGCCGAACCCGGCCCGGTGGGCGACCACGTCCACCGGCAGGTCGCTCGACTCCAGGAGCTGGCGGGCCAGTTCGACGCGCTGGGCGGTCAGCCAGCGCCCGGGAGACATGCCCACCTCCTCCTGGAAGCGGCGCGTGAAGGTCCGCAGGCTCATGCGCGCGTGGGCGGCGAGCTCGCCCAGGGGCAGCGGCTCGTGGAGCCGTTCGAGGGCCCACGCGCGCGTGGCGGCCGTCGTGGCGAGCGTGGGCTCCGGGACGGGCCGCTCGATGTACTGCGCCTGCCCGCCGTCGCGCCAGGGCGGTACGACGCAGAGGCGGGCGACGTGGTTGGCGACGGCGGCGCCGTGGTCCCGGCGCACGACGTGGAGGCAGAGGTCGATGCCGGCCGCGACGCCCGCCGCGGTCAGTACGTCGCCGTCGTCCACGAAGAGCACGTCCGCGTCGACCTTGACCCTGGGGAAGGACCGCTGGAAGTCGCGGGCGACGTTCCAGTGCGTCGTCGCGGGGCGCCCGTCGAGGAGGCCGGTGGCGGCCAGGACGTACGAGGCGTTGCAGAACGAGACGATCCTGGTGCCGGGCCTGATCCGCCCCAGGGCCTCGGCCACGCCCGCCGGGAGCTCGCCGCCCGCCATGCCCTCGTCGAAGCGGCGGGTCGGCGGGATCACCACGGTGTCCGCCTGCGCGAGGGCCGCCGGGCCGTGGTCGGCCGTCACGGTGAACCCGGAGTCCGTCCGCACCGGCCGCCCGTCCACCGTGCAGACCACGACGTCGTAGAGCGGCCTGTGGTGCTCGTCCTCGGCGGTGCCGAACAGCCTCGACGGGATGCCCAGCTCGAAGGCGTAGACGCCGTCCAGCGCGAGCACGGCCACGCGATGCGCACCTTTTGCACCCTTTGCGCCACCTGCGCCACCTGCGCCACCTGCGCCACCTGCGCCACTGCGATGTTCCATGGCCGAATCCTGTCACATGATGGCCAAACTGCCAGCACTGCGACGGCCCGCGCCCGCGCACTCTGGGATCTCAGCCGCTCCGAAAGAGGAAGACCGGAAGACCATGAAGATGCGTGCCGTCAGCCCCCGCGCCTGGGGCGCCCCCGAGAACCTGGTCCCCGTGGAGGTCGACCGCCCCGAGCCCGGCCTGACCGAGATCCTGGTCCGGGTCCACGCGGCGGGCGTCAACCCCGTCGACTGGAAGACCCGCGCGGAGGGCGCGTTCGGCACGTGGGGCGACACCCCGATCCTCGGCTACGACGTGTCCGGCGTCGTCGAGGAGGTGGGCCCCGGAGTGACCTTGTACCAGCCCGGCGACGAGGTGTTCGGCATGCCCCGCTTCCCCGAACAGACCGGCGGGTACGCCGAGTTCGTCACGGCGCCCGCCCGCCGTTTCGCGCCCAAACCGCGGAGCATCGACCACGTGCGGGCCGCCGCGCTGCCCCTCGCGGCGCTCACCGCCTGGCAGGGCCTCATCGAGACAGCCGGGCTCCGCGCCGGGCAGCGGGTACTGATCCACGCGGCCGCGGGCGGTGTGGGCCACCTCGCCGTGCAGATAGCCAAGGCGCACGGCGCGTACGTCATCGGCACCGCGCGCGAGGAGAAGCACGACTTCCTGCGCGGCCTCGGGGCGGACGAAATCGTCGACTACACGCGCGTGGACTTCACCGAGGCGGTGCGCGATGTGGACGTGGTCCTGGACGGAGTGGGCGGCGCGTACGGAGCACGGTCCCTGGAGGTCATCCGCCCCGGCGGCCACCTGGTGACGCTGCCCGACCCGGGCGGTCTGCCGGACCCGGTGCGGGCCGCGGAGCTCGGCGTGCACGCGGGCTGGACGGTCGTCGAGCCGGACCGCCTGGGCCTCCTGGAGATCGCCCGCCTGGTCGACGAGGGAAAGCTCCGCGTCGAGATCGACACGGTGCTGCCCCTGGAGGAGGCGGCCAAGGCCCACGCGCAGGGCGAACAGGGCCGCACCCAGGGCAAGATCGTGCTCCGGGTCGTCTGATCGGACCTGGTCAGCCCCTTCCACGCGACGCTGAGCGCCCTGGGGCCACACTGTGCCGAGCCGCACGCCCGGCACAGCCCGCGTTGACGCGTACCGCGACGAGGTGGCACCTGTCGACCACGCCCACCGGGACCGGCTCGGGGGGCGTCGCCCCGTCATGCCCCCGGGCTGAGACCGCCGAGACCGACGCCCAGTTCGCGACTCCGCTGCACGCCCTTGGAGCCGGGCCCCGATCCTCCCGTGGGCAGGGCCAACTCGAACCACATGGTCTTACCGCCCGGCCCGTACGACCCCTCCCCTATGGCACATCCGCCCCACCGGTCGGCCACGGCGTCGAGGATGACCATGCCCCGGCCACTGTCCTCGCCCGCGCAGCGGGTGCGCCAACTTGCCTGCCATTACAGGTGCCCCGACCAAGCCCTGGTCGAGGCGCTGGCGGGACTGACGGGTACGCGGCGGTCCAGCCATTGGTGGGACGAATACCGCAGCAAGCTCCCTGAAGGCCACTTGGACGTCTCGGAAGTGGAGCACTACGCAACGCGCATTCGCACAGCCCAGACTGTGCACCTGCCCGGCCTGTTCCAGACAGAAGAACACGCGCGCGCCATCTTCGAGTTGACGGTTCCCAAACTCTCGCGGCTGGACGTCGAGCTACGAGTCGCTCACCGGCTCAGGCGCCAGGAGATCCTGAGTCGAGAGAACCCAACCCCGTACGTCGGAATCATCCACGAAGCGGCCCTGCGCCTGGAGTTCGGCGGCCGTGACGTGGCCCGCAAGCAGCTGGAACACCTCGCTGACGCGGCCGACCGTGACAACGTGACGCTGCTGGTCATCCCGTTCAGCGCTGGAGGTTTTCACGGAGCCGGCCAGTCGGTCCTGTACGCGGAGGGGCCACTGCCCCAATTGGACACGGTGCAGCTGGACACAGCGCTCGGCGCACACTTCGTAGATGCCCCGATCCCCTTGGCGAACTATCGTTCCCTACTGGACCTGATGGAACGGTCAGCGTTGGCTCCGAAGGATTCACAGGAGCTCATTCGTTCCATCGCACGCGAACCATAGGGGGGAACCAGCACATGGCCGAGAGCAAGTGGCAACGTTCTTCGTTCTGTGGGGGCGGTGGCAACAACTGCGTCGAGGTTGCCGCCACCGGCACCGACCGCATCGCCCTCCGCGAAAGCGACAGCCCGGCCCACGTCCTCGCAACGGACCGGGCCGCACTCGAAGCACTGATGCACAGCGTGAAGCACCACAGGCACGCAGCTACGCCATAGCCGAGGGATCCCTCCGCACCGCCACGAGAGAGCCGCAAGAGGTGTCGCACATGTCCGAACTAAAGTGGCTCAAGTCCTCGTTCTCGGAGGCTTCCGGCAACGCGTGCGTCGAGGTTGCCACGACGCTCGGCGACCGCATCGCCCTCCGCGAAAGCGACAGCCCGGCCCACGTACTCGTAACGGACCGGGCCGCACTCGAAGCACTGATGCGAAGCATGAGGCGCCGCGGCCACGCAGCTACGCCGTAGCCGAGGGATTCCTCCGCACCGTCACGAGAGAGCCGGCGGCGTTCGGGGCCGCTCGCTGCCGGGAACGCGTCAGGCCGCCGCCGTCACCCGCTCCGTCGTCGCGATCGTCGCCGAGCCGACCACGCGCGTGCCGTCGTAGAGCACGATCGCCTGGCCGGGGGCGACACCGCGGACCGGCTCGGCGAACGAGACGTTCAAGGTGCCGTCGACGAGCTCCGCTGTGACCTCGGTCTCGCCGCCGTGGGCCCGCAGCTGGGCGGTGTACGTGCCGGGGCCGGTGGGCGCCGCGCCGCACCAGCGGGGCTTGATGGCGGTCAGGGCGGTGACGTCCAGGGCGGCGGCGGGGCCGACCGTCACGGTGTTGTTCACCGGGGAGATGTCCAGGACATAGCGCGGCTTGCCGTCGGGGGCCGGGGTGCCGATGCGCAGGCCCTTGCGCTGGCCGATGGTGTAGCCGTACGCGCCGTCGTGGGTGCCCAGGACCTCCCCGGACTCGTCCACGATGTCGCCCTCCGCCTTGCCGAGGCGGGCGGCGAGGAAGCCCTGGGTGTCGCCGTCGGCGATGAAGCAGATGTCGTGGCTGTCGGGCTTCTTGGCGACGGCGAGGCCGCGCTCCTCGGCCTCCGCGCGGATCTCCTCCTTGGTGGTGAGCGTGTCACCGAGGGGGAACATCGCGTGGGCGAGCTGGCGGTCGTCCAGGACCCCGAGGACATAGCTCTGGTCCTTGGCCATGTCGGAGGCGCGGTGCAGCTCGCGGGTGCCGTCCTCGTGGACGATCACCTTGGCGTAGTGGCCGGTGACGACCGCGTCGAAGCCGAGGGCGAGGGCCTTGTCGAGGAGGGCGGCGAACTTGATCTTCTCGTTGCAGCGCAGGCACGGGTTGGGGGTGCGCCCCGCCTCGTACTCCGCGACGAAGTCCTCGACCACGTCCTCGCGGAACCGCTCGGCGAGATCCCACACGTAGAAGGGGATGCCGATGACGTCCGCGGCACGGCGGGCGTCGCGCGAGTCCTCGATGGTGCAACAGCCCCGCGCGCCCGTGCGGAACGACTGCGGGTTCGCCGAGAGCGCGAGGTGCACTCCTGTCACGTCGTGCCCGGCCTCGGCGGCGCGGGCGGCGGCGACGGCGGAATCCACACCGCCGGACATGGCGGCGAGGACGCGGAGGGGGCGCTGGGGACGCTGCGGGGTCAAAGTCATAGCTCTAACAGGGTACGGGGCGATGGGAACCGGATGCCCGTCAGTAAGCGTTGACGATCACATGGGGGAAGAAGACGAGGGCGCGAGCGAGAAGCCGGTGCGGCGCGGGGTCGACCGCCGCACCCTGCTGATCGGCGGCGCCGCGGCGGCGGTCGGCACGGCGGTGCTGGCCAAGGACGAGCTGGGGCGGCTGTGGTGGCGGCTGCCCGGCGTGGTCAAGCGGCGCAAGGAGGGCGAGGTCGACGCCCGGGGCGCCCAGTGGGTCGCCGCGTCGGACTACAACTGGCGGCGCGCCGACCGCCCCGACGACTATGCGATCGACCGCGTCGTCATCCACGTCGTCCAGGGGGGATACGACACAGCGCTGCGGGTCTTCAAGGACCCGGCGCACGGCGCCGCCGCGCACTACGTGGTGCGCAAGGACGGACACATAGCGCAGATGATCCGCGAGCTGGACGTCGCCTTCCACGCGGGCAACAAGAGCTGGAACGAGCGCAGCATCGGCATCGAGCACGAGGGGTTCGTCGACAGGAAGTCCTCGTTCACCGATGAGATGTACGCGGCGTCGGCACGGCTCACCGCCGGGATATGCAAGCGGTACGACTTCCCCGTGGACCGCGAGCACATCGTCGGGCACGTGGAGGTGCCGGGCACGGACCACACGGATCCGGGCCCGTACTGGGACTGGGACCGGTACATACGCCTGGTGCGGGCGGCGCGGGACCGCCCGGAGAAGCCCACAAAGAAGCCGAAGGCCTAGCGAAGAAGCCGAAGGCCTAGGTGTATTGATCACGAGCGTTGTTAACACTGGCCGGGCTTGATCACGGCGAAGGCCTCCGTGTGTGGTGGAGGTGTCGAATCTTCACCGCA
>NZ_JBHVZA010000012.1:0-238993 GCF_042880275.1 Streptomyces sp. NPDC058308
TGCGGTGAAGATTCGACACCTCCACCACACACGGAGGCCTTCGCCGTGATCAAGCCCGGCCAGTGTTAACAACGCTCGTGATCAATACACCTAGGGCCCCTTCTGACGGCGATCAGAAGCTCAGGTCCCGCAGCACCAGGCCGGTGGCCGGTTTCGGGCCGAAGGACGTGGACTTGCGGGGCATCGTGACGCCTTGGCGGGCGAGTTCGCGCACGACCTCCTCGCGGACCGGGTGCATCAGGACCGCCGTGCCGCCGTCGCGCTCCGCCTTCTCGACCGTCGCCGCGGTGTCGTGGATGTACGCGATCTGGTCGGGGGTGTCGGGGATGCGCCACATGTGGTCGAGGAGGGTGGCGTGCAGGACCGTCGCGTCGAGGGTGCGCCAGGCCTCGGGGAATTCGCCCGGAATCGTATGGGCGAGGAGGTCCGGGGACGGGCGGTCGATGAGGTGGAAGGCGCCGTCGCCCGCGAGGACGAAGGCGTTGCTGGCGGCGGCGGCCTCGGCCAGGGCTGCGATGGCGTTGTCCAGCGGGCCGTCGACGGTACGTATGCGGAAGGAGTCGCCGAGGGCCTGGAGGGCGGCGGCCACCGGAAGACGGTGGAGGTAGCGGTGGATGGCGCGGACGCGCAGCGGGTAGCGGGCGGTGTCCACCAGGAGCACCAGGCCGTAGTCCCAGGCGCTCGGGGAGGGGTGCTCGGCGCGCAGGCGCAGGTTGGTGGCCCAGCGGTGGTGGCCGTCCGCGATCAGCGCCTGGTGGCAGGAGAGATCCGACTGGATCTCGGCGATCTCGGCCGGGTCCGTGACGGACCACAGGCGGTGGTGGAACCCGTCCTCAGTGGTCGTGGAGAGGAGGGGTTCGCGCTGGGCGGTGCGTTCGATGACGGCCGTCGCGCCCTTGGGGTCGTCCTCGCCGTCGCTGCGGTAGGTCAGGAGCAGCGGTTCCAGATTGGCCGAGGTCGTCCGCATGAGGGCCGCGCGGTCCTCGACGACGTGGGTCATGACGCCTTCGTGGGGGAGGACGATGCCGTCCTCGGTGTCCGAGAGGCGGAGCGCGCCGATGATGCCGCGCTGCAGGATGTCGTCGTCGCGCTGTTCGTAGACGTACAGGCTGGGCTCGGTGTCGGGGGCGAGGATGCCTTCGGCGAGCCAGGTGTGGAGGGTGTCCGCGGCCTGCCGGTTGCGGGCGGCCGGGGTGGTGGCCTGCGGGAGGATCAGCCGGACGATGTTGTGCGGGTCGGCGGATTCCAGGTGGAGCAGGCCGTCCGGCCGTACGACCACGTCGTACGGGGGTGAGGTCACCGCGGCGAGACTGCCGACCCGTTCGGGGACGTAGCGCACGCCCCGGAAAGGGATCAGGTCGAGGCCGCTGTCGTCGGTGTGACCCGCTGTGTTCATTAGGGCATCGTATGTGTGTCAGTGGCATAAGCGATGATCGGGGGAGTGGGATCGAGCGAGGAGCGATGTGCAATGAGCCAGACCGCGGACCGAAGCGCAGGGCGGGACGTCAGGACGCGGCCCGCGGGCAGCGAGCGGGCGCTGAGCGAGGTCTATGACACGGCCCTGCTCGACCTGGACGGGGTGGTGTACACGGGCGGGCAGGCCATCGCGCACGCGGTCGATTCGCTGGGCACCGCACGTGACGGCGGCATGCACCTGGCGTATGTCACGAACAACGCGCTGCGTACGCCGGACGCGGTGGCGGAGCATCTGACGGAGCTGGGCATCGCGACCGAGGGGCCGGACGTCATCACGTCGGCCCAGGCGGTGGCCCGTCTGGTGAGTGAGCAAGTGCCCCAGGGGGCGCGGGTGTTGGTGATCGGCGGCGAGGGGCTGCGGGTCGCGCTGCGCGAGCGGGGCCTGGAGCCGGTGGAGTCGGCCGACGACGATCCGGTGGCGGTCGCGCAGGGGTACGGGGGGCCCGACCTGGCGTGGGGCCGGTTCGCCGAGGCCTGTTACGCGATCGCGCGCGGGCTCCCGTGGTTCGCGTCCAACACGGACCTGACGATCCCGAGCGCCCGCGGCATCGCGCCGGGCAACGGCGCGGCCGTCGAGGTCGTACGGATCGCGACGGGCGCCGAGCCGCAGGTGGCGGGCAAGCCGCTGCCGCCCATGCACCGGGAGACGATCCTGCGGACGGGCGCGGAGCGGCCCCTGGTGGTGGGCGACCGCCTCGACACGGACATCGAGGGTGCGTTCAACGGAGAGGTGGACTCGCTGCTCGTGCTGACCGGTGTCACGGACGGCGCGGGGCTGCTCGCCGCCCGGCCCGAGCACCGGCCGACGTACGTGGCCGCGGACCTGCGCGGCATGCTCACCGGCCAGCCCGAGGTCGCCCCGGCGGAGGGCGGTTTCGGTTGCGGCGGGTGGACGGCCTCGGTGCGGGACGGGGAGCTCGCGCTTGACGGTGACGGCGAGGCCATGGACGGGCTGCGGGCACTCTGCGCGGCGGCCTGGACGGAGGCGGGGGACGGCACGTGCGACCTGGACGCTGAGAAGGTGCTGGCCCGGCTGGGGGTGTGAGGCGGGCGGAGGGGGCCGGAGGGTTCTCGGCGGGGCTGCCGCGGGAAGCGATTCCGGCGACGGCTCCGGCGGCCTTCCCGGCTTCGCCGTGACCCGGCTTCCCCGGCTTCGCCCTGACCTTGGCTTCCCTGGCTTCCCCGGCCTTTCCCACGTTCCCGCTCCGATGGGAGGGTAGGCTAACCTAACCAGGTGTTGGTCGACAGTCCCCCAGAAGCCCGCGCGGAGGCCGCCTCCGCGTCCCCGAAGCGCCGCGCGGTACGCGGCGCCGGATTGCTCGTATCGGCGGCCGTCCTGCTCCTCGTGTTCTTCGCGAGCATCGCGGTCGGCGCCAAATCGATGTCCATGGACCAGGTCTGGCACGGGCTGTTCCAGGACACCGGAACGTACGGGGACGTCGTCGTCGGCGAACGGCTCGCGCGCAGCCTGCTCGGGCTGCTCGCCGGGACGGCCCTCGGCCTCTCCGGCGCGGTCCTGCAGGCGCTCACCCGCAATCCGCTGGCCGATCCCGGACTCCTCGGCATCAACCTCGGCGCCTCCGCCGCGGTCGTCAGCGCGATCAGCTTCTTCGGCATCACCTCACTGAGCGGCTACGTCTGGTTCGCCTTCGTCGGCGCCGTGGCCGTCGGCGTCCTGCTCTACATCCTGGGCGGCGCGCGCGGCGCGACCCCCGTACGCCTCGCCCTGGCCGGCACCGCGATCAGCGCGGCGCTCTACGGATATCTGCAGGCCGTCATGATCACGGACGGTGCCGCGCTCAACAAGATGCGCTTCTGGACGGTCGGCTCCCTGGCCTCCGCCACCATGGACACCATCGAGCAGGTGCTGCCGTTCCTCGCGGTCGGCGCCGTGCTTGCCCTCTCCCTGGCCAGGCCGCTCAACGCGATGGCCATGGGCGACGACACCGCACGCGCGCTCGGTGCCCGCCTCAACCGCACGCGCGCGCTGTCCATGGCCGCGGCGACCCTGCTGTGCGGGGCCGCGACCGCGGCCTGCGGCCCGATCGTGTTCATCGGCCTGATGGTGCCGCACATCGTGCGCTCCTTCACCGGTCCTGACATGCGCTGGATCCTGCCGTACGCGGCCCTCCTCTCGCCGGTGCTGCTGCTCGGCGCGGACGTCGTCGGGCGCGTCGTGGCGCGGCCCGCGGAGCTCCAGGTGGGCATCGTGACGGCGGTCATCGGCGCACCGGTCTTCGTCTTTCTCGTACGTCGGCGGAAGTTGGCCCAGCTGTGAAGGCAGTACGCACCCGGGGCGGCCTCTCCGTCCGGCTCGACGTCCGTACGACCGCGGTCGTCGTCCTGCTCGCCGTAGCAGCGCTCGCCGCGAGCGTCGTCCTGATCGGCACCGGCGACTTCGACATCCCGGCCGCCGACGTCGTCCGCACCCTGCTCGGCAACGGCGACGCCGGACAGGAGCTCATCATCACCGACCTGCGCCTGCCGCGGGTCCTCGTCGGGCTCCTGGTGGGCGCGGCCCTCGGGCTCGGCGGCGCCCTCTTCCAGTCCATCGCCCGCAATCCGCTGGGCAGTCCGGACGTGCTCGGCCTCGGACAGGGCTCGACCGCCGGGGCGCTCACCGTGATCGTCGTGTTCCACGGCGGCGCGGCCCAGGTCGCGGGCGGCGCGCTGGTCGGCGGGCTCGTCACCGGCTTCGCCATCTACCTGCTCGCCTGGAAGCGTGGCGTGCATGGCTACCGGCTGGTCCTGGTCGGCATCGGCGTCTCCGCGTTCATCACGGCCGTCAACGGCTATCTGCTCACCAAGGCGGACTTCGTCGACGCCGCCCGCTCCGTGGTCTGGATGACCGGCTCCCTCAACGGCCGTGACTGGGAGCAGGTCCGGCCGCTGCTCGTGCTCTGCGCCGTCCTCGTACCGCTGGTGCTCGTGTACGGGCGGCCGCTGCGGATGCTGGAGATGGGCGACGACGTCGCGGGCGCGGTCGGCGTGCCGGTCGAACGCACCCGCTTCGTGCTGCTCACCGCCTCCGTGCTGCTCACCGCGGCCGCCACCGCCGCCGCGGGACCCGTCAGCTTCGTCGCGCTCACCGCGCCGCAGCTGGCGCGCCGGCTCACGCGCTCGCCGGGACCCAACCTGATGCCCGCGATGTTCATGGGCGCCACGCTCCTGATCGTCGCGGACTGGGCCTCGCAGCGGGTCTTCGGCGCGGACCAGCTGCCCGTCGGTGCCGTCACCGGCATGCTCGGCGGCGTCTATCTGCTGTGGCTGCTCGTCAGCCAGCGCAAGGCCGGCCGGATATGAACGAGAACCAACTCCAGGACCAGGAGCGTGCTGCTGTGAACCGGCTCGTCGCCGACGACGTCACCCTCGGCTATGACCAGCGCGTCATCGCGGAGAAGCTGTCCGTCGAGATCCCCGACAACTCCTTCACCGTGATCGTGGGGCCCAACGCCTGCGGCAAGTCCACGCTCCTTCGGGCCCTGTCCCGGATGCTCAAGCCGTCCGCGGGGCGGGTGCTGCTCGACGGGCACGTCATCCAGTCGACGCCGGCGAAGAAGGTCGCCAAGACGCTCGGCCTGCTGCCGCAGTCGTCCATCGCGCCCGACGGCATCACCGTCGGCGACCTGGTCGCCCGCGGCCGCTACCCCCACCAGGGCCTGCTGCGGCAGTGGTCGCGGGAGGACGAGCGGATCGTGAACGAGTCCATGGAGTCGACCGGTGTGCGCGAGCTCGCCGAGCGCTATGTCGACGAGCTCTCCGGCGGCCAGCGCCAGCGCGTCTGGATCGCCATGGCCCTCGCCCAGCAGACCCCGCTGCTGCTCCTCGACGAGCCGACGACCTTCCTCGACATCCAGCACCAGCTCGACGTCCTGGACCTCTGCGCCGAGCTCCACGAGGAGCGGGGGCGCACGCTCGTCGCCGTCCTGCACGACCTGAACCACGCCGCCCGCTACGCCACCCACCTCATCGCCCTGCGCGACGGCGCGGTGCTCGCCGAGGGCCCGCCGTCCGAGATCGTCACGGCGGAGCTGGTGAAGGAGGCCTTCGGCATCGACTGCCGGATCATCGAGGATCCGGAGAGCGGGACCCCGCTGGTGGTCCCGGCGGCCCGCGCGGGCCGCCGGAGCCCGGCTAGAGCAGCGACCTGAGCCGCAGCAGGTCCCGGAAGCCCGCTTCGAGCCTGACCCGGCCCGCGGTCCAGGCCCTGGCGAAGTTGAGCTCGCCGTCCACCAGCGCGAGCAGGTCGTCCCCGGTCATCGCGAGACGGATCTCGGCCTTCTCGCGCGGCGGGCCCGGGTGGCTGTCGAGCACCGCGATCCGGCCGTTCGCGAGGCGGCCGGTGAAGGTCACGTCGAGATCGGTGATGCGGCAGCTCAGCGAGCGGTTCAGGGCAGCGGCGCCGCGCACGTCGCCGTCGGCCGACGCGAGATTGTCCGAGAGTCTGTCGAGTGCCGTACGGCACTCCGCCATGGTCGCCATTGTGATCGACCGTACCCCAGGCCTTCGGGGTAGCGTCGTGCCATGAGTGACTCTTACGCGGGCCCCGAAGAGCACGAAGGGGAGTCGGTGGCGCCAGAGCCGCGAGTCCCGGACGAGCCGTCGTACGACCCCGCCGTCCCCGCGCCCCTCGGCGTCGGGCGCACCCCCACCGGCGACGCCGGAGTGGACGCCGCGCTCGCCCGGCTCGGCGACGCCGACCACCTCGCCACGGACGGCCACACGGAGGTGTACGAGGATGTACACAGGGGCCTGCGCGACGCGCTGACCGCGCTCGACGCGCGCCCCGGCCCGCCGGCTCCCACCGGCGCGCCGTCATCCCCGTACGACAACTCGTACGACAGGAACGACAGGAGCTGAACCGAACGTGGCAGGAGTGGCACGACGCCGCCTCGACGCCGAGCTCGTCCGCAGGAAGCTCGCGCGCTCGCGCGAGCACGCGAGCCAGCTGATCGCCGCCGGCCGGGTCGCCGTCGGCAAGACCGTCGCGACCAAGGCCGCGACGCAGGTGGAGACGGCCGCCGCGATCGTGGTCTCGCAGGACGACGACGATCCCGACTACGTCTCGCGCGGCGGGCACAAACTCGCGGGCGCCCTCGCCGCCTTCGGGCCGCAGGGGCTGGTCGTCGAGGGCCGCCGGGCGCTGGACGCGGGCGCGTCCACGGGCGGCTTCACCGACGTGCTGCTGCGCGCCGGCGTCGCGCACGTCGTCGCCGTCGACGTGGGCTACGGCCAGCTCGCCTGGTCCTTGCAGAGCGACGACCGGGTCACCGTGAAGGACCGTACGAACGTACGTGAGTTGACGCCGGAGGCGATCGACGGGATCCCCGTCGACGTGGTCGTCGGAGATCTCTCCTTCATCCCGCTCGGCCTGGTGCTGCCTGCCCTGGCGCGGTGCGCGGCGCCCGACGCGGACCTCGTCCTCATGGTCAAGCCGCAGTTCGAGGTCGGCAAGGAGCGGCTCGGCAGCGGCGGTGTGGTGCGCAGCGCCGAACTGCGCGCCGACGCCGTGCGCGGGGTGGCACGGCAGGCGTGGGGGCTCGGCCTCGGAGTGCGCGGAGTGACCGCGAGCCCGCTGCCAGGACCCTCCGGAAACGTCGAGTACTTTCTGTGGCTGCGCGCCGGGGCCGACGAGCTGGACCCGGCGGACGTTGACCGTGCCGTGGCGGAGGGGCCCCGTTGAACCGGATCCGAGAGACCCAGACCAGACAGACCCAGACCGGGCAGACCCAGACCGGCGAGACCCAGTCGGGCGCGCGTACCGTTTTCCTGCTCGCGCACACCGGGCGCCCCGCGGCCATCCGCAGCGCCGAACTCGTGGTCCAGGGGCTGCTGCGCAGCGGCATCGGCGTGCGGGTCCTGGACGCGGAGGCGGTGGACCTGCCGCTGCCGCCCGAGGTCCAGACGGTCAAGGAGGCCACGGCCGACTGCATCGACGACTGCGAGCTGATCGTCGTCCTCGGCGGTGACGGGACGCTGCTGCGCGGCGCCGAGTTCGCCCGCGCCTCCGGAGTACCGATGCTCGGGGTGAACCTCGGGCGCGTGGGCTTCCTCGCGGAGGCCGAGCGGGACGACCTCGACAAGGTCGTCGACCGCGTGGTCACCAAGGCGTACGAGGTCGAGGAGCGCATGACGATCGACGTCGTCGTGCGCCGCAACGGCGACGTCGTGCACCGGGACTGGGCCATGAACGAGGCCGCCGTGCAGAAGGTGTCTCCCGAGCGGATGCTCGAAGTCGTCCTGGAGATCGACGGGCGGCCCGTCACCGGCTTCGGCTGCGACGGCATCGTGTGCGCGACACCGACCGGTTCGACGGCGTACGCGTTCTCGGCGGGCGGGCCCGTGGTGTGGCCGGAGGTGGAGGCGCTCCTCATGGTGCCGATCAGCGCGCACGCCCTCTTCGCCAAGCCGCTGGTGACGTCGCCGGACTCGGTGCTCGCCGTCGAGGTCCAGCCGCACACGCCGCACGGGGTGCTGTGGTGCGACGGACGACGGACCGTGGAACTGCCGTCGGGGGCGCGGGTGGAGGTGCGCAGGGGCGAGGTGCCGGTGCGGCTCGCCCGGCTGCATCACGCGTCGTTCACGGACCGACTCGTCGCCAAGTTCGCGCTGCCCGTGTCGGGGTGGCGGGGCGCGCCGCAGTAGGGCCCCCTGGGAGAGGGCTACGGGAGCACGCCCGTAGCCGGTGCAGAGGGCGTCACGTCGCGCCGACCACGGAGATCGCCCGGCGCCGCATCACCGCGCGCACCGGGAGCCCGGTCGCGAGCAGGGTGAGCAGCAGCGTGCCTGCCGCCACCCCGGCCGGCACGGCCCACGGCAGGTACGGCAGCGCGCTGCCGAAGGCGGTCTTGAGGATCGGCGCCAGCGTGGCAAGCGCGATCGCGCCGCCGAGCAGCAGCGCGGTCCCGGCGACGACCACGGCCTCCCAGGCGGCCATGGCCCGCACCTGCGCGCGCTGACTGCCGATGACCCGCAGCAGCGCGACGTCGCGGCGGCGCTCGAACGAGATCATGGCGAGGGTGTTCGCGGCGGCGATGGCGGCGAAGCCCGCGTACAGCCCCGTGCCCACGTAGTCGAGCCAGACCTCACCCGTGCTGCCCGCGGAGCCTGTGTGGTGCTGGGCCGTCGTGTGCATGCCGATCTTGGTGAGGCCGAAGCCCACGACGAGGACGAGGGGGACGACCGCGGCGGAGAAGCGGCGGGGCTGGGAGCGGACGTTGAGCATCGCCAGGCGCGCGCTCGGGCCGAACCGGCCCACGGCCGCGGAGACCAGCCAGGCGGCGGGGCCGATGAGGCGCGGGCCCAGCAGCCCGGCGCCGGCGCAGAAGAGGATGAGGACGAGGAAGGCCCCCTCGCCCGCCTCGTCGGCGGGCTGCCGGGACAGGAGTACGGCGACCGTGCACGCTCCCGCCACGGCGAGCACACCCAGCGGCGCCCGCAGGACCCCCAGGCCGCGCCGTCCGGTCGCCGCCTCGGAGAGGGCGCGGGCCGGGCGAAGGAGCGAGAACCGCAGCGCGGAGAGCAGCGCGGCGAGGGTGGTCGTCACCACGGCCACGCCGACGCAGACCGGCAGGGCCAGCCAGCTGAACCGGAAGGTGACCTCGGCGGGCAGCAGTCCGTGGTCGACCATGCCCGCGTGCCACCAGCGGGCGCCGAAGCCGCCGAGCACGAAGCCGGCGAGTGCGGCGGGGACGGACGCGGCGAGGGCCTGAACGGCCACCGCGCGGCGGACCTGGCGGGGCCTGGCGCCGATGGAGCGGACCATCGCGAGTTCGCGGTGCTGCTGCGCGACTGCCGTCCCCATGGTCGATACGACCACGAATATCGACATGTAGATGGAACCGATCAGGAGGACGACCGCCATGTCGCCCACGCCGTTCTCCTTGATCTGCTCGCGCGCGGCCGCGGAGAGTCCGCCGCCGTGATCGGTGCGGTCGGCGCTCGTCGTGCCGAGCATCATCGTCGACGCGCTCACCACGGTCGCCGCGAAGAAGGCGGCCACCGCAGTGCCCACGAATGCCGGGCGGTGCGCGCGCAGCGCCGCTCTTGCCAGTCCTGTTGCCATGTGGATCATGGTTGTGCCGGGGCGGAGGAGATGCCATGCGGCGGGCCGGTGGATCTTGCTGGGGATAACCCCACCCCGCCGCTCCGAGAGGCGCCCCGCGTCCCCTCGGAGAGTGACACCGTCTCTTTCCGGCCGGTCGCCAACCTGCGCCTTCACACACCGACACAGGGGCGACGTCGCGGGGCACCGGGGAAACCTCGTATGGTCAGGTGCGTGTTGGAGGAGATGCGGATACGGTCGCTCGGAGTCATCGACGACGCTGTCGTCGAGCTCTCGCCAGGCTTCACCGCCGTGACGGGTGAGACCGGTGCGGGCAAGACGATGGTGGTCACCAGCCTTGGCCTGCTGCTCGGCGGACGCGCGGACCCCGCCCTGGTGCGGATCGGTGCCAAGTCGGCGGTGGTGGAGGGGCGCATCGCGGTGCCCGCGGGCGCCTCCGCGGTCCTGCGCGCGGAGGAGGCCGGGGCCGAACTGGACGACGGTGCGCTGCTCATCAGCCGTACCGTCTCGGCGGAAGGGCGCTCACGCGCACACCTCGGGGGGCGCTCCGTCCCGGTGGGGCTGCTGTCCGAACTCGCCGACGACCTGGTCGCCGTGCACGGCCAGACCGACCAGCAGGGCCTGCTCAAGCCCGCCCGCCAGCGCGCCGCCCTCGACCGGTACGCGGGCGACGCGGTCGCCCTGCCGCTCACCAAGTACACCGCCGCGTACCGCAGGCTGCGGGCCGTCACCACCGAGGTCGAGGAGATCACCACGCGCGCGCGGGAGCGGGCGCAGGAGGCGGATCTGCTGCGCTTCGGCCTCGACGAGATCGCGGGCGTCGAGCCGCGCGCGGGCGAGGACACCGAGCTCGCCGCCGAGGCCGAGCGGCTCGGCCACGCCGAGGCCCTCGCCTCCGCCGCGACGTCCGCGCACGCCGCCCTCGCGGGCAACCCCGAGGATCCGGAGGGCATCGACGCCTCGGCCCTGGTGGCGGGCGCCTCCCGGGCGCTGGAGACCGTACGGTCCCACGACCCCGCCCTCTCCGCCCTCGCCGACCGGCTCGGTGAGATCGGGATCCTGCTCGGCGACGTGGCGGGGGAACTCGCCGGGTACGCCGACGACCTGGACGCCGACCCGCTGCGGCTCGCCGCGGTCGAGGAGCGCAGGGCCGCGCTGACGCAGCTCACCCGGAAGTACGGCGCGGACATCGACGCCGTCCTCGCCTGGGCGGAGGAGGGTGCCGCGCGGCTCGCCGAACTGGAGGGTGACGACGACCGGCTGGGTGACCTGACCGCCGAACGGGACGCGTTGCGCGCCGAACTGGCCGGGCACGCCCAGGCGTTGACCGACGCGCGGCAGGAAGCGGCCTCGCGGTTCGCCGCCGCCGTCACCGAGGAGCTGGCCTCGCTGGCCATGCCCCACGCGCGCGTGTCGATCGACATCAGCAACACGGAGGTTCCGGAGGGGGCCGACGGGGTGGAGGTCGGGGGCCGCACGGTCGCGTACGGGCCCGCGGGCGTCGACGAGGTCGAGCTCCTCCTCGCCCCGCACCCGGGCGCCCCGGCCCGGCCCATCGCCAAGGGCGCGTCGGGCGGTGAGCTGTCCCGCGTGATGCTCGCCGTCGAGGTGGTCTTCGCGGGCACGGACCCGGTACCCACGTACCTCTTCGACGAGGTCGACGCGGGCGTCGGCGGCAAGGCGGCGGTCGAGATCGGCCGCCGCCTCGCGCGCCTCGCCAAGTCGGCGCAGGTCGTGGTCGTCACGCACCTTCCGCAGGTCGCCGCCTTCGCCGACCGCCAACTGCTCGTCGAGAAGACGAACGACGGGATGGTGACGCGGTCCGGTGTCCAGGTCCTGGAGGGCGAGGACCGGGTGCGGGAGCTGTCGCGCATGCTGGCGGGCCAGGAGGACTCGGAGACGGCCCGGGCGCACGCCGAGGAACTGCTCGCGACGGCTCGGGGGGACGGGTAGGGGCCTGTCCCCGCACCGGTCGGCCCGTGCGTAGGGTGATCGCCATGGTCGAACGCATCGGCATGGTCGAACGCACATCCGGGCGTCGGCTCGGCGCCCTGCTCACCGCCGCCGCCCTCACCCGCGCGGCCACCGCCGCGCTCCGGGCACGGCCGCCCGGCGGGCCCGAGCGGTGGACGCGGACCAACCACGCGGGGCGGCACGTCGAGTTGTACGCCGGTCCCGCTGCCGCCTTCGGCGCCACGGTCGGCGTCACCGCGCTGCCCGCCACGCCCCGGGCCGCCGCCGCGCTGGCCGTGCTCGCCGCCGGTGCCTGCGGGGTGTACGACGACATGGCGGGGCGGGACGATCCCCGGCGCGGCTTCCGCGCGCACCTCGGCGCGCTGCGGGACGGCGAGGTCACCAGCGGCGCCGTGAAGCTGTTCGGCATCTCGGCGGCGGGGCTCGTGGCCGGTTCGCTGCTCAAGGAACGGGCCCTGGACAAGGTCCTCGCGGGCGTGGTGATCGCGGGGACCGCCCACCTCGTCAACCTCGTGGACGTACGTCCGGGCAGGGCCGGCGCGCTCGTGCTCGCGCTGGGGGCACCGGGGCTGCTGCGCGAGGGGCCCGGCGCGGTCGTCGCCGCCTCCTCCATGGGCGCCGCGGCCGCCGTGCTCCCCGACGACCTCGGGGAGCGCGCCATGATCGGCGATGCGGGAGCCCATGCCCTGGGCGCGGCCCTCGGCAGCGCCATCGCGGCGGGAAACGGCCGGGTGGGCCTGGCCGTGCATGCGGCGGCGCTGGTGGCCGCGGCTGTGTACGGGGAAGAGGTCAGCTCGGTCGCGGCGTACGGAGGGCAGGTCCTCAGGGGCTCATCTCCTTAGCCCCTCACGTAGGCAGGCCCTCACGTAGTCAGGCCCCACGTAGTTAGACCCTCACATAATCAGGTCCGCACGTCCTGGTGCGGCGCCGTCGGCACCCCCGCGTACAAACCCTCGCAACCCTCACCCGTGTGGGTGATCCCGCCCGCGGAGTTGCCCGGCCCCATACGGAAGTGACCTTTCGGCAGTGCCGGAACGGCGGTGCGGGCTGGCATCCTTGGCGCAGCATCTGCCCGAGTACCAGTCCGAGCACCCACCTACGCAGACCCAGGAGCCCCGGCCACGTGAGCCACGTGAGCAGCCACTCACCGCACGGACAGACGCCGCTGCACACCGTTCAAGTTCTCGGCGGTGGCAGTGCGGGCAGCAGCGCGCACGTCAGATCGCTGGCCGCCGGTCTCGCCGCCCGGGGCGTGCGGGTCACCGTGTGCGCTCCCGACGAGGCCGCGCGCCTCTACGATTTCGCCGACGCGGGCGCCCGGCACGTCACTGTGCCCCGCAGCACAGACCCCGCCTCCGTGGCCGCCCTCCGCGTGGCCTGCGCCGACGCCGACCTCGTCCACGCGCACGGGCTGCACGCCGCCCTGCGCGCCACCGTCGCGCTGACCGGGCGCCGCACTCCGCTCGTCGTCACCTGGCACACCCGCGCGCACGTGGAGGGCGCCCGCGCCCGCGTACTGCGCCTCCTGGAGCGGCGCGTCGCCCGGGCCGCGGCCGTCGTTCTCGGCACCTCGTCCGACCTCGTCGACCGGGCCCGCGGCAGGGGCGCGCGCGACGCCCGCCTCGCGGCCGTCGCCCTGCCCGCGCCGCGTCGGCCGGACACCGCAGAGGAGCCGGACTGCCTCCTGCACAAGGCCCGTGCCGAACTCGGCGCCGTGGACCGCCCGTTGATCCTGGCCGTCGGCGCCCTGGAGCGGAACCGCGGCTACGACGTCCTCCTGGACGCCACCCGCACCTGGCGGCACCTGGACCCGCTGCCGCTCCTCGTCGTCGCGGGGGAGGGGCCCGAACGGGCCGTTCTGCAACGCCGCATCGAGGACGAGCAGCTCCCGGCCCGGCTCGTCGGGTGCCGCGACGACGTCCCCGAACTCCTCGCGGCCGCCGATGTCGCGGTGCTGCCCAGCAGCTGGGAGTCCCGCTCGGTCCTCGCCCAGGAGGCGCTGCACGCGCGCGTGCCGCTCGTGGCGACCGCGGTCGGTGGCATCCCCGAACTGGTCGGCGACGCGGCCGAGCTGGTCCCGTACGGCGACGCGCAGGCCCTCGCCACCGCCGTCGTACGCCTCCTCGCCGACCCGGTCCGGCGTGCCGAACTCACGCGCAAGGGCGCGGTCCAGGCCGCCACCTGGCCGACCGAGGACGAAACGGTCACTCAAGTCCTGAGCGTCTACGACGAGTTGACGCACCCCCTGCCGTACAGCTGACGCCTACGCGACGTGCCTGCGCGCCCGCAGCGCCAGGCTCAGGGCGAGGACCGTCTGCGGGTCGTCGAGATCGGTGCCGAGCAACTCGCTGATGCGGGCGAGGCGGTTGTACAGGGTCTGCCGGTTGAGGTGCAGTTCGCGCGCCGTCTCCGCCTTGCGGCCCGCGTGCGCCAGGTACGTCTGCAGGGTGGGCAGCAGCGGCGGCTTCGCGCGCTCGTCGTGGGCGCGCAGCGGGCCGATCGCGCGGTCCACGAAGGCCGCGAGGACGCCGTCCTCGTCGTGCCGGTGCAGCCGCCAGAGGAGCAAGTCGATGTCGAGCCGCCGCGCGTCGTACCAGGGGCGGTCGGAGAGGCCCTGGGCGGCCGTCGCCGTCTCCGCCGCGTGCCGCAGGCCCGACGCGGCCGCCGCCCAGCCGCCCGCGACCCCGACCACCACGACCGGCGGCTGCGCCCCGGGCCGCCGCATCCCGGCCCGCTCTACGCCGGCCCGCAGCGCGGCGGCGACGCGGTCGGCCACCGCGGTGCGCTCGGTCTCCGAGCGCAGGCCGAGGAGGAGGGGCACGCGGCCCTCGACGGGGCGGACGCCGAGGAGCACGGGGACTCCCACCGACGCCAGCTCCTCGGCGACCGCGCGCGCGAGCACCGCCCAGCCGCCGCCGGTCGGCAGCCCGTCCGCGATCCGCATCACCACCGGCAGGAGCGGGCTGTCGGCCGGGACCGGCTTGAAGCCGAGGACCCGGGCCTGCGCGGGCGCGTCCTCGGCGGCGATCCGGCCCTCCGCGAGATCGGTGAGGAAGTCGCCACGCCCGCGCGCCGCGAGCTCCTCCTCCTGGCGGGCCTGCATAAGCACGACCGCGAGACTGCCCGCCGCCCGCTCCGCCGCGATGCGGTGCACCGGCAGCGGCGCCGACTCCACGGCGAGCAGCACGAGGCGGGCCCGCACCGAGCCCGCGCCCGGGCCGCCGCCCGGCACGTCGACGAGGACCGCGCTCGCGGGCGGGCCCTCCCGGTCGACGGGGCGGCCGCGCAGCCCCTCCCACACCTGCAGCGGGTCCGCGCACTCGGTGCCCGCCCCGGCGGCGTACAGGAGCTGGCCCTCCGCCGTCTCCAGGAACACCGGGTTGCCGCTGAACTCCGCGAGGATGCCGAGGACCTGTGGGATGCCGCCCCCGCCGAGCAGCGCCTGCGTGCAGCGCCGGTGCACTTCTTCGGCCTGGCGCAGCAGCGTGTAGTGGCCGTTGACGATCTCGGTGTGCACCTCTTCGGTGACCGTCACGAACGGCACCTCGCGGTGCAGCTGCACCAGCGGCAGCCCGTCGGCCCGCGCCGTCTCCACGATCGCCGCGGGGAGCCGGCTGAAACGCGGCCCGAGCTCGACGACCAGCGCCGCGATGCCGCGCTCGGCGAGATCGCGCACGAAGGCACGCTGGTCGGCCGGGCGCGCGCCGAGCCCGAGCCCGGTGGTGAGCAGCAGCTCGCCGCCCTTGAGCAGTGAGGCGATGTTGGGCACCTCGCCCGCGTGCACCCACCGCACGGTCCGCTGCAGCCGCTCCGCGCCCGCGACGACCTCGGGGAGCCCACCGCGCAACCCCGGAAGTTCCAGCGCGCGCTGCACGGTGATGCCGCCCTGAGTGCCCTGACTGTCCATGGCGCGGACGCTACCGGGGCGCACGTCCGGGGAACATCTCCCGTGGATCACGGTGACCGCCGCCGCGGCCGGCGGCCCGGCAACTCGTCGCGTCGGCGGGGCAATTACGCGACTCCCTGCCCGTTGTGGCGTGCGTCACCCGACGGAAGGGTGCCCGCCATGCCAGAGCAACGCACCACACCCGAGGTCCACCGTCTCAAAGCGAACTCCGTCGGCGTGGTCGGCGTCGTCTTCATGGCGGTCGCCACCGCGGCCCCCATCACGGCGATGACCGGGAACCTGCCGATCGCCGTCGGCACGGGAAACGGCACCGGAGCCCCCGCCGGCTACCTCTTCGCGACGCTCGTCCTGACGGTCTTCTCCGTCGGCTACGTCGCCATGGCCAAGCGGATCACCGCCGCAGGCGCCTTCTACGGCTACATCTCGCACGGCCTCGGCCGCGTCGCGGGCATGGCGTCGGGGATGCTCGCCGTCCTCGCGTACGTCGTCTTCGAGGCGTCGATCGTGGGCGTCTTCGCGTACTTCGCGCGGACCACCGTCCTCGACCAGCTCGGCGTCGGCCTGCCGTGGGTCCTGTACGCGGCCGGGATGCTCGCCGTGACCGCCGTCCTGTCGTACTTCGACATCAACCTCACGGCGAAGGCGCTCGGCGTGATGCTCGTCGCGGAGATCGCCGTCCTCTTCGCGGTGGCCACGGCCGTCCTGATCCACGGCGGGGGCCCGGACGGCATCCCCGCCGCCCCGGTCGACCCCTCGAACGCGTTCACCGGGACCTCCGCCGGGCTCGGGCTGTTCTTCGCCTTCTGGTCGTGGGTCGGTTTCGAGTCGACCGCGATGTACGGCGAGGAGTCCCGCGACCCCAAGCGCGTCATCCCCCGCGCGACGCTCGTCTCCGTCGTCGGCGTGGGGCTCTTCTACATCTACGTCTCCTGGATGACCATCGCGGGCAACGGCCTGGCCGGCTCGGTCGAGGCGGCCCGCTCCGCCGACCCGCTCGACCTCTTCTTCGACCCCGCGCACCGCTTCATCGGCGCCTGGGCGGTCGACGCCTTCCAGTGGCTGCTCATCACCGGCTCGTTCGCCTGCGGCATGGCCTTCCACCAGTGCGCGGCGCGCTATCTGTACGCGATCGGACGCGAGGGTTTCCTGCACCCCGCGCTGGGCCGCACGCACCCCGCGCACGGCTCGCCCTACATCGCCTCGTACGCGCAGTCCGTGATCGCGGTGGCCTTGGTGGCCGCCTTCTGGCTCACCGGCCAGGACCCGTACGCCGACCTGTACACCGTGCTCGCGATCCTCGGCACGATGGCGATCCTCATCGTCCAGACCCTGTGCTCCTTCGCGGTGATCGGCTACTTCCGGCACAACCACCCCGAGGACCGGCACTGGTTCAGGACGCTGCTCGCCCCGCTGCTCGGCGGCATCGGCATGATCGCCGTCGTCGTCCTGCTCGTCGTCAACATGGACACCGCGGCGGGGACGGCGGCCGACTCGCTGCTCTTCAAGGCCGTCCCCTGGATCGTCGGCGCCGTCTTCCTCGGAGGCCTCGGTCTCGGCCTGTACCTGCGGGTCAGGCACCCGGGGCGGTACGAGATCATCGGCCGCATCGTCCTGGACGACGCGGCCGAACGCGCGGACGGCGACGGGCAGCAGCCCGTCGCCGTCCGGAGCTGAGGGTCTCTAACCTCCGTACGCCCCCGAGGCAGTCAGCCGCAGTGCCGTGTCGATCAGCGGCACGTGGCTGAACGCCTGCGGGAAGTTGCCGACCTGGCGCTGGTGCACGGAGTCCCATTCCTCGGCGAGGAGCCCCAGGTCGTTGCGGAGCGCGAGGAGCTTCTCGAAGAGCTTGCGGGCCTCGTCGACCCGGCCGATCATCGCCAGGTCGTCGGCCATCCAGAACGAGCAGGCCAGGAACGCCCCCTCGTCGCCCTCCAGGCCGTCCACGCCCTCGTCGTCGCCGGCCGTCGGGTAGCGCAGGATGAAACCGTCCGGCGTCGCGAGCTCACGCTGGATCGCCTCGATCGTGCCGATGACCCGCTTGTCGTCGGGCGGCAGGAAGCCCATCTGCGGGATCAGGAGCAGCGAGGCGTCCAGCTCCTTGGAGCCGTACGACTGCGTGAAGGTGTTCCGCTCCGCGTCGTAGCCCTTCTCGCACACGTCCCGGTGGATGTCGTCGCGCAGGTCGCGCCACTTGTCCAGCGGGCCGTCCGCGTCGCCGGACTCGATGAGCTTGATGGTGCGGTCCACGGCGACCCAGGCCATCACCTTGGAGTGCACGAAGTGGCGGCGCGGGCCGCGCACCTCCCAGATGCCCTCGTCCGGCTCGTCCCAGTGGTCCTCCAGGTAGCGGATCAGCTTGAGCTGGAGGAGGGCCGCGTAGTCGTTGCGGGCCAGACCCGTCATGTGCGCCAGATGCAGCGCCTCGGTGACCTCGCCGTAGACGTCGAGCTGCAGCTGGTTCGCCGCGCCGTTGCCCGCCCGGACCGGCGTGGAGCCCTCGTACCCCGGCAGCCAGTCCAGCTCGGTCTCGCCGAGCTCGCGCTCGCCCGCGATGCCGTACATGATCTGCAGGTTCTCCGGGTCGCCCGCCACCGAGCGAAGGAGCCACTCGCGCCAGGCACGGGCCTCCTCGCGGTAGCCGGTGCGCAGCAGCGAGGAGAGCGTGATCGCGGCGTCGCGCAGCCACGTGAAGCGGTAGTCCCAGTTGCGCGAGCCCCCGATGTCCTCGGGCAGCGAGGTGGTGGGCGCCGCGACGATCCCGCCGGTGGGCGCGTACGTCAGCGCCTTGAGCGTGATCAGCGAGCGGACCACGGCCTCGCGGTACGGGCCGTGGTACGTGCAGTGGTCGACCCACTCCCGCCAGAAGGTCTCCGTGGCGGTGAGCGCCGCCTCGGGCTCGGGCAGCGCGGGCTGGTCCTTGTGCGAGGGCTGCCACGAGATGGTGAACGCGATCCGCTCGCCCGGCGCGACCGTGAAGTCCGAGTACGTGGTCAGGTCCTTGCCGTACGTCTCGGCGGTCGTGTCGTGCCACACGGAGTCCGGTCCCGCGACGGCCACCGTGCGCCCGTCGACCTTGTGCACCCAGGGCACCACACGGCCGTAGCTGAACCGCATCCGCAGGGCCGACCGCATCGGCACCCGCCCGCTGACGCCCTCGACGATCCGTACGAGCTGCGGCGCGTCGGTGTCGCGCGGCGGCATGAAATCGATCACGCGGACGGTGCCGCGCGCCGTGTCCCACTCGGATTCGAGCACCAGGGAATCGCCGCGATAGGTGCGGCGCGTGGCAGCGGGTGGCTGCGCGTCCGGGCTGTAGGCGGGCCCGAGACGCCAGAAACCGTGTTCGTCGGTGCCCAAGAGGGCGGCGAATACGGCGTGGGAGTCGAAGCGGGGCAGGCACAGCCAGTCGACTGTGCCGTCCCGGCAGACCAGGGCAGCGGTCTGCATGTCTCCGATGAGTGCGTAGTCCTCGATGCGCCCGGCCACGTGCATCTCCAGTCGAACGGCCACGTTCGCCCCGCGGGGCGCTTACTGATCAGCGGTCAAGTGATCGTTGACGAGCGCTTGTTCCGGGTGCAAGGCGGGATGGTGCCGTGTGCCGGAGGGGCTCGGCAGCGAGTGTCCGAGCAGGATACGACGCACCCCGGTGATCCGCGCGCCCCTCCTGGCAACGAGCCGCCGCCGAACGGGTGAGCGGCAGGTGAGAGCCGGTGCGCCGGGCACAAGTAGCCGACCGTGCGCGTCACGTGACCGGGATTTCCGTGACCAGGATGTGTGCGCCCGGTGGCGGAGCGTGGCCGGAAGCGGTCCCGGTCCGGCGCTGATACCCTGGTAGCCCGTGAGCCGGTGGTCATAGAACCCCCGAACCGCAGCGACGGCACCCCCCGAATCCCTGGTGGGAGCGCCGGTACGCACCCTCCAGACCGCGACCACGGGAGCCCCCCTTTGGCTATGCAGCCCGCTGCTTTCCGAAACAGCACAGCCACGACGACCAAGCACATCTTCGTCACCGGGGGTGTCGCCTCTTCGCTCGGCAAGGGGTTGACGGCTTCCAGCCTCGGCGCGCTGCTCAAGGCCAGGGGTCTGCGCGTCACGATGCAGAAGCTCGACCCGTACCTGAACGTCGACCCCGGCACGATGAACCCCTTCCAGCACGGCGAGGTGTTCGTCACCAACGACGGCGCCGAGACCGACCTGGACATCGGCCACTACGAGCGCTTCCTCGACGTCGACCTCGACGGCTCCGCGAACGTGACCACGGGCCAGGTCTACTCCCAGGTGATCGCCAAGGAGCGGCGCGGCGAGTACCTCGGCGACACCGTCCAGGTCATCCCGCACATCACCAACGAGATCAAGCACCGCATCCGCCGTATGGCGGCCGACGACGTCGACGTCGTCATCACCGAGGTCGGCGGCACGGTCGGCGACATCGAGTCCCTGCCGTTCCTGGAGACCGTCCGCCAGGTCCGCCACGAGGTCGGCCGCGACAACGTCTTCGTCGTGCACATCTCGCTGCTGCCCTACATCGGCCCCTCCGGCGAGCTGAAGACCAAGCCGACCCAGCACTCGGTGGCCGCGCTGCGCAACATCGGCATCCAGCCGGACGCCATCGTGCTGCGCGCCGACCGCGAGGTGCCCACCGCCATCAAGCGCAAGATCTCGCTGATGTGCGACGTCGACGAGGCCGCCGTGGTGGCCGCCATCGACGCCAAGTCGATCTACGACATCCCGAAGGTGCTGCACACCGAGGGCCTGGACGCCTACGTCGTGCGCAAGCTCGACCTGCCGTTCCGCGACGTCGACTGGACCCAGTGGGACGACCTGCTCGACCGCGTGCACAACCCGCGGCACGAGGTCACCGTCGCGCTCGTCGGCAAGTACATCGACCTGCCGGACGCGTACCTCTCGATCACCGAGGCCATGCGCGCGGGCGGCTTCGCCAACAAGGCCCGCGTCAAGGTCAAGTGGGTCACGTCGGACGACTGCAAGACCCCGGCGGACGCCCAGAAGCAGCTCGCCGACTGCGACGCGATCCTGATCCCCGGCGGCTTCGGCGACCGCGGCGTCTCCGGCAAGGTCGGCGCGATCCGCTACGCCCGCGAGAACAAGGTGCCGCTGCTCGGCATCTGCCTCGGCCTGCAGTGCATCGTCATCGAGGCGGCCCGCAACCTCGCGGACATCCCCGACGCGAACTCCACGGAGTTCGACGCGGCCACCGGCCACCCGGTGATCTCCACCATGGCCGAGCAGCTCGACATCGTCGCCGGCGAGGGTGACATGGGCGGCACGATGCGCCTGGGCATGTACCCGGCCAAGCTCGCCGAGGGCTCCATCGTGCGCGAGGTGTACGAGGGCAAGGAGTACGTCGAGGAGCGCCACCGCCACCGCTACGAGGTGAACAACGCCTACCGCGCGGACCTGGAGAAGAAGGCCGGTATCCAGTTCTCCGGCACCTCCCCGGACGGCAAGCTCGTCGAGTACGTCGAGTACCCGCGTGAGGTCCACCCGTACCTGGTCGCCACCCAGGCCCACCCGGAGCTGCGGTCCCGTCCGACCCGCCCGCACCCGCTCTTCGCCGGCCTCGTGAAGGCGGCCGTCGAGCGTCAGCAGGGCAGGGGCAAGCAGGGCGGCAAGTCCGGCAAGTAACACCAGGGCGATACGGTTGCCGGGGTGCGGGTCTCTCACGAGGCACGCGCCCCGGTTTCTGTTTGCACGTGTGGGAGGACAGGGCATGACGATCAAGGACACCGCCGAGGAGTGGCAGGTCACGGCGACCGAGACCCCGTTCGTCGGCAACAAGACCTCCGTGCGCACCGACGACGTGGTCATGCCCGACGGGTCCGTCGTCCACCGCGACTACCAGGTCCACCCCGGCTCCGTGGCCGTCCTCGCGCTCGACGGCGAGGGCCGCGTCCTGGTCATCCGCCAGTACCGCCACCCCGTGCGCCACAAGCTCTGGGAGATCCCCGCGGGCCTCCTCGACATCCCCGGCGAGAACCCCCTGCACGCCGCCCAGCGCGAGCTCTACGAAGAGGCGCACGTGAAGGCCGGGGACTGGCGGGTCCTCACCGACGTCTACACCACCCCGGGCGGCTGCGACGAGGCCGTGCGCGTCTTCCTCGCCCAGGACCTCTCCGAGGCCGAGGGCGAGCGCTTCGAGGTCTCCGAGGAGGAGTCCGACATGGAGCTCGCCCGGGTGCCCCTGGAGGAGCTCGTGCGCGGCGTGCTCGCCGGTGAGCTGCACAACAACTGCCTGGTGGTCGGCGCACTCTCGCTGCAGGCGGTCCTGAACGGCGACGGTGTCGACGCGCTGCGCCCGGCCGAGGCGCCCTGGCCGGCCCGCCCCTTCGAGGCCTGAGGGCCCCGGGGACGTCTGGAGCCATCTGGAACCGTCCGGTGTGACGATCTGCTGATCCGATCGGGCGACTTGTGCGCGCCGCGTGACCGGGCGGGGCGCAGGGCCTGAACTAGGCTCTGAAAGCGTCCCGCCCGGAGCCCCGGCGGGTTCGTGCGCAGGCGGACGGGAGCGTGGCCCGTGACGGATCAGGCGGTCGACACGGACGGTGCGACGGCGGGTGGTGCGGTGCCGTCACCCGCGAGTGCCTCCTTGCAGTCGACAAGGGCTCAGTTCGTCGGCAGACGCCGGGAGCTGAAGGAGCTCCGCGCCGACATCGACCGCGCGGGACTCGACACTCTCTCGGGCCGCAAGGCGCCCCGCGCGCGCGTCCTGCTCGTCGCGGGCCGCCCCGGCTCGGGCCGCACCTCGCTCGCCGAGGAACTCGCCAGGCAGCTCGCCGGCGCGTACCCCGACGGAGTGCTGCGCGCCCACCTCACCGAGCCCGACGGCAGCCGCGTGCCCACCGAGCGCACCGCCCGCGACCTGCTCGACACCCTGGGCGTGCCCGCACCGCCCGGGGCCGCGGAGGACGACCTCGCCGAGACCCTCAGGGAGGCGCTCGCCGGCCGCAGGGCGCTGCTGCTCCTCGACGACGCGGCGGACGCCGAGCAGGTCGACGCGCTGCTTCCGGACGCGCCCGACTGCCTGGTCGTCGCGGTCTCCGAGGGCCCGCTCACCGGCATCCCCGACGTACGCCCGTGCACGCTCGGCGGCCTGGACAAGGAGGCCGCCGTCGAACTCCTCGCCCGCGCCGCCGGGCCCGTCCGCATCACCGTCGACCCGGGCTCCGCGGAGTCCCTCGTCGAGGTGTGCGCGGCGCATCCGGCGGCCCTCGTCCTCGCCGGGGGCTGGCTCTCGGAGCGTCCCAAGGCCGCCGTCGCCGACCTGGCCAAGCGGGTGGGCGCGCTGCCCGACGAGGGCTCGGCCCTCGCGCGTGTCTTCGCTCACACCTACGCCTCGCTGCCCTCGCCCGCCGCGCGGATACTGCGCCTCCTCAGCCTCGCCCCGGCCGGCCACGTCGACCCGCACACCGCCTCCGCGCTCGCGGGCTGTTCGGTCTCCGGGGCCAAGACCACGCTGGAGGACTTCGCCTCGCTCGGGCTCGTGCGCGCCGTCGCCTCCCCGCTGCCGCAGTACGAGGTGCCCGGCTGCCTGGTGCCGCTGCTGCGGGCCCGTACCGAGAGCCAGGACCGCCCGGCCGAGCTCCAGCTGGCCAGGGCCCGGATGCTGGAGCGGACCGTGCGGCTGCTGCAGTCCTGCCGGGCGGTCACGGAGCCCGACGGCTCCGCCGCCCGCAAGAAGCTCGCCGGGCTGCCGCGCGCCCTGCGTTTCCCGAGCCGGCGTGCCGCCGCCGAGTGGCTGCGGATCCGGCAGCCCGCGCTGCTCGCCGCCGCCCGGCTCGCCGTGGCCGACGGGGAGCTCGACACCCTCGCGCGGCGCCTGATGGCGGCTCTGACCCGGGCCCTGGTCGCGCACCGCGGCACGGAGGCGGCGGCTCCCGAGCTGTACGGCATCCACCGCCTTGTCCTGGACGTGGCCGAGCGGCGGAACCTGCCGCGCGAGCAGGCCGCGGCGCTGCTGAACCTCGCGGACCTGGATGCCCGGACGGGCCGGACGCAGGACGCGCTGGCCCGCTACCGGGCGGCGCTGGACGCGGGGCGGGCGGCGGGCGATCCGTACGCCGTCGGCCGCGCGATGGAATCCGTAGGCGGGGCCTATCAGGAGCTGGGGGACTGGCCGCGGGCCTCGGACTGGTTCGGCCGGGCCCTCGCCCACCGCCTGGCCCGCGGCGAGCGCGCGGACGCCGCTCGCCTCCACGGCCGGATCGGCACGGTGCACACCTACGCGGGGCGCTACGGCGAGGCGCTGCGCAACTGGAGCTCGGCGGTGACCGGGCACCGCAAGAACGGCGATGTCACGGCCCAGGCGCGGGCGTTGAGCGAGATGGCCCGTGTGCAGGAGTACGCGGGGCGGCCCGAGGAGTCGCTGCGTACCTGCCAGGAGGCCGTCGAGTGGGCGCGGCACGCCGAGGACGTGCGGTTGCAGGCGGCGCTGCAGCTCCGGCTCGCGGACACCCTGGAGCGGCTCGGCGACCCGGCGGCCGCCCGGCTGCACCGCGGCGCGGCCGAGCGCATGCTGGGAGGAGAGCTCCCGCAGGCCACGAGGCTTGAAAGGAATGGTGGAGCGTAGCCCTCCGCCTGCGAAATCCGTAGTGCATCTGCGGAAGATTGAAGCATTGGAAGGCTAGACAGCGAGAAATCCTTCATTAGACTGGCTCCGCCGCGTACCTCCGCGGTGTCTCCCGTTGCGCCCCCACGTGCACCGGTATGCGTTGCATTGCCCGAGAAATCCCCTGAGCCAAGGACCGTGATCGACGATGAAGGTCGGCATCCCCCGCGAGGTCAAGAACAACGAGTTCCGGGTGGCCATCACCCCCGCCGGTGTGCACGAGCTGGTGCGCCACGGCCACCAGGTCGTCATCGAGCGGAACGCCGGCGTCGGCTCCTCGATCACGGACGCCGAGTACGTCTCGGCGGGCGCGCAGATCCTGGACACCGCCGACGAGGTCTGGGCCACCGCGGACCTGCTCCTGAAGGTCAAGGAGCCCATCGCCGAGGAGTACCACCGCCTCCGCAAGGACCAGACCCTCTTCACCTACCTGCACCTGGCCGCCTCCAAGGAGTGCACGGACGCGCTCCTGGACTCCGGCACGACCGCCATCGCGTACGAGACGGTGGAGACCGCGGGCCGCGCGCTCCCGCTGCTCGCCCCGATGTCCGAGGTCGCGGGCCGCCTTGCCCCGCAGGTCGGCGCCTACCACCTGATGGCCGCCAACGGCGGCCGCGGCGTGCTGCCGGGCGGCGTCCCCGGCGTGGCCGCCGGAAAGGCCGTCGTCATCGGCGGCGGCGTCTCCGGCTGGAACGCCGCGCAGATCGCCATCGGCATGGGCTTCCACGTGACCCTGCTCGACAAGGACATCAACAAGCTCAAGGAGGCGGACAAGATCTTCGGTACGAAGATCCAGACCGTCGTCTCCAACGCCTTCGAGCTGGAGAAGGCCTGCCTTGAGGCCGACCTGGTCATCGGTGCCGTCCTCATTCCGGGCGCCAAGGCCCCGAAGCTGGTCACCAACGAGCTCGTCTCCCGCATGAAGCCGGGAAGTGTCCTTGTCGACATCGCGATCGACCAGGGCGGCTGCTTCGAGGACTCCCGCGCGACCACCCACGCCGAGCCGACCTTCCCGGTCCACGGCTCGGTCTTCTACTGCGTCGCCAACATGCCCGGCGCGGTGCCGAACACCTCCACGTACGCGCTGACCAACGCGACGATGCCGTACATCGTCGAGCTGGCGAACCGCGGCTGGGCCGAGGCCCTGCGCCGCGACCCGGCGCTCGCCCTGGGTCTCAACACCCATGACGGCAAGGTTGTTTACAAGGAGGTCGCCGAGGCCCACGGCCTGGAGCACGTCGAGCTGGAGTCGCTCCTCGGCTGACCCGGGTGACCGACTCCGGTCGGTTACCCGGCGCTTTCGTCAACGAAAGTCGTCAATCTCACGCCAGCGGCCGGACCTTGAGAGGGGTCCGGCCGTATGCGTATCAGTGTGGACACGCTCAACTAGCCGTGAACGTAACCCTTTAACCGTTTCGCCCACCCTCGAAACGTGGCGATGGTGAGCCGTACACCCTTGACACAAGGGTGTTCCGTTGCCGACACATCGGGCCGGGTCCGGTGGATTGTGTTGCTGTGGAGCGGTGACACGCCATAGAGTCGCCAACCGTCGGCATGGTGCCACGCTGACCTATCGAGAAATTTCCTGGTCACCAAGGAGGTAAGACGACTTGTGAATGAGTCGACATTTGCTCCCGGGGGTGGTCAACCAGGAACGTCTGTGCGGGACCAGGGTCCCGTAGGGATCGAGGCCGTCGGCTCGGTCGCTGTCCGCACCTTCGAAGCCCGGCAGGGCCCCCAGCCGACACAGCCAGCACCCCAGAGCATGGATGGCCATCACGTGAACGCCATGGCCGGCGACCGGAGTGGCGATAACACCCACACCCACCTCGCCGACTACGAGGAACTGCCCCAGGGGCACTTCTACGACCCCGACGCCGAGTACGAGCCCGATCCGGAGTACGCGGCCACGCTCGCGCCGGACGCCGCCCGTCAGCGCCGCGAGCGCATCGGCCCCACGGGACGCCCGCTGCCGTACTTCCCGATCCCGGGCCCGCTGACCGATCACGGTCCCGCGAAGATCATCGCGATGTGCAACCAGAAGGGCGGCGTCGGCAAGACGACGTCGACCATCAACCTGGGCGCGGCCCTCGCGGAGTACGGACGCCGGGTCCTGCTCGTCGACTTCGACCCGCAGGGCGCACTCTCCGTGGGCCTCGGGGTGAACCCGATGGAGCTGGACCTGACGGTCTACAACCTCCTCATGGAGCGCGGCATGTCCGCGGACGAGGTGCTCCTGAAGACGGCGGTCCCGAACATGGACCTGCTGCCCAGCAACATCGACCTGTCGGCCGCCGAGGTGCAGTTGGTGAGCGAGGTCGCGCGCGAGTCCACGCTGCAGCGGGCGTTGAAGCCGCTCATGCAGGACTACGACTACATCGTGATCGACTGTCAGCCCTCGCTCGGCCTGCTCACCGTGAACGCCCTGACGGCGGCCCACAAGGTGATCGTGCCGCTCGAGTGCGAGTTCTTCGCGCTGCGCGGTGTGGCCCTGCTGACGGAGACCATCGAGAAGGTCCAGGAGCGGCTCAACCCCGACCTGGAGCTCGACGGCATCCTCGCGACCATGTACGACTCCCGCACGGTGCACAGCCGTGAGGTGCTCGCGCGCGTGGTCGAGGCCTTCGACGACCACGTCTACCACACGGTCATCGGGCGCACGGTCCGCTTCCCGGAGACCACGGTCGCCGGTGAGCCGATCACGACGTACGCCTCCAACTCGGTCGGCGCGGCCGCCTATCGTCAGCTCGCCAGGGAGGTGCTCGCCCGGTGTCACGCCGAGTGAGTCTGCCCGGGGCCGACGAACTGTTCCGTACGACCGGGGGGATGGCGCTGCAGTCGTCGTCGCCGCGGCGCCCGGCCAACGGCGAGGCGCGGGTGCCCGCTCCGGCGGGCGAGAGCGACGAGACGGCCGCGGCGGCCGAGGGGACGGCGGCGCAGGGCGACGGCGGTGAACCCGCCGAACACACGGCCGCGGACGCGGAGTCCGGGGCCGAGTCACGCAGCCGCGCGGCAGCCGCCGAGGGCGAGAAGGGCGCCGGACGCCGTTCGGCGCCCGCGCAGGAAGGTTCGGCTCAGCAGAGCGGCGGCAAGTCCGGAGGCACGTCCACCGCGCAGGCACGGCGCCGGGCGCGGGCGGCCAACCGCCGGCCCAGCGGGCGCGAGCGGCACGACGAGAAGATCACCGTGTACGTCTCCGCCGAGGAGCTGATGGACCTGGAGCACGCGCGCCTGGTGCTGCGCGGTGAGCACGGCCTCGCGGTCGACCGCGGGCGCATCGTGCGCGAGGCGGTCGCGGTCGTCCTCGCCGACCTGGAGTCGCGCGGGGACGCGAGCATTCTCGTACGACGGCTTCGCGGGCGGTAGGGGTAGCGTTCCCGCCTGATGGCCACGAACGACTCCGTACCGCCCCCGTCCGCCCGGCGCCGCGCCCTGGGGCGTGGGCCAGGGTCGGCGCCCGACGAGGCGGCGCCTGCGGAGACAGCACCTGTCGAGACGGCATCTGTCGAGACGGCGCCTGCCGACACGGCATCTGTCGAGACGGCGCCCGCGGAGAAGGACCGGGACGAACCCGACGACGGACGGTTCAAGGTCCGCCTCGCTAACTTCGAAGGACCCTTCGATCTGCTGCTCCAGCTGATCTCCCGGCACAAGCTGGACGTCACCGAGGTCGCACTGTCCAAGGTGACCGACGAGTTCATGGCCCACATCCGGGCCATGGGCACCGACTGGGACCTGGACCAGACGACCGAGTTCCTGGTCGTCGCCGCCACCCTGCTCGACCTGAAGGCGGCGCGGCTGCTGCCCGCCGCCGAGGTCGAGGACGAGGCCGATCTGGCGCTGCTCGAAGCGCGGGACCTGCTCTTCGCCCGGCTGTTGCAGTACCGCGCGTACAAACAGATCGCGGACATCTTCAGCGGGCGGCTCGACGACGAGGCGCGGCGCTACCCGCGGACCGTGGGCCTCGAACCGCACCACGCCGAGCTGCTGCCCGAGGTCGTGATCAGCATCGGCGCGGAGGGCTTCGCCAAGCTCGCCGTGAAGGCGATGCAGCCGCGCGCGAAGCCGCAGGTGTACGTCGAGCACATCCACGCCCCGCTGGTCTCCGTGCAGGAGCAGGCCGGTCTGGTGATCGCGTGGCTGCGGGAACGGGGCGAGGCCAGCTTCCAGGAGCTCGTGGCGGACGCGGGGGACACCCTCACGGTCGTCGCCCGCTTCCTGGCCCTGCTGGAGCTCTACCGCGAGAAGGCCGTCACCCTGGACCAGGCCGACCCCCTCGGCGAGCTGCTGGTCAGGTGGGCGGGCGGCGACGGCGATGCGGAGCTGGCCGTGACCGACGAGTTCGACCGGGCCCCCGAGCCGATGGAGGAAAAGGCGTGAGCGCGCAGAGCCCCGTGGGCGAGCTTGCCGGAGCCGTGGCCGAGCTGGAGCTGCGGCCCGCCCTGGAGGCCGTCCTGATGGTCGTCGACGAGCCGGCCACCGAGGAACACCTGGCGAAGATCCTTCAGCGCGGCAGGCGTGAGGTGGCCGTCGCGCTGCGTGATCTTGCCGACGAGTACACCGTGCAGAAGCGCGGCTTCGAGCTGCGCCTCGTGGCCGGCGGCTGGCGGTTCTACACGCGGCCCGAGTACGCCGCCGCCGTGGAGGGCTTCGTCCTGGACGGGCAGCAGGCGCGGCTCACCCAGGCGGCTCTGGAGACCCTCGCGGTCGTCGCGTACCGCCAGCCGGTCAGCCGTTCCCGGGTCTCCGCGGTGCGCGGGGTGAACTGTGACGGCGTGATGCGCACTCTCCTCCAGAGGGGTCTGGTGGAGGAGGCGGGCACGGAACCCGAAACAGGTGCGATCCTGTACAGGACGACGAACTACTTTCTGGAGCGGATGGGCCTGCGCGGCCTGGACGAGCTTCCCGAGCTCGCGCCCTTCCTCCCCGAGGCGGACGCGATCGAGGGTGACACGCTGGAGGGTGTCCCGTCGTTCGACCCGGACGCACCCGATGCGCCGGGGTACGAGTACCCCCAGGACACAGTCGACTAGACGGAACTTTTGATGCGAAGCAGCAGCGGCAGGAACAGCAGCGGAAACAACGGCGGGAGCCGTGGTGGCAACAGCGGCGGCCGCGGCGGGAACGGCGGCGGCCGCGGCAACCCCCGCGGGGCCGGCAACAACCGCGATGACAAGCAGGGCGGCTCCGGCCGTCCGAAGAAGCCGCGTCCGGAGGAGCGGCGCTACGACGTAGGGTCCGACGGCACGCATAACGGTCCGAAGTCGGGCCGTGGCGCCTCGGCGCGCGGCGGCGCCAAGGGCGGGCCCAAGCAGGGCCAGGGCGCCGGACGGGGCCGTTGGGCTCCGGCCACCTCCCGTGAGTACGACGCGCGGGCCGAGGAGCGCAACCGCGAGCGGTACGCGGGCAAGCCGAAGGCGAGCCTGCCCAAGACCTTCCCGGGCGCCGAGCAGGAGGGCGAGCGCCTGCAGAAGATCCTCGCCCGCGCGGGCTACGGCTCGCGCCGCGCCTGTGAGGAGCTGGTCGACGAGGCCCGCGTCGAGGTCAACGGCGAGATCGTCCTGGAGCAGGGACTGCGCGTCGACCCGGAGAAGGACGAGATCAAGGTCGACGGCCTGACGGTCGCCACCCAGTCGTACCAGTTCTTCTCGCTGAACAAGCCCGCCGGTGTCGTCTCCACCATGGAGGACACCGAGGGCCGTCAGTGCCTGGGCGACTACGTGACCAACCGCGAGACGCGGCTCTTCCACGTGGGGCGGCTCGACACCGAGACCGAGGGTGTCATCCTGCTCACCAACCACGGCGAGCTGGCGCACCGCCTGACCCACCCCAAGTACGGCGTGAAGAAGGTCTACCTCGCGCACATCGTGGGCCCGATCCCGCGTGACCTGGGCAAGCGGCTCAAGGACGGCATCGAGCTTGAGGACGGGTACGCCCGCGCGGACCACTTCCGCGTCGTCGAGCAGACCGGCAAGAACTACCTGGTCGAGGTCACCCTGCACGAGGGCCGCAAGCACATCGTGCGGCGCATGCTCGCCGAGGCGGGCTTCCCCGTCGACAAGCTGGTGCGGGTCGCCTTCGGGCCGATCACCCTGGGCGACCAGAAGTCCGGCTGGCTGCGGCGCCTGTCGAACACGGAGGTCGGGATGCTGATGCAGGAGGTCGACCTGTAGGCCCGTAGGAATCAGGCCTGCGGGAATCGCTTGCCCGAACCACCCCCCTCTCTTTATAGTCCTGGTGACTATAAAGAGAGGGGGGTGGTCGTGCATGCAGGGCTACGACAAGTACGCCTTCGAACCGTTCGCCGTCACCGTGGACCTGGCGGTGTTCACCGTCCGGGAAGGCGCACTGCACGTGCTGCTCGTCGAGCGCGGCCAGGAGCCGTACGCCGGGCGCTGGGCCCTGCCCGGCGGATTCGTGCTCCCCGACGAGTCGGCCGAGGACGCCGCGGGCCGGGAACTCGCCGAGGAGACCGGCATCGCGGACACCGGACGGCTGCACCTGGAGCAGGTGCGCACCTACAGCGACCCGGGCCGCGACCCGCGCATGCGGGTCGTCTCCGTCGCCTTCGCGGCGCTCGTCCCCGACCCGCCGCAGGTCCGCGGGGGAGGCGACGCGGCCCGCGCGGCCTGGCTGCCGTACACCCCGGCGACGTACCGGCCGCTCGCCTTCGACCACGACCGGATCCTCGCCGACGCCCACGACCGGGTCGGCGCCAAGCTGGAGTACACCGGCCTCGCCACCGCCTTCTGCCCGCCCGAGTTCACGCTCGGCGAGCTGCGGCAGGTCTACGAAGCGGTGTGGGGCGCCGAGCTCGACCCCGCGAACTTCCGGCGCAAGGTGGTCGGCACGGCGGGCCTCGTCGAGGCGGTCCCCGGCGCCGCCCGGCTGACCGGCGGCCGCGGGAAGCCCGCCGCCCTCTTCAGGGCCGGTACCGCCACCGCCCTGCACCCGCCCCTGCTCCGCCCCGCCCCGGAAGGACAGCCCTCATGAACGCCCTCATGAAACGCGCCGCCACCGGAACCCTCACGGGTCTCGCGCTCGGCGACGCGCTCGGCTTCCCGACCGAGTTCAACGACGTCCCCTCGATCCTCGCCAAGTGCGGGCCCTGGCGCGAGATGGAGCTGCCGGCCCCCGCGATCGTCACCGACGACACGCAGATGACGCTCGCGCTCGCCCGCGGCCTGCGCACCGCCATGGAGCGGGGGAGCCTCGGGCCGAAGCGCATGGAGCGGCCGGTGCGCGAGGAGTTCGTGGACTGGTACCAGTCGCCGGAGAACAACCGCGCGCCCGGCAACACCTGCCTGAAGGCCTGCTACCTCCTCAAGACCGGCAAGCCGTGGGAGGAGGCCACCCAGGCGCACTCCAAGGGCTGCGGCGCCAACATGCGCGTCGCCCCCCTCGGGCTCGTGCCCGGCCTGAGCGACGAACAGCGGGCGGGCGCCGCCCAGTTGCAGTCCGCGCTCACCCACGGCCACCCGACGGCGCTCGCCGCCTCCGATCTCACCGCGCACACCGTGCGGCTGCTCGCCGAGGGCGCCGAGCCGACGGGGCTCGTCGGACTCCTTCGCTCCTACGCGTACGAGAACCGGGAGACCTATCACGCGCGCTGGCTCGGGGAGTTGTGGACGAGGGGCGAGGCCCCGACGCCGCGCGCGTTCATCGCCCGTGGCTGGGACGAGTGCCTGGCCGTCCTCGAACGCCTCGATGCCGCGCTGAAGCACGCCAACGCCGAGACCGACCCCTGCCTGGCCACCGGCGAGGGCTGGATCGCCGAAGAGGCGCTCGCCACCGCGCTGCTGTGCTTCCTGCAGTTCGTCGACGAGCCGGTCACCGCCCTGCGCAGGGCCGCCTGTACGTCGGGGGACTCCGACTCGATCGCCTGTCTGACCGGGGCGTTCGCGGGGGCCCGCCTCGGCGCGGACGCCTGGCCCGCCGAGTGGGTCGCGCGGATCGAGTACCGGGCCGAACTCCTGGAGCTCGGGGCGCTCTGGGATGCTTGAGGGATGACCGTGGGCCTGGGCCCCGACCTGTACACCGACTTCGCCTCCGTCGCCGACCTGCCCACGCCGTCCTCGACGCGGCGCAGGCGGACTCAGAGCCCGGCGTCCACAGCGCGTACGACGCCCTGCACGACCTCGTCGTCCGCGTACGGCTCCAGGGGGCGCAGGGCTGACGCCCGGCGCGCGCGGACCAGGAAGTCCTCGATCCGCCGCCGGTCGGGCCCGGCCGGCAGCGGACTGCGGGGCGCCGCCTCCTCGGCCTCGGCCGCCAGGCGGTTCATCCGGGCCTCGACCTCGCGCCAGGAGACCTCGCCGCGCTTGACCGCGAGCAGCGGCTCGCGCTGCTCGCCGACGTCGATTCTCAGCTCGCCGGTGCGCAGCAGGTCCCGGCAGGAGACCAGCAGCCGCAGCAGATGCATGGCGTGCTTCCAGCGCGGGGCGCCATGGGTGCGGACGTCCGCCTCCAGCTTCTTGCGCTGGCCCAGCGCGTAGCGGGCGAAGGTGTCGTGGGCCTCCCGGGAGAGAAAAGCCTCCCGCAGCGAAAGGAGCTCGCGGCCGGTGTCCGTGAGGTGTTCCACGAGGGGTGAGTGCAGGCACTCCAGGACGTTCGGATTGGCGCGCAGGGCGAGCTCGCAGAAGCGCTCCAGCTCCCAGCTGAACTGTTCCTCCGCCGGCCCGTCCAGATGCGTCGGCGGCTTCTCGAACCGCCAGAACAGCGGGGTGGGGGCCAGGAAGACACCCCGGCGGTCGGTGTCGCTGCCGTCCGTGGCCAGCCCGAAGGCGCGCGAGCCCATCACGCAGGAGTAGACCGTGTGGTCGCGTACGAGGGCCAGATCCTGGGGGCGCATGGGACGAGCGTACGGCCGTGGTGGGCCGATGGGTGATCGATTTTCCGGCGGCCGGCCGACGGCTCCCGTCCCCCGTTCGCAGCGCACCGTCCGTCTCGGCAGCCGGGCGCCGCGCACTCCTGTGCCGGGCGCTGACTAGGCTTGCCGTACAGCAGTCGTACGCCTCCTCGCGCACCTCGACACCGACCGGCCCCGCTCCGGGAGCACGCCCGTGCCCCTCGGGATCGCGGCCGCACTCCGCAAGGACATCGCCCAGTGAGAACCGCCCTCGTCATCGGCACCGGCCTGATCGGCACCTCCGCCGCCCTGGCCCTCGCCTCCCGCGGCGTCGCCGTCCACCTCGCCGACCACGACCCGGCGCAGGCCCACACCGCCGCCGCGCTCGGCGCCGGCACCGACGCGGCCCCCGAGGGCCCCGTCGACCTCTGTGTCGTCGCCGTGCCGCCCTCGTACGTCGCCGCCACCCTGGCCGACGTCATGCGGCGCTCTGTCGCCCGCGGCTACCTGGACGTGGCGAGCGTCAAGGGCGGCCCGCGCCGGGAGCTGGAGGAGCTCGGCCTCGACCTGACCCCGTACATCGGCACGCACCCGATGTCGGGGCGCGAGCGCAGCGGCCCGCTGGCCGCCACCGCCGACCTCTTCGAGGGGCGGCCCTGGGTGCTGACCCCGACCCGGGACACCGACACCGAGGTGCTCAACCTCGCCCTGGAGCTGGTCGCGCTCTGCCGCGCCGTGCCCGTCGTCATGGAGGCCGACGCCCACGACCGCGCGGTCGCCCTCGTCTCGCACATGCCGCACCTGGTCTCCAGCATGGTCGCGGCCCGCCTGGAGCACGCGGAGGAGACGGCGGTACGGCTCTGCGGCCAGGGCATCCGCGACGTCACGCGGATCGCCGGGTCCGACCCGCGGATGTGGATCGACATCCTCTCCGCCAACCCCGGGCCCGTCGCCGACCTGCTCTCGGCGGTCGCCGCCGACCTGGACGAGACGGTGACGGCGCTGCGCGCCCTGCAGTCGGCCGACGAGGCGAAGCGGTCCGAGGGCGCGGCCGGGGTCGAGGGCATGCTCCGGCGCGGCAACGCGGGCCGCACCCGGGTGCCCGGCAAGCACGGGGCGGCCCCGGCGGCGTACGAGATCGTCGCGGTGCTCATCGACGACAAGGCGGGCCAGCTGGCGCGGATCTTCGCCGACGCGGACCTGGCGGGCGTCAACATCGAGGACGTGCGCATCGAGCACGCGACCGGGCAGCAGGCGGGCCTGGTGCAGCTCATGGTCGAGCCGACGGCCGCGGCCGTCCTCAGCACGGCGCTGCGGGAGCGGGGCTGGTCGATCCGGCGGTAGGGCCCGCGGCGGACGTCCCCGGACGGCCGCCGCAGGGGCTGTCGGGACAGGCCGTGCGAGCCAGTAACCTTGTGCGGGGCGCAATCGCGCCCCGCTTTCCTGGCCCGCGTACAGCGAAAGGTGCCCGCACCCCGTGGACTCCGCAGCAACCGCCGCCCCGGCAGCCGTGATCGTCGCCATCGACGGCCCCTCCGGCACGGGCAAGTCGAGCACCTCGAAGGCCGTCGCCGCCCAGCTCGGCCTCAGCTACCTGGACACCGGGGCCCAGTACCGGGCGATCACCTGGTGGATGGTGCACAACGGCATCGACCTCACCGACCCGACCGCCATCGCCGCCGTCGCGGGCAAGCCCGAGATCGTCTCCGGCACCGACCCGGCCGCCCCGACCATCACGGTCGACGGCACGGACGTCGCGGGTCCGATCCGCACCGGCGACGTCACCTCCAAGGTCAGCGCCGTCAGCGCCGTCCCCGAGGTGCGCACCCGCATCACCGAGCTGCAGCGTTCCATCGCCGCGTCGGCCGAGAAGGGCATCGTCGTCGAGGGCCGTGACATCGGTACGACCGTGCTGCCCGACGCCGACCTGAAGATCTTCCTCACCGCCTCGCCCGAGGCCCGCGCCGCCCGCCGCTCCGGCGAGCTCAAGGGCACCGACGTCAAGGCGACCCAGGAAGCCCTGATCAAGCGGGACGCGGCCGACTCCAGCCGCAAGACGTCCCCGCTGGCCAAGGCCGACGACGCCGTCGAGGTCGACACCACCGAGCTCACGCTCCAGCAGGTCATCGAGTGCGTGGTCACCCTCGTCGAGGAGAAGCGGGCGGGGAAGTGAACAAGGCTCCCTCCGGTCGGAGGGCTCTGGAGCGGGGCACCTCCGACAAGGGTGCCTCCGACAAGGGTGCCTCCGACAAGGGTGCCTCCGAGCGGGGGGCCGAGGTCGGCCGCCGCATCGGCGTCGGCCTCATGTACGGCTTGTGGAAGCCCCGGGTGCTCGGCTCCTGGCGGGTGCCCGCCACCGGCCCCGTGATCCTGGCCGTCAACCACTCGCACAACGTCGACGGTCCGATGGTCATGGGCGTCGCGCCCCGGCCCACGCACTTCCTGATCAAGAAGGAAGCGTTCATCGGGCCGCTCGGCTCCTTCCTGCACGGCATCGGCCAGCTGAAGGTGGACCGTACGGTCGCCGACCGGACGGCCATCACACGGGCCCTCGGCGTCCTGGAGCAGGGCGGCGTCCTCGGGATCTTCCCCGAGGGCACCCGGGGGGACGGCGACTTCGCGTCCCTGCGGGCCGGGCTCGCGTACTTCGCGGTGCGCTCCGGCGCCCCGATCGTCCCGGTGGCGGTGCTGGGAAGCACCGAGCGCAACGGACGGTTGATAAAGCAGCTGCCTCCGCTGCGCAGCCGGGTCGACGTCATCTTCGGCGACCCGTTCGACGCGGGCGACGGCAGCGGACGGCGTACGCGCAAGGCGCTGGACGAGGCGACCGTGCGCATCCAGGAGCGGCTCACCGCCCACCTGGAAAACGCCAGGCGCCTGACCGGGCGCTGAGCGAGACTTATCAAGTCGAGACTTATCAAGTAGTGCCCCGACCGATACGAGAGGCCGGTGCACCGATCACCACGATGAACGACGAGGTACGGACTTCATGAACGACCAGATCCAGCCCGAGGGCGACGGCTTTGCCGAGCACGACCACGGGGCGCTCGGCGACGCCGAGTACGCACAGTTCATGGAGCTCGCCGCCGAAGAGGGCTTCGACATCGAGGACGTCGAGGGCGCCATCGAGGAGGCGGGCCACGGCCCGCTGCCCGTCCTCGCCGTCATCGGCCGGCCCAATGTCGGCAAGTCGACCCTCGTGAACCGCATCATCGGCCGCCGCGAGGCCGTCGTGGAGGACCGCCCAGGGGTGACCCGCGACCGCGTCACCTATGAGGCCGAGTGGTCGGGCCGCCGTTTCAAGCTCGTCGACACCGGCGGCTGGGAGCAGGACGTGCTCGGCATCGACGCGTCCGTCGCCGCCCAGGCGGAGTACGCCATCGAGGCCGCGGACGCCGTGGTCTTCGTCGTGGACGCCACCGTCGGCGCCACCGACACCGACGAGGCCGTCGTGCGCCTGCTGCGCAAGGCCGGCAAGCCCGTCGTGCTCTGCGCCAACAAGGTCGACGGCCCCTCCGGCGAGGCCGACGCCACCGCCCTGTGGTCCCTCGGCCTCGGCGAGCCGCACCCCATCTCCGCGCTGCACGGCCGCGGCACCGGCGACATGCTGGACGCCGTCCTGGAGGCGCTCCCCGACGCACCTGAGCAGACCTTCGGCGCGGCCATCGGCGGCCCCCGCCGCATCGCGCTCATCGGCCGTCCGAACGTCGGCAAGTCCTCGCTGCTCAACAAGGTGGCGAACGAGGACCGCGTGGTCGTCAACGAACTGGCGGGCACCACCCGCGACCCGGTCGACGAGCTCATCGAACTGGGCGGCGTCACCTGGAAGTTCGTCGACACGGCGGGCATCCGCAAGCGCGTCCACCTCCAGCAGGGCGCCGACTACTACGCCTCGCTGCGTACCGCCGCCGCCGTGGAGAAGGCGGAGGTCGCGGTGATCCTCATCGACGCCTCCGAGTCCATCTCGGTGCAGGACCAGCGCATCGTGACGATGGCCGTCGAGGCCGGCCGCGCGATCGTGGTGGCGTACAACAAGTGGGACACCCTCGACGAGGAGCGCCGCTACTACCTGGAGCGGGAGATCGAGACCGAGCTCGCCCAGGTCGCCTGGGCGCCGCGCGTCAACGTGTCGGCGGCCACCGGGCGCCACATGGAGAAGCTCGTCCCGGCGATCGAGACGGCCCTGGAGGGCTGGGAGACGCGTGTGCCGACCGGGCGTCTGAACGCGTTCCTCGGTGAGATCGTCGCCTCGCACCCGCACCCGGTCCGCGGCGGCAAGCAGCCCCGCATCCTCTTCGGCACGCAGGCGGGCACCAAGCCGCCGCGGTTCGTCTTCTTCGCCTCCGGCTTCATCGAGGCGGGTTACCGCCGCTTCCTGGAGCGCCGCCTGCGCGAGGAGTTCGGCTTCGAGGGCACGCCGATCCACGTCTCGGTGCGCGTGCGCGAGAAGCGCGGCCGCAAGAAGTAGCAGGCAGCAGCAACGGCACGTACGAATGCCCGGCCCCCGTTCGTGGGGGGCCGGGCATTCGGCTGTCCGGGGGCGCGGGCTCAGTGCTCGCGGCGCGGGCCCGGGGGCAGGGCCGCGGGGAACTGGTGGTGACCCGTCGCGTGGTGCTCGTGCTGGCCGTAGCGGGCCATCTGGAAGTGGCCGTAGGAGCCGTAGCGCTGGTCGTGCCGCCCGTCGGTCCGGTGCTGGTAGCCGTACGGTCCCGTACCGAAGCCGACGAACCCCAGGTCCTCCTCGCCGGACCGGTCGCCCGGCAGGGCCCTGAAGGCCCTGAGGTACTCCGAGTACAGCGTGTCGTAGATGGGTGTGGCCGAGTGGCTGCCCGTCGTCTCCTGCGCCGTGCGCATGGAGGGGATGGGGCTCTGATACGCCGGCCGGGGGCGGGAGGGGTCGTATGTGTGCACGTCAGTGCCAACGAAACCGTCGCGCTGCGGATGCGGGGGCCGGGCCGCTTTCCCGGTCCGGCAGGAAGGTGACCGGCGCGTCCGTACTCCGGGCGCGGCCCCCGACACCTGGGCGCTCAGGTTCCGGCGAGCGGCATCGAGGCCGCGACGAGCCGTCCGTGGGTCGCCGCCTTGTCCAGGGCGCCCCGCAGCATGTCCTCGCGCGGCTGCCGGCCGATGGAGCCCACGGGGGCCGCGAAGAGCAGTACGGTCTGCGTCTTGTTGGCCGCGGTCCGCCAGTCCTCGGTGACCTGGAGCGGGTGGTGCGCCTGCCACCAGGCGACGGGGGAGCCGCCGCCGGTGCCGGGCTGCAGGACGGCGTGCAGCTGACCCATGGCGAGCAGCACCGACCAGCCGGGCAGCGGGGGCGGTACGGAGTCCAGCGAGGCGACCGGCATGAAGCCCTGCTCGATCAGGAGCGGCAGGAAGTCGTCCGTGCCGCCCGGCGCGGCGCCGGGGCGGGCGATGGCGCCGGTCGGCTCGACGACGAGTGCCGGGCGCAGCTCGCCCTCGATCAGGACGAGGCCGCTGGTCACGCCGAGCACGGCCTGGTTCGGCGCGGCGTCGGCCGGCGCCGCGCCCTCGTCGCCGGTGATCGACCGCACGGCGCCCTGCAGCTGCTCCTCGGAGACCGTGACGATCTGGGAGGGCAGGCAGGTGGCGTGGGCGAAGGCGAGCACGGCCGTCTCGTCGCCGACGAAGAGGACCGTGCTGGTGCGCTCCTGTTCGGCGTCGCCCGGGGTGCGGCAGGACGTGCAGTCGTAGCTGCCCGGGGTGTTGTCTCCGGCGAGCAGCCGGTCGGCTTCTTCGTCGCCGATCTCGGCGCGTACGTCGTCGCTGACGTCGAGCATGCGCGGCACGGGTGGCTCCTCGGGATCGTCATCTGGGGTGCATGGGGAGGGTGTGGCGAGCCGGGCCGTGCCCGGCTCATAAGGAGACAACGGTGGATCAGTGGCGCAGGTCACGCGCGAAGGGGAACGGAATCGAACCATCCGCAGCGGAGGGTCAACGGAGCGGCGGAATCCGTTACTCCGCGCCAACAGGTGCTGGGGGCATGGAAGTTGAGGTGGTGAGCTGAGTCACAGCCAGAGGGGAGGCGTGCCCGGTAAATGCCGACATTGGGGGATGAGGTGGGTGTCCGGAATTTGCCGATACCCCCGGTAACACTCAAGTGGCCTGGTGCGACAAGGGCTTGGTTGATGGCGGGCGGGAGGACTCCTAGATTCCACCGCCGTGTGCAGCGAGCACCGCTCGGGTACGCCGCCGGTCGCATCAGCCAGCTCGAACACCGACACCGGCGCGCGGGACCGACCGGGACCCCGGGCGCCGGACGCGCGAAGGGGCTCGGACGGCCAGGGGGAGCCCGGGTCCTTCGAGAGGGATCTTCATGTCCGCACGTCCCAAGAGCACGCGCACCAAGGCAGCGATCGGAGGGGCCGCACTCCTGGCCCCGCTGGGCCTGCTCGCCGCGACCGGCCAGGCCGGTGCGGCGGACAGCGGAGTGTGGGACCGCATCGCACGGTGCGAGAGCGGCGGAAACTGGCAGATCAACACGGGCAACGGCTACTACGGCGGGCTGCAGTTCTCCGCCGGTACGTGGCGTGCGTACGGCGGCGGGGCCTATGCGCCGACCGCCGACAGGGCGTCGAAGGCGCAGCAGATCGCCGTCGCCGCCAGGGTCCAGCGCGCCCAGGGTTGGGGCGCGTGGCCCACTTGCTCGGCCCGGGCCGGCGCCTACGGCGGCGCGCCATCGGCTGCCGCGCCGGTGCCGAAGACCGCCAAACCGGTGCCGAAGGCCGCCAAATCGGTGCCCAAGGCCGTCGGGCAGCGGCCCGGCAAGGCCGCGGTCCGCTCCGACCGGGGCGTCTCGCGCGGCGCTCCCGGGAACTACACCGTTCGCCAGGGCGACACCCTCAGCCGCATCGCGGCCCGGCACGGAACCAGCTGGCAGCGGGTGTACGCGGCCAACCAGCAGGTCATCGGCGGCGACCCGGACGTGATCGTTCCGGGGCAGCGGCTCACGGTCTGACCTGCTGATAGTCCGACCGGGTGGGGTCGGCTCCGCGGCGGCGCGGCACGTCAGGGGCCCGCCGCGGAGCTGCCTAGCGTGACCCGATGCATCCGAAGCTGACCAAGCGTGTCCGGTCCGTCTCCCTGGTCGTCGGCGCGACCCTGGCTGCGATGGCGCTGCCCTCGGCCGCCGCGTCCGCGGCCCCACCGTCGAAACCCGGGGCCGCCGCCGTGGCGGAGGACTGTTCCGTGGCCAAGGGGCCGTGGCACTGCCTCGCCGAGTGCGAGAGCAACGGCCGCTGGGACACCAACACGGGCAACGGTTTCTACGGCGGGCTGCAGTTCTACCAGCCGACCTGGGAGGAGCACGGCGGGCTCAAGTACGCGCCGCGCGCCGATCTCGCCACCAGGGAGGAGCAGATCAAGGTCGCCGAGAAGGTCCTTGAGGCCCAGGGCTGGAACGCCTGGCCCGCCTGCTCCAAGAAGCTGCGGATCGAGCGGTTCGACCGCCGCGTCCACCGGGTGAAGGCGGGCGAGACGCTGAGCTCGATCGCGCGCCGCTACCACGTGAAGGGCGGCTGGCAGGCCCTGTACAAGGCCAACCGCGGCAGGCTCGGGAGCCATCCCGACCGGCTCGGCGTGGGCGAACGGCTCGTCATTCCGGGGCGTACGACGGCCGCGAAGGGCTGAGAGCCGCTGCGCGGGCGGGGGTTCAGAGGCAGGCTCTGAGCTCTCCCGGCTCTCCGCTGAACACCACCGCGCCCCGGCGCAGTTCGTGCACGACCGCCGTCCGGCTCGCGCCCTCGCGCCAGGCGGGCGGCAGTCTCTGCTCGGCCAGGACCACGCAGGCCTCCAAGGCGTCCAGGAGTGCGTACGTCCGGGTCGCGACGGCGGGTGACATGCCTTGTGTCGGCTCGTCCACGAGGACCACGCCGGCGCCCGAGAGCAGGGCCCGGGACACGGCCAGCATGCGCTGCTCGCCCCCCGAGAGGGTGCCCGCGCGGCGGGACAGCAGCGGGCGCAGCTCGGGGTAGGCGTCCAGGGCCCGGGCGGGGTCGCCCGCCGGGTGCGCGAGGCCGAGGTTCTCCGCGACGGTGAGGGAGGCGAACACCGCCCGGCGGTCCGGCACGAAGCACAGCCCCTTCGCGGCCCGTTCGTGCGCCGCCCGGCGCGTGATGTCCCGGCCGTCGCGCAGGACCGCGCCGGAGGACAGGGCGACCGTGCCGGCCAGGGCGCGCAGGGTGGTGGTGCGGCCGGCGCCGTTGCGGCCCAGGAGGACGGTGAGGGCGTCGGCGGGGGCGGCGAGGGTGACGCCGTGCAGGGCCTCCAGCGGGCCGTAGTGGACGCGGGCGTCGCGCAGCTCGATGCCGTGCATTCAGCGGGCCTCCGCAAGGACCTGGCCCGCAGGACCCGTGGTGACGATGCGGCCCGCCGCCATCACGTGCACGGTGTCGGCGAGCCCCGCCACCAGGCCGAGGTCGTGCTCGACCACCAGGAGCGCCATGCCGTCGGCCGCGAGGGCCCGCAACAGGGTGGCCAGCGCCCGCACTTCGGCGGCGTCCAGGCCCGCGGCCGGCTCGTCGAGGAGGAGGGTGTGGGGGTTGCCCGCGAGGGCCCTGGCCAGTTCCGTGCGTCTGAGGGTGCCGGTGGGGAGTCCGGCGGCGGGGTGCGTGCGGAGGTCGGTGAGATCCAGCAGGCGCAGCGCCCGGGCGGTCGCGTCGGGGGTGCTTCGTGGCGTCTGTTCCGCGCCCACTCGGACGTTCTCCGTGATCGTCAGCGACGGGAACACCGCGAGCTGCTGGAAGGTGCGGGCCGTGCCGGTGCGGGTACGGGCGTGCGCGGGGAGCCCGGTGATGTCGCGGGCGCCGAGGGTGATGCGGCCCGCGGCGGGGCGCAGGGTGCCGGCCAGGCAGTGGAAGAGGGTGCTCTTGCCCGCGCCGTTGGGGCCCACCACGGCGGTGACGCGGCCCGGCGGGACGGTGAGGGTGACGTCGTCGAGGGCGGTGAAACCGTCGTAGGTGACGGTGATGTGGTGGGCGGTCAGGGTGGGACGGCCCGGTGCGCGGCCCGTGCGGCGGGGGTGTGGGAGCGCGGGGGTGTCCTCGCGTTCGCGGCGCGGCTCGGCAGCGGCCCGCTGCCGGTGCGGGGGCTGGTCGGCGGTGGCGGGCCGGGCGGTCAGGCGGGCCCTTTCGCCGAGCGGGGTGAGGCGCGGGGTCCGGCGCAGCCGCCGGGTGAGCGCGCGCAGCGCGTCGTACGGGCCGCCGGGGAAGCGGCCGATCAGGACCGCGAGGAGGCCGATCACGGCCGCCGCCACACCGCCGCGCGTGCCCGCGTCCAGGCCGACGAGCAGGGCCGCCGCGGCCGTCGCCCCGAGGAGGCTGTCCGAGCCCATGACCACCACCGCCGCGAACCAGAGGAGCCCGCGCACGGGGTCGTACGCCCCGGCGTCGAACGCGCGCTGCCCCACCGCGAGCAGGCCGCCGCCCAGCGCCGCGAGCGCCGCCCCCGTGACGAACGCGGTGAGCTTGAGGGCCGGGACCGCCACCCCGGCGGCCGCCGCGCCCGCCTCGTGGTCCCGCAGCGCCGCGAGCGCACGGCCCGTACGGCCCCGGCGCAACGCGGTGACCAGGAGCAACGACCCGGCGAGCAGGACGAGTTCGAGTGCGTAGTACGCGCGGTCGCCCGCGAAGCCCGCGGGACGGCCGAGCGTCAGGCCCGATGTCGCGTACGGCTGGGTGAAGACGAAGCGGCTGACGCCCACGCCGACCGCGAACGTCGCGAGGGCCAGCGCCAGGCCGTGCCGGCTGATCGCGGGCCAGCCGGTGAGGAGTCCGAGCGGCGCGACCAGGATGACCGCCACCGCCAGGGCCGGGAGGTGCGGCAGTTCGGGGAGTCCGGGGAAGCGGCCCGCCGCGAGCAGGGCCGTGAAGAGGGCGCCCAGACCCGCGTACGCCGCCTGGCCCAGGGAGATCTGGCCCCCTCTGCCGGTGACGATCACGAGCGAGAGGAGGATCACCGCGAGCGCCGGAACCTGGATCGCGGTCGTCAGGTCCGAGCCCGCGAAGCCGAGCGGGAGCAGGAAGAGGACCCCCGCCACCGTCCACGCGCCCGGCGGCGTCGGTACGCGGGCCGTCGCCGTCCGGGGCAGCGCGTCCCGGGTGCCGATGCCCGGCAGGACCAGCGCCGTGACCAGCAGGGCGATCACGAAGAGGTTCGCGCCGGCCGTCTGCAGGAGCTGCTCGGACAGGCCCCCGGGGTGCAGGCGGGTCAGCTGGCTCTGCGCCACTCCCAGGCCGAGGGCGACCGTCACGGCGACGGGCAGGCTGCGCATGCCGGCCGCCACCGCGACGGCCACCACTTCCATGACGAGGAGCGGCATCCCGTACGGGTCGAGACGTACGTAGGGAGCGAGCAGGACACCGGTGAGGCCTGCCGTGCAGGAGCCGAAGGCCCAGCCCGCCGCGGCCACCCGGTCCGCGTGGATGCCGGAGAGGACGGCGAGGCCGCGGTTGTCGACCACCGCGCGCAGTTCGCCGCCGAAGCGGGTCCAGCGGGTCGTCGCCCCCACCGCGGCGGCGAGGACGACGGTGGTGCCCAGCTGCGCCCAGGGGTCGGGGGAGAGGAGGACGGGTGCGTCCGAGCGGGCGCCCGTCCCCCAGACGAGGGCCGCCCCGCCGACGAGCAGGACGAAGACGCCGATGGAGGCGACCAGGGTCTGCGCCGGATCGCTGCCGAGGACCGCCAGCGGGCGGAAGACCGCGCGGTCAAGGAGCAGGCCGATGCCCGGCGCGACGAGGAGCAGCGTGCACGCCGCGGCGAGGGGGAGCGGCCAGTGCCACTCGGCGGTGAGCTGGCGCAGGACGTAGGCGCAGACCATCGCGATCGCGCCGTGCGCGAAGTTGAGGACGCCGGTCGCGCGGTACGTGACGATCAGGCCGATGCCGCTGAGGGCGGCGGCGCTGCCGACCGAGAGCCCGGCCAGGGTGAGGTCGTAGCTCAGGGACGCCACCGGTCAGGGCTCCGGGGCCGGTTCGGGGGCGTCCGGCGGGCGGTCCGGCTCCGGGGGGCGCGGGGGTTCGCAGACCGGGCAGGGGGCCAGGGCGCCCGCCGCCAGGATCGTGGCGTCGGCGGGGGCCGCCGTCGGCTTTCCCGCGACCAGGGGGCAGTCCGCGCGGTGCCAGAGCGTTCCGCCGGGGACCATGAGGAGCGCGTCGCTGGTCGCCACCGGGGCCGTGGACCGCTCTGCGGAGGCCGCGGGCTCCGCCGTCACCAGGAGGCCGTACAGCTCCTCGACGCGGGCCGCCGCCAGGGTGCTCCTGCCGTGCGCGAGCAGCACCGCGCCCGCGACGATCAGCGCGGCGCCCGGCACCGTGCAGGAGGCGAGATAGGGCAACTGCCGTTCGGCGAACCGCTCCCCGGAGACGCCGTACCAGCCGATCACGCAGAGCACCGCGCCGGCGGCGAGCGCCGCGCAGGCCGCCCACACCTCGGGATGCGCACGCCGCGAGCAGGCCGGGCCCGACGCAGCCGCCGTCCGCCCCGGCGCATCCGCCGTCCCAGCTGTCCGATCCGCCCGCATCGAGGCCCCCTGGGACACGTCGTCGGTCACATCAGTCACGTCGGTGGGCTGTCCATGTCAGCCGATGGCTTGCACTATGCCCTCTGGAAGCTGACCCTGAAAGCTCCGGGCCGTGCCGGTCCGGACCGACACCCGGTGGTGAGCCAGATGGTTCTCGGGAGCAGCCGCAGGCGAGGGACGTACCGCGGGCGGGGCGGGGTGCGCAGTGCGGTCCTCGCGGCCGCCGCGGTCCTGCTGATCGTCCCGGCCGCCGTGGCCTGCGGCGACGACAGCGGAGGCGGGGACGACTCCACGCCGCCCGAGCCGTCCGTGGAGAAGTCGCGGAGCCCGGCGGGCAACAGCGCGTCCGCGCCCGCCGATCCGGCGGCCGCGGAGAAGGAAGTCCGCGAGAACTGGGAGAAGTTCTTCGACCCCGAGGTGTCGCTTAAGGAGAAGGAGAGCGTCCTGGAGAACGGCGCCGGGATGCGGAAGGTCCTGGAGAGTTTCAGCGGCGACAAGCGGGGCGAGCAGGTCGCGGCAAAGGTCGGCAAGGTCGAGTTCGGCTCGGCCACCGAGGCGGAGGTGACGTACGCGCTGACGCTGAAGGGGGCCACCGCGCTGCCCGACGCGTCCGGCACGGCCGTCGACCAGGACCACACCTGGAAGGTGTCCGTCAAGACCCTCTGCGCGCTGGTGAAGCTGAGCGGGAATGCGTCGCCCGGTCCGGGCTGTTGAGGCGCTCCTGGCCGTCGCACTCCTGGTGGCGGGCACGGCCTGCGGGAGCCGGCTGCCGAAGAGCGACTTCGAGGGGCGCGACACGGCGCCTGCCCCCGCCCGGGGAACGCCGGTCAGGGTCGGCATCATCACCAGCGCGACCAGCCCGGTCGGCGGCGCCGCGTTCACCGGGCCGCGGGACGGCGCCAAGGCCTACTTCGACCGGCTGAACGCGCGCGGCGGTCTCGCCGGCCGCAAGGTCGAGGTGCTCACCTGCGACGACGGCGGCAGCGGCGTCGGCAACAACGACTGCGTGCACAAGCTGGTCGAGGAGCAGCGGGTCGTCGCCCTGGTGGCCACCACCTCCCTGGACTACGCGGGCGCGGCACGGGTCTCCCGCGCGGGCGTGCCCGACGTCGGGGGACAGCCCATCGGCTCCGCGTACGAGACGTACCCGCACCTGTACGGGATCTACGGCAGCCTCGCGCCGCGCATGGGGCGGCCGGGGTGGGGCGGCAAGCTGTACGGCGGGACCGAGGTCTACCGCTACTTCAAGCGCGAGCACGGCGCGCGGACCGCCGCCGTCGTCTCCTACAACCAGGCCGCGTCGGCCGCGTACGCCCGGCTCGTCACCCGGGGCCTGAAGGCCGAGGGCTACAAGGTGGTCACCGAACAGGTCGACTTCGCGCTGCCCAACTTCCGCGCCGCCGCGGCCGACCTGAAGGAGCAGGGCGCCGACCTCGTCTTCGACGCGATGGACACGCACGGCAACGCCCGGTTGTGCGAGGCGATGGACGGCGTCGGGGCGAAGGTCACCGCCAAGGTCACCAACGTGCAGAACTGGACCTCGACCGTCGGCGACGACTACAAGGACGCGCCCCGCTGCCGCAACGCCCTCTGGGCGACCGGGTCGAGCAGGAACTACGAGGACACCGGGCACCCGGCCGTACGCGAGTTCCGGGCCGCCATGAAGGGCAGGACGCTCTCCCAGTGGCAGGTGGAGGGCTGGGCCGCCGCGATGTGGTTCACCGACGCGGCGCGGTCCTGCGCGGGCCGGGGCGGCGGTGACATCACGCGCGCGTGCGTGGACCGCTATATGGACGGTAATAAGTCGTACTCCGCGCGAGGGCTCCTTGTGCCGGTCTCCTTCGAGCACCGTTCGGAGCCACCCACGTCGCGTCGGACGTGCATGTCGGTGGCCCGCTGGCAAGATGACCACGGCTGGGTCACCCAAGGCGGCGAAATGACCACGAACTGCTTTGACGTCCCTCAGCTCTCCTACCAGCCTTGATGCGCCGCTTCGCAGAAAGGTTCCCATTTCTGGCTTCCGATCACGCAACTGTTCGGGAACAGGATGGTGAGGAAACCCAACCCTTGGCCAGGAATCCCCGTCTAACCCTGCGGTAGGCGGACGAGGGGGACTGTCCGCATGGAAGCGCGGAATACGGGGACGCATGCACATCTCTTTCCTGATTCACAATGCGTACGGGATCGGAGGGACGATCCGGACGACGTACAACTTGGCGAACACGCTGGCCCAGCAGCATGACGTCGAGGTCGTCTCCGTCTTCCGGCACCGCGACGAGCCGATCTTCGCGCCTGACCAGCGCGTGCGGTTGAGCCACCTCGTCGACCTGCGCAAGGACACGGCGGGGTACGAAGGCGACGACCCGGAGCACCTGCGCCCCGCCCGGACGTTCCCCAGTGCCGAGGGCCGCTACAAGCAGTACAGCGCGCTGACCGACCGGCGCATCGCCGCGCACCTCGCCTCCCTCGACGCGGACGTCGTCGTCGGCACGCGGCCCGGCATCAACGTGCACATCGCCCGCCAGACCGCGCGCGGCCCGCTGCGGGTGGGCCAGGAGCACCTCACGCTCGACAGCCACTCCAAGGAGCTGCGCCGTCAGCTGCGCAGCGTGTACCCGCGCCTCGACGTCCTGACCACGACGACCGAGGCCGACGCACGCTCGTACACCCGCAAGATGCGGCTGCCCGGCGTCCACGTCCAGGCGGTGCCGAACCCCGTGCCCGCGCCCGGCATCGAGCCCGCCGACGGCTCTCACAAGTGGGTCGTCGCGGCCGGCCGGCTCGCCCCAGTCAAGCGGTACGACCTGCTGATCAGGGCCTTCGACAAGGTGCGGCGCGAGCGCCCCGACTGGCGGCTGCGGATCTACGGCGGCGGCAAGCAGAAGGAGAAGCTGCGCGCCCTGATCGACGAGCTCGGTCTGTACAACCACGTCTTCCTGATGGGCCCGGCCCACCCCATCGAGCCCGAGTGGGCCAAGGGCTCCATCGCCGCCGTCACCTCCAGCCTGGAGTCGTTCGGCATGACGATCGTGGAGGCGATGCGCTGCGGCCTTCCGGTGGTCGCCACCGACTGCCCGCACGGCCCCGGCGAGATCATCGACAACGGCGTCGACGGGCGGCTCGTGGAGAGCGGCAATGCCGACGCCATCGCCGGCGGACTGCTCGAACTGATCAACAACGACTCGCTCCGGCAGCGGATGGCGGGCGCGGCGCTCCAGGACTCCGAGCGCTTCGACCCGCAGCGCATCGCCGAGCGCTACGACGCGATGTTCTCCGGGATGATCACGCGCGGAGGCTCGCTGGGGGGCCGGATGCGCGGCTCCCTGCACCGCACCCGCGGCGTCCTGCTCGGTGGCGCCTACGCGGTGCGAGATCTCGGCCGGGTACAGACGAAGGGATCGACCGCATGACGGCCTTGGCCACCTCGCAGGCGGCATCGCACGCCGGGGACGGGGAGGAGGCGCCCGGGGCACCGCGCGCCGACTGCATCGCCGACTCCGCCGGGGGACTGACCTTCGATGTCACGGACCCCGGTGAGCCCGGCACGGACGCGGCCCACCTGCTGCTGCGCCGCCGCGACGCCGAATCCGCCGAGGACTACGTGCGCCTGCCGCTCTCCCCGTCGGCGGACGGCAGGCTGCGGGCCGCGCTGCCCAGCAGCGTCGAGCTCGCCGAGGGCCGCTGGAACGCGTACGCGCAGGTCGCGGGCGGCGAGCCGCGCCGCCTCATGCCGGGCGTGAACGACCTGCGCTCGCTGGTCGACCGCGCGCCCAGCGGCAGCCGGGGCCATGTCGCGGTGCGCATCCCGTACGCGACGAAGCAGGGCAACCTCTCGGTGCGCAGCTGGCTGCGCGCGCCGCACGCCGAGGCCGGCGAGGTCGAGATCTCCGCCGACAGGATGGCCGTACGCGGCCGGGTGTACGGCACCGAGCTCTCCGCGGACGCGTACGTGGAGGCCGTCAGGCGAGAGGAGCCGAGCAGCGTGCACCGGGCCGAAGTCGCCGTCGAAGGACCGGAGTTCACCGTCACGCTGCCCTACGGCCCGCTGGTCGATGGCGGCCCGGGCCCCTGGGACCTGTGGCTGCTCCCGGCTGGCGGGGACGGCCCCCGGGTACGCCTCGCCCGGCTCCTGGACGACGTCGCGGACAAGAAGGCGATCTTCACGTACCCGGTGGTGGTCGTCGACTCGGCGGAGCACGGCAAGGTCGAGGCGGGCCCGTACTACACCAACGACAACGACCTGGCCGTGCGCATCCGCGCGACGGAGACCCGGGCGGACGGCTGACCGTCGCGGACCGTGGCTGTCCTCGATCAGGGGCACAATCACGTCCATGTTGGAGACCTCGGCACGACTGCTCCGCCTGCTCTCCCTGCTGCAGGCCCACCGCGACTGGTCCGGCGCGGACCTCGCCGACCGGCTCGGCGTGACCCCGCGCACGGTCCGGCGCGACGTGGACCGGCTGCGTGAGCTCGGCTACCCGGTCAACGCCAGCCCCGGCACCGGCGGCGGCTACCAGCTCGGCGCGGGTGCCGAGCTGCCGCCGCTGCTCCTGGACGACGACGAGGCGGTGGCGGTCGCCGTCGGCCTGCGCACCGCCGCGGGACAGGGCATCGAGGGCATCGGCGAGACGTCGGTCCGCGCCCTGTCCAAGCTCGAACAGGTGCTGCCGGGCCGGCTGCGCCGCCGCGTGGGCGCGCTGAACGCGTTCACCGTGCCGATGCTGCGCGCACCGCAGCCGCAGGGCGTCGACCCGACGGTCCTCACCCAGCTCGCCGACCTGTGCCGGGACGCGGAGCGGCTGCGCTTCGACTACCGCGACCACGGCGGCAGTTCGACCCGCAGGACCGTCGAGCCCTACCGCCTGGTGTGCACCGAGCGCCGCTGGTACCTCGTGGCCTGGGACCTCGGCCGCGACGACTGGCGCACGTTCCGCGCGGACCGCATCGAGCCGAGGCCGCCGCACGGGCCGCGCTTCACACCGCGCCCCCCGCCGGCCGATGACCTCGCCGCGTACGTCGCGAGGGGCATCTCCACCCGCGCGTACGCCGCACAGGCCGTGGTCCGCCTCCTCGTCCCGCTGTCCGAGGCGGCCCAGCGGCTCAGCCCCGCCGACGGCACCCTGGAGCCCGAGACCGAGGAGACCTGTCTGCTGCGAACCGGCGCGGCGAGCCTGGACGTGATGGTCTTCCACGTGCTGTTCCTGGGCATCGAGTTCGAGATCGTCGAGCCCGCCGAACTCGCCGACCGGGTCAGGTCGTCGAGGGACCTCCTGAGCCGGGCCCTGGACCGGGGTGTTCCGTCTGCGGGTCCTGGCGCGCCCGGTCGGCCCCCCGTGCCGCGTACGCCGCGTACTCGGGATGGTGCAGATCGAACGCCGGGGACTCCGAGCGGATCCGGGGCAGGGTGACGAAGTTGTGCCGCGGGGGCGGGCAGGACGTCGCCCACTCCAGGGAACGGCCGAAGCCCCACGGGTCGTCGACATCGACCTTCGCGCCGTACTTGGCCGTCTTCCAGAGGTTGTAGAGGAACGGCAGGGTGGACATGCCGAGCAGGAACGCGCCGATGGACGAGATGGTGTTGAGCAGCGTGAAGCCGTCCGCCGCCAGATAGTCCGCGTACCGCCGCGGCATGCCCTCGGCGCCCAGCCAGTGCTGGACCAGGAACGTCGTGTGGAAGCCCACGAAGAGCGTCCAGAAGTGGATCTTCCCGAGCCGTTCGTCGAGCATCTTGCCGGTGAGCTTCGGCCACCAGAAGTAGAAGCCGCCGAAGGTCGCGAAGACGACGGTGCCGAACACGACGTAGTGGAAGTGCGCGACGACGAAGTACGAGTCGGTGACGTGGAAGTCGAGCGGTGGCGAGGCCAGGATGACCCCGGTGAGACCACCGAAGAGGAAGCTCACCAGGAAGCCGACCGACCAGAGCATGGGTGTCTCGAAGGAGAGCGAGCCCTTGAGCATCGTGCCCGTCCAGTTGAAGAACTTCACGCCCGTCGGGACGGCGATGAGGAAGGACACGAAGGAGAAGAAGGGCAGCAGGACCGCGCCGGTGGCGAACATGTGGTGCGCCCACACGACCACGGACAGGCCGGTGATGGCCATCGTCGCGCCGATCAGCGGCAGATAGCCGAAGATCGGCTTCCGGCTGAAGACCGGGATGATCTCCGAGATGATGCCGAAGAACGGCAGCGCGATGATGTAGACCTCCGGGTGCCCGAAGAACCAGAAGAGGTGCTGCCACAGCAGCGCACCGCCGTTCTCCGGGGCGAAGACGAGCGAGTTCAGGCGCCGGTCCGCCTCCAGGACGAGCAGCGCGGCGGCGAGCACGGGGAACGCGATGAGCACCAGGATCGACGTGAACAGCACGTTCCAGGTGAAGACGGGCATCCGGAACATCGTCATGCCCGGCGCGCGCATCCCGATGATGGTGGTCAGGAAGTTGACCGAGCCGAGGATCGTGCCGAAGCCGGAGAGCGCGAGCCCCATGATCCACAGGTCGGCGCCGATGCCGGGCGACCGCTCCATGCTGTTGAGCGGGGCGTACGCGAACCAGCCGAACCCGGCGGGCCCGCTCGGCACCATCAGCGAGCCGATCACCATCAGGCCGCCGAAGAGGAACAGCCAGTACGAGAGCATGTTGAGCCGCGGGAAGGCGACGTCGGGCGAGCCGATCTGCAGCGGCATGATCTCGTTGGCGAACCCGGCGAACGTGGGTGTCGCGAAGAGCAGCAGCATGATCGTGCCGTGCATGGTGAAGGCCTGGTTGAACTCCTCGTTGGTCATCAGCTGCAGCCCCGGGCGGGCCAGTTCGGCCCGCATCAGCAGGGCGAGGACGCCGGCGAGCAGGAAGAAGACGAACGAGGTGATCAGGTAGAGGTGACCGATCTTCTTGTGGTCCGTGGTGGTCAGCCAGTCCACGATGATCCGGCCGGGACGCCGGTCCCGCACCGGTCGTTCGGTCGCGCTCGCCGTCTCGGTCCCCATCGATCGCCCCTTCGCCGTCGCGTGCCGCGCCTGCCCGAAGCCTGTTGGAGCTCACGCCATGATGCTCGTGTCGCCCTCGCTCCGACAGGGGGCGTACGCGCCGACTCCAGGCGCCCCGCGCGCGGACGGACCAGCCGGAATCGAGAATTCCCCCATGCCTCGTCACATCCCGGCCGGTGGCCGGGATTCGGAAATGCGCCAGGGTCCGTAAAGGGCCCGTGATGTTATTCGGCATGGAATTGTCCGCAGGTCTCGAAGAGCGCTCGCGAGTGACTCGAAGTCGCCCGCGAATTACACCGGTACAAGGACGGAACCGCCCGTTCGTGTGACGGAGTTCGACCGAAACACACGTGGTGATCCTGTGACAAAAGCGTGACCGGAGAGGTATCGGTGACGCATGGTGCCCGCCCCCGGGCTTCCCCGCGGGTGCCGCGCCGCCTAACGTGGCGCGCATGGCACCTATTCCGACCCCTCCCGCCGAGCCCCAGGACACCCCGGACAGCTACGTGGGCCTGCCGGCCGACAGCGCGGAGCGGCAGGCGCGCGAGCGCGGCTGGTCCACCGTCAGGTCGCTGGCGCCGGGCACGGTCATCACCATGGAGTACCTCGCGGGGCGACTCAACTTCGAGGTCAAGGAAGGCGTCGTGGCGCGCTGCTGGAAGGGCTGACACGGCGCTGGCCGCACCCGCACAGGGCGAAGGCCCCGGCTCCTGAACGGAAGCCGGGGCCTTCGCGGTGCGGGGGATGGGCTGTGCGTACCGGCCCCCCGCTGTCTGCGGCGCTCTGTGCGGCGCTCAGCCGCCCGCCACCGGGCGGGGCGCCGTGGCGCCGCGTGAGGCGCGGTCGGTGTGCGGCGGGCGGCGGCTGCCCGCAGGGGTGACCGGGGTCCGCTCGGAGCGGGCGGTGTGCGGGCCCGGCGCCAGGTAGGCCGGCGGCCGTGCGGAGCGGGCGGCGCCGACGGGCTCGCGCGCGGGCACCTCGTCGTCGGCCGCCGCGCGCTGCGGGACCATCGCGGGGACGCCGACTGGCGTGGGCTCGGGGCCGGGCACGGTGATGACACCGGTGCGGCGGGCGCGCCAGGCCTCGCGAAGGCTGAAGATCGCGGCCTCGACCCGGGTGATCAGGGTCTCGCACCAGGGCAGCGCGAGCAGGATGAGCAGGCCCGCGGCCCAGCCGAGGAGGACGTCGCTCAGCCAGTGCGTACCGAGGTAGACGGTGGTGAGGCCGACGCTCAGGGAGACCACCGCGGAGAGGGCCGACAGATAGCGGCGGGTGCGCGGGGTGGAGGCGAGGTAGGCCAGGATTCCCCAGGTCACGACGGCGTTGGCGGTGTGTCCCGAGGGGAATATATCGCCGCCGAGCCACATCTCGTTCGAGCCGATCGTGGTGGCGTAGTGCGGGCCGAGGCGGCCCATGCCCAGCTTGGCGGCGCCGACGGTGATGTTGAGCAGGAGCAGTGCGGCACCGAACATCAGGAGCGGGCGCAGGGTGTGCTGGCGCCAGGAGCGCCAGCCGAGCCAGGCCGCGACCATGACGGCGGTCGGGCCGCGCTGGCCGAGGACGACCCAGTAGTCGAGGAAGGCGTGGATCTCGGGCCACTGCTGATAGGGCCGGAAGAACATGACCTGCCAGTCGAACCGGACCAGCCACGAGGTGGCGAGCACGGCGACGACGATGGCCAGGTAGAAGGCCAGGGTCGCGCTGAAGAGCACGACCCTGTGCCGGCTCATCCTCGGCACATCGAGGTGGGCCGGTCGTTCCGGCTCACGGTCCAGCCGGGCGAAGACCCGGTCAAGACGGGTGAGGTTTCGTTCGGTACGCACCCAATCGACGTTACAGCGAGTGAGTGCGGCACTAGGCCGAATCAGTGGCTTTGTGATGACGATGTGATGTGGGATTGATCTCAGGACGGGGTTTATTCCGAGGGATTCATTATTTCGCGGCGGCGCCCTTACGTAATTCGTTGATCATTTCCGAAGCTGTTTTATGGCCCTTATGAATTCGTTCACCGGGTCCTGGTGCGGAATTTGGCGTCCGATCACCCGGGCCCGAAGAAATGATCATGACGTGATCAGGGCGGGCCCGAGCCGTGCAGCCAGAACGCCCCGTAGACCGCGCTCGCCACGGCCACGGACCCCAGGACCGGCGCCGACCTGGACGTACGCAGCCGGGCCAGCGCCACCGCGACCGGCAGCAGGAGCGGGAAGGCGGGCATCAGGAGCCGCGGCTTCGAGCCGAAGTAGCCGGCCGCGCAGAGCGCGAGCGCGACGACGATCCCGCTATAGACGAGCAGCGGCAGCGGCTGCTTCCCGCGTACGCCGATGACGTACAGCCAGACGACCAGGGCGACGCCGACGATGAGGCCGATCCCCGCGAGGGCGCCGGGGACGGAGGTGAACTTCTCCCCGACGAACCGCGCGAAGGCGTAGCCGAAGTCGAAGCCGTTGCCCCAGCCCGCCTGGACGTCGAGATAGCCGAGCAGGCCGTCGCCGGTGCGGTGGCCGACCCACAGCACATAGGCGGCGGCGCCGAGCGGGGCCAGGGCCACACCGAGGATCAGCCGCGGGTCCGCCCGCCGCTCGCGGTGGATCCGCACGGCCGCCGCCACCCAGATCGCGGCGACCACCGCGGCGCCCACCGGCCGGGTCAGCCCCGCGAAGGAGGCGAGCAGGCCCGCCGTCACCCACCGGCCGCGCAGCACCGCGTACAGCGACCAGGCGGCGAGCGCCGTGAACAAGGACTCGCTGTACGCCATCGACTGCACGATGCCGACCGGCAGGACCGCCCAGAGCGCGGCCGCGCAGATCCCCGCCCGGCGCCCGTGCAGGTGGTCGGCGATCGCGAAGATCCCGGCGGCGGCGAAGAGCGAAGCGAGCCAGCTCACCACCAGGCCCGCGTCCGCGTACGACAGCGGACCGACCGCGGAGACGAGCCGTTCCAGCCAGGGCAGCAGGGGGAAGAACGCGAGGTTCGAGTGGACGCTGCCGTCCGGAAGCGTCACCTCCCAGCCGTACCCGTGCTCGGCGACGCGGGTGTACCAGAGCGAGTCCCAGCGGGCGGAAAGCAGCGTGTGCGGGCTCTTGCCCGCCGCCGCGCCCCACGCCGCGAGCACGGCGAGACCCAGCGCGCGCACCCCGGCGTACACGAGGAGCGCGGGGGCCGCGCGGCGCAGCGCGCGGCCCGCCGGGGACGGCGAGAGGCGTCGATCAAGATCAGTCACGGGCTCGATTATCGGCCGTAGGGGGGATCGGACGCTCGCCCGGGGCGTGGCCGGAAGGCAGCGGCGTGGCGCACACCACACCGCATCCGTACAACCGTGAGAGGTCCGCCACGTGCCCCGGGCGTCCACTCGCGTACTCTGACGGCTCACTCGCCTTTGTCGGCGCCGCCGGAGCAGGGAGTTCACCTCCCGCAGGCCGCCGATGCGAGGGACCACTGGGAGGTACGCACATGTCCGGGACGACCACGGCCGCAACACCGCAGGGCCGTCGGGGATCCGGGGCCGGTGCCGGGGCCAACCGCTGGGTCGTGCTCGTCGTCCTCTGCGTGAGCCTGCTGCTCGTCGCCGTCGACGCCACCGTGCTGCACGTCGCGGTCCCCGCGGTCACCGAGGACCTCAAGCCCGGCGCGATCGAACTGCTGTGGATAGTCGACATCTATCCGCTCGTCTGCGCCTCGCTCCTCATCCTCTTCGGCACGCTCGGCGACCGCGTCGGCCGCAGGCGCGTCCTCCTCCTCGGCTACGCCCTCTTCGGCGTCGCCTCGGCGGTCGCGGCCCTCGCCGACAACGCGCAGGTCCTCATCGCCGCCCGGGCGCTGCTCGGCGTCGGCGGCGCGATGATTATGCCCGCGACCCTGTCGATCCTGCGCCAGGTCTTCCCCGACCGGCGGGAGCGGGCCGTCGCCATCGGACTCTGGAGTGCGGTGGCCGCGGTGGGCGCGGCCGTCGGTCCGCTGCTCGGCGGGTTCCTCCTGGAGCACTTCTGGTGGGGCTCGGTCTTCCTCATAAACATCCCGCTCATGCTGGTCAGTCTGCCCATCGGACGCCTGCTCCTGCCCGAGTCGACCGGCGGCAGGGACGGGCCGTGGGACGTGGTCGGCGCGCTGATGGCCGCCGGTGGGCTCTTCGGTCTCGTCCTCGGGGTGAAGCGGCTCGGCGGCGGGGAGTCGCCGTTCGGTCTCACCACCCTGCTCGCCCTCTTCGTGGGCGGCGCCCTGCTCGCGGGCTTCGTCCACCGACAGCGCCGTCGTACGTACCCGCTGGTCGATCTGTCGATGTTCGCGCGGCCCGCGTTCAGCACCTCGGTGGGCTGCATCGTCCTGGCCATGCTCGCTCTCGTGGGCCTGGAGCTGATCGCCGCGCAGTATCTGCAGCTCGTGCTCGGTCTCTCCCCGCTGGAGACGGGGCTGCGCCTGCTGCCCCTCACCATCGCCGCGATGGCCGCGGGCCTCGCCGGATCGAAGATGCTCAGCGGCCTCGGGCCGCGCACGATGGTCTGCTCGGGCTTCTGCCTCACCGCGCTCGCCGTGCTGCTCCTCACCGGCATGGGCGGCCACGCCAACGACGCGCTCCTCCTCGCCGGCTTCGTGCTGCTCGGCTTCGGCCTGGAGACCACGCTGTTCGGCGCGTACGAGTCGATGCTGAGCGAGGCTCCGCAGGCCCAGGCGGGCGGCGCCGCGGCGATCGGCGAGACCTCCTACCAGCTCGGCGCGGGCATCGGCATCGCGCTGCTCGGCAGCGTCATGAACGCCGCGTACGCGCCGGGTCTCTCGGCGGTGCGGGGGGTTCCGGCGGCGGACAGCGCGGCGGCGAGTCACTCGCTGGGCGAGGCGTACGAGGTCGCGGCGCGGCTCGGCGGGGGGTCGGGTGCGGCCCTGCGGGCCGCGGCGCGCGACTCCTTCGTGCACGGGTTGCATGTGACGTTGCTGGTCAGCGCCGGGTTGTTGCTGCTGGGCGCGGTGGCGGCGCTTCGGCTGCCGCGGGGCATGGAGTGCGGGGCGCCTGCGGCGCGGCTTGAGCACGGGGTTTCGGTGTCGCGGGACCCCGCGCGGGTCGGCGCCGGGTCGTCCGTGGACGTCTGAACCTCTCGGCGGCCAGGTTCTTCGGGTTCTTCGGGTGCGGGTTCTCTTCATCCGGCCGCACGGTTCCCCGCGCCCCTGAAAGGGCCCTGGACACTCTGGACGTGCGCCACACTGCCTGCGTAACGTCAGCGCGAGCCGTAGCTAACTACCACCGCTAGTTTTGTGTCGCCGGAGGCCCGCATGTCCGCAAGTGCCCGCACCCCTCTGCCGCCCTTCGACCCCGCCGACCCCCTCGGCATCGACGACCTCCTGGACCCGGAGGACCTCGCCATCCGGGACACCGTCCGCACCTGGGCGACCGACCGGGTCCTGCCGCACATCGCCGACTGGTACGAGCGGGGCGAGCTGCCCGGTATCCGGGAGCTGGCCCGTGAACTCGGCTCCATCGGGGCGCTCGGGATGTCCCTGGAGGGTTACGGCTGCGCCGGTGCCACCGCCGTGCAGTACGGGCTCGCCTGTCTGGAGCTGGAGGCGGCCGACTCCGGAATCCGCTCGCTCGTCTCCGTGCAGGGCTCCCTCGCCATGTATGCCATCCACCGCTTCGGATCCGAGGAGCAGAAGCAGCGCTGGCTGCCGGGCATGGCCGCCGGCGAGATCATCGGCTGCTTCGGCCTGACCGAACCGGACCACGGCTCCGACCCGGCGTCCATGCGGACGCACGCCAAGAAGGACGGGACGGACTGGATCCTCACCGGGCGCAAGATGTGGATCACGAACGGCTCCGTGGCCGGGGTCGCCGTGGTCTGGGCGCAGACCGACGAGGGCATCAGGGGATTCGTCGTCCCCACCGGCGCGCGGGGCTTCTCGGCGCCCGAGATCAAGCACAAGTGGTCGCTGCGCGCGAGCGTCACCAGTGAGCTGGTCCTCGACGAGGTGCGGCTGCCCGCGGACGCCGTCCTGCCCGAGGTCGTCGGCCTCAAGGGACCGCTGAGCTGTCTCTCCCACGCGCGCTACGGCATCGTCTGGGGATCCATGGGCGCGGCCCGCTCCTCCTTCGAGGCGGCCGTCGAGTACGCGAAGACCCGCGAGCAGTTCGACCGGCCCATCGGCGGCTTCCAGCTCACCCAGGCCAAGCTCGCCGACATGGCCCTCGAACTGCACAAGGGCATCCTGCTCGCCCACCACCTGGGGCGACGCCTGGACGCGGGCCGGCTCCGCCCCGAACAGATCAGCTTCGGCAAGCTCAACAACGCACGGGAGGCGATCGAGATCTGCCGCACGGCCAGGACGATCCTGGGCGCCAACGGGATCTCGCTCGAATACCCCGTCATGCGGCACGCGACGAACCTCGAGTCGGTGCTCACCTACGAGGGCACCACCGAGATGCATCAGCTGGTACTGGGCAAGGCGCTCACCGGTCTCGACGCCTTCCGGTGACCGGTCCGGGACCGTCCCGGGGCTTCCGGTGAGCGGCCCTGCCTCTAACTCTGGTTGAAGAAGCCGTCCGACGGGCGGCTCGCGGCCTCGCCGTTGACGATCTGGGTGTCTGCGGGGGTGAGCAGGAAGACCCGCGTCGCCACCCGCTCGATCGAACCGCGCAGGCCGAAGGTGAGGCCGGCCGCGAAGTCGACCACGCGCTTGGCATCGGTGGGCTCCATGGACGTGAGGTTCATGATGACCGGGACACCGTCCCGGAAGAGCTCACCGATGGCGCGCGCGTCCCGGAAGCTGTCCGGGGTCACGGTCCCGATCCGCCGCTCTTCCTCCCCGGCCGCCTCGGTCGCCACCCGCGCCCGCGGGTCGGTGACCCAGGCCTCCGGCTGGTCGGGCCCCTCAGCCCGGTCGTCTTCGTAGCCGTCGTCGTAGTAACGCTCGTTGTTGTCGTCGTCGACGAGGCCAAGCCAAGCACTCGCCTTGCGCACCGATCCCATGGACGCCTCCTCTCACAGCGGTTTCCCTGGATTCCGCATCCCTATCGTCGTCCATGATGCGGATGATGCGCCAAGTGGATAGTCGCCGCGCGGGGTTTTCGTGACGGTACTGGTGCAGAGTCAACACGTCGATGTGCGGTGCGCTCCAAGGGTCGTGCTGTGTACGGCTGCTGACTGTGAGTGAAATATGATTCTTCACGGCGTATGGGTGACGGCCGGTGCGTACGGGTGAACGGGGCCGTCGCTACGATGCGCGGAGTTGATCAAATCCAGGCCGCTCGGGGGAGTCGTCGTGTTCGGAATCGTCAGGCCCTGCAGCCATCGCCTCGGTGAAGGGCTCAAGACCCAGTGGATGGCCCATCTCTGCGGGCTCTGCCTCGCGCTGCGCAGTGATCACGGGCAGTTCGCCCGCGTCGTCACCAACTACGACGGGCTCATCATCTCGGTCCTGACGGAGGCTCAGGCCGAGCGTGCCACCGGGTGGCGGCGCACCGCGGGGCCCTGCCCGCTGCGCGGGATGCGGACCGCCTCCGTCGCCCGGGGCGAGGGGGCACGGCTCGCCGCCGCCGTCTCGCTGGTGCTCGCCTCGGCCAAGGTCCGCGACCATGTCGTCGACGGGGACGGGGTCCTGGCGCGCAGGCCGGTGGCCGTCGCCGCCCGGCGGGTGGCCCGGGGCTGGGACCGGGCGGGCGCGCGGACCGGCGCCGATGTGGGATTCGACACGGCGGTCCTGGTCGACGCCGTCGAACGGCAGGCCGGCGTCGAGGCCTTGGCGGGGCCCGGCACCTCCCTGCTCACGGTCACCGAGCCGACCGAGACCGCGACCGCGGCGGCCTTCGCGCACACCGCCGTGCTCGCCGGGCGGCCCGGCAACGCGGCGCCGCTCGCCGAGGCGGGCCGGCTCTTCGGCAGGCTCGCCCACCTGCTCGACGCCGTGGAGGACAGGGAAGCTGACGCCGCGTCGGGCGCGTGGAACCCGCTCACCGCGACCGGCACGTCCCTGGCGGAGGCCCGGCGCCTGGCCGACGACGCGCTGCACGGCATCAGGCTCGCGCTGCGCGACGCCGAATTCACCGACGGCAAGCTGGCGCACATGCTCCTCGCGCACGAGCTGACCAGGTCGGTCGACCGGGCCTTCGGGACGGACGGGTGCGGGCACGCGGGCCGGGTGACGGCGCATCAGGGCGGTTACGGGCCCGGTGCCGGTCCTGGCCCGGGCGCCGGTCCGGGTCCGGGTGCCGGTCCGGGTGCCTTCGGGCCGCCGCAGCAGGGTGGCCCGTACGGGGCGCAGAACCCCTACGGGGGCGGCAATCCGTACGGGGGCGGCGCGCCCGGCGGTCCGGGTGGTCCCGGCGGCCCGGGTGGACCCGGTGGCTTCGGCGGCGGGCCCGCCTTCGACCCGCAGCCCCCGAAGCCCGGCAAGCGCGGCTTCTGGACGGGGTGTGCCGTCGCCATCGGCCTCTGCTGCACCTGCAAGGTGTGCTGCGCAGACTCGTACGAGGGCCCCTGGTCGCGTAAGAAGCGCGAAGGCTGCTGCAACAACTGCGGCGACTGCGACTGCGGCTGCTGTGGCATCTGCGAGTGCTGCCAATGCTGTGACTGCGGGCTGTAGCCGGGTAGCCGGGTAGCCGGGGAGTCGGGGGCGCGTGACCGGGCGTCAGCTCCTGATCTCGGGGGGCGAGATCCGCGACTTCCCGATCGCGGAGCCCTGCGTGCCCCACTTCTTCAGGATGCGGTCGTACGTGCCGTCCTTGATGAGCCGGTTCACCGCCGCCCGGAACGCGGGCGCGAGCTCCGAACCCTTCTTGAAGGCGAAGCCGACATCGAGCCGCCGGTACTCGCCGAGGAGCTTCAGACCCTCCTGCTGCCGCACGGCATAGCGCAGGCCGTTGATGGTGGACATCACCACGTCGGCGCGGCCCTGCTGCAGCGCGGCCCAGAGCGCGCTCGGCTCGGCGTACGTCTTCACGCCGTACGGCTTCTCGCCCGCCTCCTGGCAGACGTGCTTGTTGTCCTCCAGCGTGACCTCGAACGTGGTGCCCGCCCCGGTCGCCACGTCCAGGCCGCACAGCTGCCGGAAGTCGGTGACCTTCTTCAGGCCGCTGTCCTCGCGGACGGCGAAGCCCTGGCCGTCGTTGATGTACGTGACGAAGTCGATGGACTTACGGCGCTCGTCGGTGACGCCGAAGTTGCCCGTGCCCAGGTCGTACTTGCCGCTGCCCAGAGCGGGCAGGATCGCCTCGAAGCTCGCCGGCTCGCGCTTCAGCTTCAGGCCGAGCACCTTGGCCGCCGCGTCCGCGAAGTCGATGTCCTGGCCGACGATCGTCCGGCCGTCCTCCAGATAGAGCGCGCCGGGCGGACTGCCGCCGACGGACGAGGCGACGGCGAGGGTGCCCCGCTCGCGTACGTCCGGGGGCAGCAGACGCGCAGCCGCCTCGTTCTTCCCGACCGAGGAGACGACGTCCGCGGTGGGGATCCCGCCGCTCTTTCCTGCGGGAGCCGCGCCGCCCGCGGTATTGGTCGCATCGCCCGATCCGCAGGCGGTCAGCGCGAGGGTGGCGGCGGTGATCAGGGCGAAGGCCGCCGGAATGCGGCGGGAAGGCGGGGGCGTGCTCATGGCGTGAGGATCTCCAGCTCGGCAGGGCAGGGCGAAGCGGACGTACGAGGGGAGGGGTGCCACCGCCCCGGCGTGCGGGGCGGCGGAGTGCGCGTGTGAAGGCGAGGGCAACGGCGTGCGGGCGCACGGCCGTCGGGAGACGGGCGCGGGGGCCGGCCCGGGCGGGGCAGGGAGCGGCTCAGCGGAAGCGGAGCGGCTCTGCGGGTTCTCCGGGTGTGGATCGCGTGGCACGCGCGAAAGGCGCGGTGCACGCGGGAGGCGCAGGGGGCCGGCTCAGGAGGAGATCAACAGGACGCCGACCACACGCGACCGAAGTCGATGTGGGAGCGCGTGACCAGCCACTGCTGCGGATGCATGGGCCAAGTGGAACAGGCATCCGTTTTCGCGTCAACTGCCGTGAGACGCAAGGCTCATATCCTGGACAGCCTTGACAGCGCATGCGAAGCGCCACGTAATGTCGACGGCGGATCGTGCTGAGGGGCTCGGTCCGTGTGAAGGCGTCACCCGTGTTCGATCTTCTGTATCCACGGAGCCTTCCGCATGCCTTCCGGCACTTTCGCCCCGTCCGACACCCTCACCAAAGCGCCGAGCGCCCCTCCTTCCCGGGACCCGTCAGAGCTCCCCGACGCGCCGCGCATCGTGCCCCGGCCCCGCGTGGGTCAGTGGGCCGCGGCCGTCGCCGTCCTGGCCCTGCTCGCGCTCGCCGTCAACTCCGTCGTACGCAATGAGGCGTTCCAGTGGGACGTCGTCGCCGAGTACTTCACCTCGGCATCGGTCCTGCGCGGTCTCGGGCTCACGCTCTGGCTGACCGCCCTCGTCATGGCGCTTGGCTTCGCGCTCGGCGCGCTGCTCGCCATGGCCAGGCTATCCGCCAACCCCGTACTGAGGGCGGTGAGTTGGGCGTACGTCTGGTTCTTCAGGTCGATGCCGATCCTGGTGCAGCTGCTCTTCTGGTTCAACATCGGGGCGCTGTACCCGCAGGTGTTCGGCGTGAAGACGGTGGATCTGCTCGGCCCGGTCACCATCGCCGTCATCGGTCTCACCCTGCACGAGGCCGCCTACGCCGCCGAGGTGGTGCGCGGCGGGATCCTCTCCGTCGACCGAGGCCAGATCGAGGCCGCGCAGTCGCTCGGGCTCGGGCGGTGGCGCAGATGGCGCCGGATCGTGCTGCCGCAGGCCATGCGGTCCATCGTGCCGCCGGCCGGGAACATGCTGATCGGCACCCTCAAGGGCACCTCGATCGTCTCCGTCATCGCCGTGCAGGACCTGCTCTACTCCGTCCAGCTCGTCTACCACCGCACCTACCAGGTCATCCCGCTGCTCATGGTCGCCACCCTCTGGTACGTCGTGGTCACCTCGGTGCTCAGCGTCGGCCAGTACTACGTCGAACGGCACTACGCGCGCGGGTCGGAGCGGGCGCGATGAGGCACTCCCTTGTGGTCGTGGGTGCCGGGCCGCGCGCCACCGGCATCCTGGAGCGCATCGCCGCCAACGCGACCGAGCTGTACCGGGGTCCGGGCCTCGACATCCATCTCGTCGACCCGTACCCGCCGGGCCCCGGGCGCGTCTGGCGCCACGACCAGTCGCCGCTGCTCTGGATGAACTCGCAGGCCCAGGACGTCACGATGTTCACCGACGAGACGGTGGAGGTGGCGGGGCCCGTCCTGCCGGGACCCGCCCTGCACGAGTGGACCGGGCGCGACGGGCGGACCTTCCTCAGCCGCCGCGAGCAGAGCGGCTATCTGCGCTGGGTGTACGAGAAGGCCGTCGCCGCCGTGGCGCCCCATGCCACCGTCCGCCATCACCGGCGCCAGGCGCTGCGCGTCACCGGGGCGCGCGACGGCCGTCAGGAGGTGATCCTCGACGGCGGTGACAGCCCTCTCGTCGCCGACCTCGTCATCCTCGCCCAAGGGCACCTGGACGCCGAACCCGAGCCCGAGCAGGCTGAGTTGGCCGCGTACGCCGAGCGGCACGAACTCGTGCACCTGCCGCCCGACTTCACCGCGGACAGCGACCTGTCGCGGCTCGCGCCCGCTGAACCGGTCATCGTGCGCGGCCTCGGACTCGCCTTCGTCGACCTGATGGTGCTGCTCACCGAGGGGCGCGGCGGGCGGTACGAGGGGGAGACGTACGTGCCGTCCGGGCGCGAGCCGGTGTTGTTCGTCGGCTCACGGCGCGGCGTCCCCTACCACTCCAAGATCGGCTACGGCTGGGAGGGCGAACGCCCGCCGCTGCCCCGGTACTTGGGCCCTGCCGAGATCGACGCGCTCCTCGCGCGGCCCGACGGATTCGACTTCCGCAGGGACGTCTGGCCGCTCATCGAGAAGGAGCTCGGCTTCGCCCACTACCACCGCCTGTTCACCGCGCACCCGGAGCGGACCGCGACGGCCTGGACGGACTTCGACGAGAAGTACGGGGCCTGCCCGCCCGGCAGCCCCGAACTGGACGCCCTCATCGCCTCCGCCGTGCCCGACCCCGCCGACCGGCTCGACCTCGCGGCGCTCGACCGCCCCCTTGCCGGGGTGCGCCACACCTCGCATGAGGAACTGCAGGACGGGCTGCGCGGCCGGGTCGCCGCCGACCTCGCGCGCAGGCACGACCCCCGGCACAGCGCCGACCTCGCCGTCTTCCTCGGACTGCTCTCCGTCTACGGGCAGGTGGTCCGGCTCGGCGATGTGGGGACGTGGTGGCACGGCTTCTTCAGCTTCCTCGCGTCGGGGCCGCCCGGACCACGGCTGCGGCAACTGCTCGCCCTCTCGCGCGCCGGGGTCGTACGGTTCCTCGGCGCGGACGTCCGGGTGAGCGCCGAGGGCGGTGTGTTCCGTGCCGAGAGCCCGACCCTGCCAGGCCACGTCACCGAGGCCCGCGCCCTCGTCGAGGCGCGCCTTCCACAGCCCACCCTCGCCCGCACCCGCGACCCGCTCCTTCGGGCCCTGCACGCCGAGGGGGCCGCGTCGACCGGTGCGGGACTCCTCGCCGTCGACCCCGCCGACGGACGGGTGCTCGACCGTGCGGGCGTGCCGCATCCGCGCCGTTTCGCGCTCGGTCCGCACACCGACGCGCGCGGCGCCGGGGCGTTCACCCGGCCGCGGACCAACAGCCCCACCTTCCGGCAGAACGACGCCACGGCCCGCGCCGTACTCGACTTCCTGCGCACCTCCTGAGCCCCGAGGAACCCCATGGTCACGTCCACTTCACCGATCGCCCCTTCCCCCATGGTCGAACTGCGCGCCGTGCGCAAGTCGTTCGGGCCCCTCGAAGTACTGAAGGGCGTCGACCTCCGGGTCGGCAGGGGCGAGGTCACCGTCGTCCTCGGCCCCTCGGGATCCGGCAAGTCCACGCTCCTGCGCACCATCAACCACCTGGAGAAGGCCGACGGGGGCTGGGTCGCCGTCGACGGCTCGCTCGTCGGCCGCCGACGGTCCGGCGACAAGCTGTACGAGCTGCCCGAACGCGAGGTGCTCAAGCAGCGCACCCGGATCGGCTTCGTCTTCCAGAACTTCCACCTCTTCCCGCATCTGACCGTCCTGGAGAACGTCGTCGAGGCGCCGGTCTCCGCCCTCAAACGCCCGCGCGCCGCCGCGACGCGGGCCGCGCGGACGCTCCTGGACCGGGTCGGTCTCGCCGAGAAGGCGGACGCCTATCCCGGGCAGCTCTCCGGCGGACAGCAGCAGCGCGTCGCCATCGCCCGCGCGCTCGCCCTGGAGCCGAAGCTGCTGCTCTTCGACGAGCCGACATCGGCGCTCGACCCCGAACTGGTCGGCGAGGTGCTCGACGTCATCAAGAAGCTGGCCCGGCAGGGCACCACGATGATTGTCGTCACCCACGAGATCGGCTTCGCCCGCGAGGTGGCCGACACCGTCGTCTTCATGGACGACGGGCGCGTCGTCGAACAGGGCGCCCCCGCCGACGTACTCGACAGGCCGCGGCACGACCGCACCCGCGCCTTCCTCTCCAAGGTCCTGTGAACCTCCGGGTCCTGTGAACCTCCGGGTCCTGTGAACCTCCGGGTCCTGTGAACTTCCGGGTCCTGTGAACCTCCGGGTCCTGTGAACCTCCGGGTTCTGTGAGTCCTCCCGAGCCGTACCCCCATCGCATCGCAGAAAGGTTCAGCCGATGACCAACCCAGGAACCGGCCGTGGCCCCCTCCACCTCGCCGCCGCCATCGACCTCCCCGGTGTGTACCGGGCCGACTCCTACGCCGATCTCGCGCTGCTCGCCGAGCGCGGGGCGCTGGACTTCGTGACGCTCAAGGACTCCTTCGCGCGGCCCGGTCCCGACGCGCTCGCCGTCGCCGCGAGGATCGCGCCCGGCACCGGACGCATCGGGCTCGTACCGACCGTCACCACCACGCACACCGAGCCGTTCCACGTACAGGCCGCCGTCGCCACCCTCGACTGGGTCAGCCACGGTCGGGCCGGCTGGCAGATCGACGTGTCGACGACCGAGGCCGAGGCCCGGCTCTTCGGGCGGCGCGGGGCCGCGCCGCGCGAGGAGCTGTGGCACGAGGCCGGTGAGGTCGCCGAGGCCGCCGCCCGGCTCTGGGACAGCTGGGAGGACGACGCGGAGATACGGGACGTGGCCACCGGCCGCTTCATCGACCGGGACAGACTGCACTACGTCGACTTCGAGGGGCGCACCTTCTCGGTGCGGGGCCCGTCCATCGTGCCCCGGCCACCCCAGGGTCACCCGGTGCGGGTCGTCGACGCGACGGCGCCGCAGGCCCGGGAGACCGCCGCCCGGCACGCGGACGTCGCCCTCGTGCGCACCTCGTCCGCCGCGCGGGCCGGCGCCGCGCGGTCCGAACTGCGGGGCCTGGCGGCGCGGTTCGGGCGCGACCCGCAGACGCTGCGGGTGTTCGCCGCCCTCGACGTCGACCTCGGCGGCGGGGAGCACGCCGCGGAGCCGGGGCACGGCGGCGGACCCCTGCCCACCGCCGAGGGGCCCGCCTACCGGGGCGGCCCCGTCGACCTGGCCGAGCTGATCACCGGCTGGCACCGCGCGGGCACCGTCGACGGCTTCCACCTCACCCCCGTCGAGCCGCGCCGCGACCTGGAACGGCTGGTCAACGGCACCGTCGCGCTGCTCCAGCACCGCGGCCTGTTCCGCACCTTCTATCCGGGCAGCACCCTGCGGGAGCATTTGGGGCTCGCCCGGCCGGCCAACCAGTACGCCGCGCTCGCGGGGGTGCTCTCATGACGCGCGCCCCCCGCCAGATCCACCTGGCCGCCCACTTCCCCGGCGTCAACAGCACCACGGTCTGGTCCGACCCCAGGTCCCGCTCGCACATCGACTTCTCGTCCTTCGCCTCGCTCGCCCGCACCGCCGAACGCGGCCTCTTCGACTTCTTCTTCCTCGCCGAGGGACTGCGCCTGCGCGAGCACAAGGGGCGGATCCACGACCTCGACGTGGTCGGGCGGCCCGAGTCGCTGACCGTCCTGACCGCACTCGCCGCCGTCACCGAGCGGCTCGGCCTCGCGGGCACCGTCAACGCCACCTTCAACGAGCCCTTCGAACTGGCCCGCAGGTTCGCCTCGTTGGACCATCTGAGCGAGGGCCGTGCCGCCTGGAACGTGGTCACCACCTCGGACGCCTTCACCGGCGAGAACTTCCGCAGGGGCGGTTACCTCGACCGCGCCGACCGGTACACGCGCGCCGCCGAGTTCCTGGCGACGGCGCGTGAACTGTGGGACTCCTGGACGCCGGACGGCCGCCCGCGGCCCTTCGCGCACCACGGGCGGCACTTCGCGATCGAGGGCGAATTCACCGTGGCGCGCTCCCCGCAGGGGCACCCCGTCGTGATCCAGGCGGGGGACTCGCCGGAGGGCCGGGAGTTCGCCGCGTCGGCGGCCGACGTGATCTTCACCCGGCACGGCACCCCGGAGGCGGGCCGCGCCTTCTACGCCGACGTCAAGGGCCGCCTCGCACGGTACGGGCGCTCCGCCGACGACCTGAAGATCATGCCCGGGGTCACCTACGTGCTCGGCGACACCGCGGCCGAGGCGCAGGAGAAGGCCGCCGAGATCCGCCGCAGGCAGGTCACCCCGCAGAACGCGATCCTCGCCCTGGAGCAGGTCTGGGGCGTGGACCTCTCCGCGTACGACCCGGACGGGCCGCTCCCGGTCATCGACCCGGACCCCGAGTCCGAACTGGTCCAGGGCCGTGTGAAGATCACCGACCGGCTCGCCGTCGCCGCGAAGTGGCGGGCCCTCTCCGAGGCCAAGGGGCTCTCCATCCGCCAGACCGTCATCGAGACCACGGCCCGCCAGTCCTTCATCGGCACCCCGGACGCGGTCGCCGCCGAACTGACTCAGGCGGTGCGCACCGAAGCCGCCGACGGTTTCATCCTCGTGCCGCACCTCACCCCCGGCGGGCTCGACGACTTCGTCGAGCAGGTGGTGCCGCTGCTCCAGGAACGCGGCGCGTACCGCACGCAATACCGGGGCGCGACGCTGCGCTCGCACCTCGGGCTGCGCGAGCCGGTATGGAAGGGTTGACCGGTATGAGCACCGAGCACACCGAGCACCCCTCCGACGGCCGGACCGCGGACGCCGTGCGGGACTGGAAGCACTGGCACGAGCAGCGGACGGAGACGGTGTCGGCCCCCTACGGGCCGCTCTCCCTCACCGGCACGCACTGGCTCGTGGACCATCCGGACGGGCACCTTCCGGGCATCCCCGGGCGCTGGGCCGAGACGACCGAGGCCCTCGTCCTGACGGCGGGCCCCGACACGGGCCTGACCGTCGACGGCCGGCCGCCGGCCGGCGAGGTGCGCCTCGGCGCCGACAGCGGCCCGGTCGACGCCGCCCGCGTCGCGCACGGCAGGCGCCGCCTCGTCGTCATGCGGCGCGAAGGCCTGTGGGCCGTACGCGACTTCGACCCGGACGCCACCGCGCGCCGCGTCTTCCGGGGCATCGAGGCCACCCCGTACGACACCCGCTGGGCCGTGCCCGGGCGCTTCACCCCGTTCGGCGAGGACCGCACCGTCCGGGTCGCCAACGCGGACGGCAAGGAGCGCGGCCTCGGCCTCGACGGCGAACTCTCCTTCCGGCTCGGGGGAGTCGAGCACACGCTCCAGGTGAGCGTGGAGGGCGACGGGTCGCTGTGGGCCGTCTTCGCGGACGCCACCAGCGGCACGTCCAGCTACCGCTTCCGCTTCCTGCGGCCCGCCGCGCCCGGCGCCGACGGCCGCACCACCGTCGACTTCAACCGCGCGCTGCTGCCTCCGTGCGCCTTCGCCGACCACTTCATCTGTCCCTTCCCGCCGCCCGGCAACACCCTGGTCACGGAGATCGCGGCGGGAGAACGGAACCTTCGCGACCGCTGAGACGTCAGAGCATGCGGACGTAGGGGCACGCGGACGTCACAGCACGGCCGGCCCCGGTGGCGTACGACAGGTACGAGACCCACCGGGGCTGGCTGGCATGTACCGCCGGCGGCCGAAAGGCGCCCTTGTGCGGCCGGTGCCCGCCCCCAATACTCCCGAGCAGCGCTTGTCAGGAGCACGGCGTATCCGGAACCCGGACTTGCTCTTTGGCTGCGCCTCACGGGTCTTCAACCCACAAGGACCCACTGACTTCCCTCGGGAGGAACTACGTGAGGAACAGGCGCACCATCCCCCACAGTGGCATAGCAAGACACACCCGTCTGCTGGCCGTGGCCACCGGGCTCGTGGCCGCCGGGGCGCTCGCCGTGCCCGCGGCCAACGCGCGGGACGGCATGGAGACCCTCAGCACGGCACAGCTGGAGCAGGCCAGCGACGCCGTGCTCGGCGCCGATGTCGCGGGCACCGCCTGGGGCATCGACGCGAAGACCAAGCAGGTCGTCGTCACCGCCGACAGCACGGTCTCCGCGTCCGAGATCGCCGAGCTGAAGGCCGCGGCAGGGGCCGACGCACTGAGGATCGAGCGCACCCCCGGCACGTTCCGGAAGTACATCTCCGGCGGCGACGCCATCTACGCGGACAACTGGCGCTGCTCGCTCGGCTTCAACGTCCGCAACAGCGCCGGTGCCTACTACTTCCTGACCGCGGGGCACTGCACCGACGGCGCGGGCACCTGGTGGGCCAACTCGGCGAAGACCACCGTGCTCGGCACCACGTCGGGCTCCAGCTTCCCGACCAACGACTACGGCATCGTCCGGTACACCAACAACTCGATCACCAAGTCCGGCACCGTGGGCAGCCAGGACATCACCCGGGCCGCCGACCCGACCGTCGGCCAGACCGTCACCCGGCGCGGCTCCACGACCGGCACGCACAGCGGCCGGGTCACCGCCCTGAACCAGACCGTCAACTACGGCGGCGGCGATGTCGTCTACGGCATGATCAAGACCACGGTCTGCGCCGAGCCGGGCGACAGCGGCGGTCCGCTGTACGCGGGCTCCACGGCGCTGGGTCTGACCTCCGGCGGCAGCGGCAACTGCTCCTCGGGCGGTACGACCTTCTTCCAGCCCGTCACCGAGGCCCTGCGCGCGTACAGCGTCAGCGTCTACTGAAACCCGCTGAAACCCGCGTGAACGGCACCTGAGACCGCAGCCAGCGGGTGAGCCCCCGTCCGGACTCCGGGCGGGGGCTCACCACTGCCCGGTCCTGAAAGCGCTCCCGTCACCCGTCGCCCTCTCCCCATGTGTCCGAACCGGCGTTACCTTCGAAGAGCACACCCAACACGCCCAATTCGGACCCTGGGGGCCGGCATGGTCGAGGAGCTGGTGGCGGTGGGGGCGACCCTCGGGACCGTCGGGGTGGTCTACGCGATGGCGGCGGCGCGCGTCGTCAAGCAGTACGAGCGGGGTGTGGTGCTGCGCCTGGGCAAGCTCCAGCACTCCGTGCGTGGCCCCGGCTTGACCATGGTGGTCCCCGGTATCGACCGGTTGCGCAAGGTCAACATGCAGATCGTGACGATGCCGGTGCCCGCGCAGGACGGCATCACCCGGGACAACGTCACGGTCCGGGTGGACGCGGTCATCTACTTCAAGGTGGTCGACGCGGCCGAGGCGGTCGTGCAGGTGGAGGACTACCGGTTCGCGGTCTCGCAGATGGCGCAGACCTCGCTGCGTTCCATCATCGGCAAGAGCGATCTGGACGACCTGCTGTCCAACCGCGAAAAGCTCAACCAGGGCCTGGAGTTGATGATCGACTCCCCGGCCATCGGCTGGGGCGTGCAGATCGACCGCGTCGAGATCAAGGACGTCTCCCTGCCCGAGACGATGAAGCGGTCCATGGCCCGCCAGGCCGAGGCCGACCGCGAGCGGCGGGCCCGCGTCATCAACGCCGACGCCGAACTCCAGGCCTCCAAGAAGCTCGCCGAGGCCGCGCACGTGATGTCCGAGGAGCCCGCCGCCCTCCAACTCCGCCTCCTGCAGACCGTGGTGGCCGTTGCCGCCGAGAAGAACTCCACCCTCGTCCTGCCCTTCCCCGTCGAACTGCTCCGCTTCCTGGAACGCGCCCAGCAGCCGACGCCCGCCCAGCAGCCGGCGCCCGCGAAGCTGCCGGAATCCGCGGCGCGGGACGCGGAAGCCGGGAATCCGGGCCCCTCCGCAGGGGCGAGAACCGGACAGGACTAGTCCTCACAGGCTGACGATCGTTCCTCGCGCGCGGTGTTTGCAGCGGGGACCGACGTGGTGGGACCGCCTCGTCCGGCGCACGCGGGCGCGCGAGCGTTTCCCGTGCGCGCGTCCGGAAGTAGACCTTGTGTGCGACCTGAGGGCATCGGGATAGTGGGCCAGGCCAAATTGGCATGGACGCGGCTTCTTTAGCGTGGCGACTCCGTGCCGCGTAAGCCTTGCGGTCCGTCAGGCCCCCACGCCGGACGGGCCGTTCCCCCCACAGGAGCCCCCCACAGGAGGTCGTGAGCTTTGAAGCACCGACGCATACCCAAGCGCCGTGCCGCCGTGGCAGGCGCGGGCATCGCCGCGCTGGTCGCCGCGGGAATCACCTTCCAGAGTGCGAACGCGAGCGAGAACTCCCCGGCCCCCACGCCGGACACCCTCTCCGTGGCGAAGGCCGGAAAGCTCGCCTCGGCCCTCGGCAAGGACCTCGGCGCGGACGCCGCGGGAACGTACTACGACGCCAAGGCCAAGTCCCTCGTCGTGAACGTGCTGAGCAAGAGCGCGGCGGACGCGGTCGAGTCGGCGGGCGGCAAGGCGAGAATCGTCGAGAATTCCCTGGCCGAGCTGAAGAGCGCCCGCACCACGCTCGACGACGAGGCGGCCGTGCCCGGCACCTCGTGGGCGATGGACCCGGCGACCAACAAGGTGGTCGTCACGGCGGACCGCACGGTCGAGGGAGCCGCGCTCGACAAGGTCGACGCGATCGTGAAGAAGCTCGGCGGCAAGGCCGAACTCAAGCGGAGCAAGGGCGAGTACAAGGCCTTCCTCGCCGGCGGCGACGCGATCTGGGGGAGCGGCTCGCGCTGTTCGCTCGGCTTCAACGTCGTCAAGGGCGGCGAGCCGTACTTCCTGACGGCCGGCCACTGCGGCAACGCGGTCAAGAGCTGGTCCGACTCGCAGGGCGGCGGTGAGATCGGCGCCACGGAGGAGTCGAGCTTCCCGGACAACGACTACGCCCTCGTGAAGTACACGGCCGACACCCCGCACCCCAGCGAGGTGAACCTCTACAACGGCAGCTCCCAGGCGATCAGCAAGGCCGGGGACGCCACGGTCGGCCAGCAGGTGACGCGCAGCGGCAGCACCACGCAGGTCCACGACGGTGAGGTCACCGCGCTCGACGCCACGGTGAACTACCAGGAAGGGCAGGTCCACGGCCTGATCCAGACCACGGTCTGCGCCGAGCCCGGCGACAGCGGCGGCGCGCTCTTCGCCGGTGACACCGCGCTGGGTCTCACCTCGGGCGGCAGCGGTGACTGCTCCGCGGGCGGCGAGACGTTCTTCCAGCCGGTGCCGGAGGCATTGTCGGCGTACGGTGCGGAAATCGGCTGAGCCTGACCGGAAGTTTCCGCCCCGCCCCCGCGAAATGTGGGGGCGGGGCTTTTTCCCTGGCGGGCCGCTCCCATGGCGACGGCCCCGGCGAGCGGGCGGACGTGGGTCAGCCGATGCCCCCGATGCCCCTGCCGTAGCTCGTGCCGCTGAGGTCGATCGAGCTGCTGTGCGGTGTCCTGCGGCGGGCGGACAGGGCGATGGTGACGACGACGCCGACGACGGCCCAGGCGGAGAGGACGAGGAGCTCCCGGGTGATCGAGTTGCCTTCGAAGTACGCGATGGAGCGGGCCACCCAGGTGCCGGCGCCCGGCGGCAGCCAGGGGCCGATCGCCTGCCAGAAGGGCGGCAGCATCGGCAGCGGGAAGGCGCCGCCGGCGCTCGGGTTGCCGCCGATGACGATGAGGAGGACGGCCAGGCCGATGCCCACGATGCCGGTGAGCGCCTGCAGGGCGAGCGTGATCGCGCCGACTCCGAAGATCACCAGGGCGCCGAGGCCGCTCAGGCCCAGGAAGCTGCCGGGCAGGGCGCCGAGGATCGGCCCGATGATGACCGCGCCGCCGAGTCCGCCGACGATCGAGTAGAGCGCCATGGTGCCGAGCCTGATGACCGCGCGCGGCACGTTGGCGGCGCGGGAGCCCGCGCTGATCGCGAGGATCGACGCGCACAGGTAGCCGCCGACGCACCAGCCGACGACCAGGTAGAAGGACGAGAGGCCGTTGAAGTCCTGCCCGGAGGCGGGGGCCACGTCGTCGGTCTTCACCGTGCGCTTCTGGGCCGCGTCGACCTCGGAGACGAGCTCGGTGAGGGTCCTGGAGAGGGCGGTGCCGCCGCCGGACGCGACCAGGAGGGTGTCGTTCGTGCCCTTCGGGTCGACGAGCAGGGCGCCGTCGATGTCGCGGTTCATGATCTGGCGGCGGGCCGTGGCCTCGTCCTTGAGGACACGGGGGTCGAGCGGTTCGCCGGAGAGCTTCTTCAGACGGTCGGCCGTCTGCTCGGCCGCGGGACCCGGGGCGACCACTGCGAAGGACACGTCCTTGGGTTTCGGATGGTGCAGGGCCCCTACGTAGGAGGCGATGAACAGCAGCTGCAGGGCGAGTACGCCGATGACGAGCAGGGCTGCTCGCGGGGTGACGGCGCTCTTGAATTCGTCGGCGAAGCTCATGTCTCAACGCTCGGGGGCCGCGGTCGTTCTCGCAGGTGGGATGGGCCGAACGGACGACAGGGGGAGCCGGGGCAGCCCTCGATCATGAATCGAACGTATGTGTCGTACGTAAGTTCGAAACTGGTCTATGGTGGAGACGGGGGATGTGAGATCGGATCGGTTCAGGGTGCCAGGAGGTGCGTGTGTCAGGGTTCACGCATCTGCACACCGTCTCCGGGTTCTCCCCCCGGTACGGGGCCTCGCACCCGGAGCGGCTCGCCGAGCGCGCCGCCGAGCGGGGCATGGACGCCCTCGCCCTCACCGACCGGGACACCCTCGCGGGCGCCGTCCGGTTCGCCAAGGCCTGCGCCAAGGCGGGCGTACGGCCGCTGTTCGGGACCGAGCTCGCCGTGGGGGCGCCCGCCCCGGACACCGGCGAACGGCGGCGGGCACCCGTGCGCGGCGGCGCCTTCATCGACGAGTCGGCCCCGCGCGTCACCTTCCTCGCCCGGGACGGCGCCACCGGCTGGGCCGCGCTCTGCCGGCTGATCACCGCGGCGCACCGCGCCGGCGCCGCCGACGGGCCACCCGTCCTGCCCTGGCAGGAGAACCACGGAGAGGGCCTGACCGTCCTGCTCGGCCCGGCCTCCGACGTGGCGCGCGCGCTCGCCGCGGGACGCCCCGACCGCGCCGCCCGCCTGCTCGCCCCCTGGCGCGAGCGCTACGGCGACGCGCTGCGCCTTGAGTCCGTCTGGCACGGCCGCGAGGGCACGGGCCCCGGCTCGCTGCGGCTCGCCGCGCGCACCGTCGGCTTCGCCGCCGAGCAGGGCGTACGCCCCGTGCTGAGCAACGCCGTGCGCTACGCCGACCCCGGCCAGGGCCCCGTCGCCGACGTCCTCGACGCCGCGCGCCGCCTCGTCCCCGTCGACCCGACCAAGGAGCTCGACAGCGGCGAACGGTGGCTGAAGGGCGCGGACGACATGCTGCGCGTCGCCGAGCGTGTCGTCGAGGCGGCGGGCTTCCGCGGCGACACCGCCCACCGCCTGCTCGAACAGACGCAGGCGGCCGCCGCCGAGTGCCTCGTCGACCCCGAGGACGACATCGGCATCGGATCCGTGCGCTTCCCCGAGCCGCGCCTGGTCGGCGCCGGGCGCCGCACCGCGCAGCGCGTCCTCGCCTCACGGGCGGCGGCGGGCATGGTGCGGCGCGGCTACGACTCCCGCCGCGCGTACTGGGAGCGGATGCACCACGAGCTGGACATCATCGACCACCACGGATACGCCTCCTACTTCCTGACCGTGGCCCAAGTCGTCGACGACGTACGGGACCTGGGCATCCGGGTCGCGGCGCGCGGCTCCGGCGCGGGATCCCTGGTCAACCACCTCATCGGCATCGCGCACGCCGACCCCGTCGAGCACGGGCTGCTCATGGAGCGGTTTCTGTCCAAGCGGCGGCACGTCCTGCCGGACATCGACATCGACGTCGAGTCGGCCCGCCGCCTGGAGGTCTACCGCGCGATCATCGGCCGCTTCGGCACCGAGCGGGTCGCGACGGTCGCCATGCCCGAGACCTACCGGGTACGGCACGCCGTACGCGATGTGGGCGCCGCCCTGTCCATGGACCCGGCCGAGATCGACAGGATCGCCAAGGCCTTCCCGCACATCCGCGCGCGCGATGCCCGCGCCGCGATGGAGGAGCTGCCCGAACTGCGGCAGATCGCCACGGAGCTGGGTGGCAGGGACCGGCTGTGGGAGCTGGTCGAGGCGCTGGACGCGCTGCCGCGCGGCGTCGCCATGCACCCGTGCGGGGTGCTGCTCTCCGACGCCTCGCTGCTCGCCCGCACCCCCGTGGTGCCGACCAGCGGCGAGGGCCTGCCCATGTCGCAGTTCGACAAGGAGGACGTCGAGGAGCTCGGCCTGCTCAAGCTGGACGTGCTCGGCGTGCGGATGCAGTCGGCGATGGCGCACGCGGTGGCGGAGGTCGAGCGGGCCACGGGCGATGTCGTGGATCTCGACGACCCGCGCCAGGTCCCGCCGGGCGACCCGGCGACGTACCGGCTCATCAAGTCCACCGAGACGCTCGGCTGCTTCCAGATCGAGTCGCCGGGCCAGCGGGACCTGGTCGGGCGGCTGCAGCCCGCGACCTTCCACGACCTGGTGGTCGACATCTCGCTGTTCCGTCCAGGACCGGTCGCCGCCGACATGGTGCGGCCCTTCATCGAGTCCCGGCACGGCCGCGCGCCCGTCCGCTATCCGCACCCGGACCTGACGGAGCCGCTGAAGGAGACCTACGGCGTCGTCGTCTTCCACGAGCAGATCATCGAGATCGTGAACATCATGACCGGCTGCGGACGCGACGAGGCGGACCGGGTGCGGCGCGGGCTCTCCGACCCCGAGTCGCAGGGGCGGATCCGCTTCTGGTTCGCGCAGCACGCGGCGGCCAGGGGGTACGACGCGGAGACGATCGGCCGCACCTGGGGGATCGTCGAGGCCTTCGGCTCGTACGGCTTCTGCAAGGCGCACGCGGTGGCCTTCGCCGTGCCGACGTACCAGTCGGCCTGGCTGAAGGCCCATCACCCGGCGGCCTTCTACGCCGGGTTGCTCACGCACGACCCCGGCATGTACCCGAAGCGGCTGCTGCTCGCGGACGCGCGGCGGCGCGGGGTGCCGATCCTGCCGCTGGACGTGAACCGGTCGGCGGTCGCTCACCGTATCGAACTGGTGTCTGGTTCCGACTCGGCTCCGGACCGGTGGGGCCTGCGCCTCGCGCTCAGCGACGTGCACGGCATCAGCGAGGCCGAGGCCGCGCGGATCGCCGACGGGCAGCCCTACGCCTCGCTCGTCGACTTCTGGGAGCGCGCCAGGCCCTCGAAGCCGGTCGCGCAACGGCTCGCGCAGGTCGGCGCGCTCGACGCGTTCGGCGCCAACCGCCGCGACCTGCAACTGCACCTCGCCGAGCTGCGACGCGGGGCGCGGGGCGCGGCCGGCGCCCAACTGCCCCTGGCCGGCGGGCGGAGGACGGCCCCCGCGGGCCTGCCGGACCTGGACGACGCGGAGCGGCTCAGCGCCGAACTGGGCGTCCTCGGCATGGACTCCTCGCGCCACCTCATGGGGGACCACCGCGGTTTCCTGGAGGAGCTCGGCGTGTTCAGCGCCCGGCGCCTGCGCGAGGCCGAACACGGTGCGACCGTCCTGGTCGCGGGCGCCAAGGCCGCCACCCAGACCCCGCCGATCCGCTCCGGCAAACGCGTCATCTTCACCACCCTGGACGACGGCACGGGCCTGGTCGACCTGGCCTTCTTCGACGATGCCCACGAGCGGTGCGCGCACACCGTCTTCCACTCCTGGCTGCTGCTCGTGCGCGGCGTGGTGCAGCGCCGCGGACCGCGCAGCCTCAGCGTGGTCGGCGCGGCGGCGTGGAACCTGGCGGACCTGGTGGAGACGCGGAAGGAGGGCGGACTCGACGCGGTGGCGCAGCGCCTGGCGGAACCGGAGCCCGGCCCCGCCCCCGAGGAGGGGCCGGACCGGGCCGACGGGCGCCGCATCCGGCTGGCCAACGGATACGAGATGCACCCCTGGGCGGATCTGCGCCCGGCGGGCGAGGGGCCGGCGGGCAGCGGCAGGAAGTTGTGGCACCAGAGCCAGGGGAGCGCGGGATGAACAACAGGACCACCACCCTCTACGTGCGCTTCCTGCTGCCGCCCAGGTACGAGGCCGTGCTGCCCCAGCTCATCGCGCTGCTCGGCGAGTTCACCCCGCAGGTCGAGGCGCTCCCGCCGGACGCCGCGCTCGTCGACGTGCGCGGCGCGCGACGGTACTTCCGGCGGGGCGCCGTCGAGCTGGCCGCGCTGATCCGGGTACGGGCGCTCGCGCTGTACGGGGTGGAGTGCGCGATCGGCGCGGGCCCCGGCCCGATGCTGGCGCGGATGGCCGCGCGGGGCGCCGCGCCGGGGGTGACCCGCGCGGTGCCCGAAGGGGCGGACGGCGTGGCGGAGTTCCTCGCGGGGCGGCCGGTCGGCGAGCTGCCCGGCATCGGCCGCGCCACCGCCCGCACCCTCTGCGAGTACGGCCTCGACACCCTGGAGAAGGTCGGCGCCGCGCCCCTGTCCACCCTGCAGCGGCTCGTCGGCGCCCGCGCGGGCCGCGAGCTGAGCGAGAAGGCGCGGGGTGTCGACCGCACCCGGGTCGTACCGAACGCCGCCGCGCGCTCGGTCGCCGTCGAACGCCCCTTTCCCCGCGACGAGCTGGACCCCTCCCGGCACCGCCGCGCCCTGCTCTCCGGCGCCGAGGAGCTGGGCGTCAGGATGCGCGGGGAGGCCCAGGTGTGCCGCACGCTGACCCTCACCGTGCGGTACGCGGACCGGACCGGATACTCGACGATCACCCGGAGCCGGACCCTGCCCGAGCCGACCGCCCACTCCGCCGCGCTGACCGCGGCCGCCTACCGCATGTACGAGACGCTCGGCCTGCAGCGCGCCCGGGTGCGGGCCGTGTCCCTGCGCGCCGAGGGGATCGGGCCCGCCGAACGCGCCACCCACCAGCTGACGTTCGACCCGGTGGACGAGAAGGCCCGCCGGATCGAGGAGGTGGCCGACCGGGCGCGGGAGAAGTTCGGCCCCGGCGCGATCGTGCCGGGGACGCTGGCGGCGTGACCCGCCGTGACCGTGCCAGTGAGCACTGGAACTTTTGCCGTCGCGCCGCTTCACTCTTCATCTACCGGCGCGTAATTTGACGTGAGCACGGCATCCTGTTGATCCGGGTCGCAGGTCGTACCTCCCCCGCAACTCCCCTGAGCCGCAAGGAGATCACACGATGCTGCCCTGGAGACGCGCGCTGCGCGCGCTCGCGGCCGTCCTGCTCGTCACGGGCGCGGCCACCCTCACCCCCGTGGCCACGGCTGCCGCGTCGGCCGGGACGTCCGCCTCGTCGAGCGGCTGGAACGACTACGCCTGTAAGCCGTCCGCCGCCCATCCCCGCCCGGTCGTCCTCGTGCACGGCACGTTCGGGAACTCCGTCGACAACTGGCTCGTCCTCGCGCCCTACCTGGTCAAACGCGGCTACTGCGTCTTCTCCCTGGATTACGGCCAGTTGCCGGGCGTGCCCTTCTTCAACGGGCTCGGCCCCATCGACAAGTCGGCCGAGCAGCTCGACGGCTTCGTCGACAAGGTGCTCGCCTCGACGGGCGCGAAGAAGGCGGACCTCGTCGGCCACTCGCAGGGCGGCATGATGCCCCGCTACTACCTCAAGTTCCTCGGCGGCGCCGAGAAGGTGAACGCCATGATCGGCCTCGCCCCCGACAACCACGGCACCACCCTGCTCGGCCTCACCAAGCTGCTGCCGTACTTCCCCGGCGTCGAGGACCTGCTGACCACGAACACCCCGGGCCTCGCCGACCAGGTGGCCGGATCGCCCTTCCTGACCAAGCTCAACGCGGGCGGGGACACGGTCCCCGGCGTGCGCTACACCGTCATCGCCACCAAGTACGACGAGGTGGTCACCCCGTACCGCACCCAGTTCCTCGACGGCCCCGACGTGCGCAACGTGACCCTGCAGGACCTGTGCCCCGTCGCCCTCTCGGAGCACGTGGCGATCGGCATCCTGGACCGCGTCGCCCACCACGAGGTGGCGAACGCGCTGGACCCGGCCCACGCGACCCCGAGCACCTGCCTGTCCTGACCCCGAAACGTGCGGGCCGTTGCCTCCCCCCAGACTGCGGGGAGGCGACGGCCCTCTGTCGTACTGCCGTGCTGTCGAGCTGTCGTGCTCAGGCCGTTCAGCGGCCGTGGCGGCCGGCCGCGCGGCGGCGCGTCGTGCCGAACATCGCCGCGGCACCGACGGCGAGGGCGGCGGCACCGCCGATCGCGATGTACGGGGTGGTGCTGTCGCCGCCGGTCTCGGCGAGGTTGTCGTTCGCCGTGCCGACCGGCTTCTCGGCGCCGCCGTTCACCTCGGGCCGGTTGTCGCCGGTCGCGGGCCCGTCGGCGGGGTTGGCCGCGGTGGCCTCCGCCCCGGTGTGCGCGTTGGCGTCCCCGTGACCGTGGTGCTCGACGGTCGACTTGTCGGCGCCTGCCGCGATCTCCTGCTCGGAAGGGGCGGACGCGGCCGGGGCGGGAGCGGCGCCGGAACCGCCGGAGTCCTTGCCGAAGACGACGTCGGAGCAGGTGTAGAACGCCTCGGGGGAGTCCGAACGCTGCCAGATCGAGTAGATCAGGTGGCGGCCCGACTTGGCGGGGACCTTGCCGTCGAAGACGTAGTCGCCGTTCTCCATCTTCGGGTCGGCGACGTCGACGAACGGCTTCTCCTCCAGGTCCGACCACTTCAGCGGCTTGCTCGGGTCGTACGAGTCCTTCGTGATGTACAGCTCGAAGGAGCCCTTGTGCGGGGCGGTGCCCTTGTAGCGGAAGGTGTGGTTGCCCGCGGCGAGCTTGCTGGCCGGCCAGTCGGCGCGCGGCAGGTCGAGGCCCTTGTACTTGTCGTTGCCTGCGCTGCACAGCTTGCCGTCGGGGATGATCTCCTTCGACTTGCCTGCGGCGTTGGCGACGTTCACCGCGTTCCAGTCGTAGAAGGCCTGCACGCCACTGGCCGACAAGGCGGCCTTGCAGGCGGCCGACTTCGGGGATTCCGGGCCCTCCTGGAAGCACGCGGAGACCCGGCTGACCGGGTCCGTCATCGAGCCGTGCGCGGCGGCGGGCGCGGTCGACAGGGCGGTCAGGGCGAGCGGGGCGACACCGGCGGCGGCGAACGCGGCGATCTTGCGGCGGGCGGTCATGGGGGCTCTCCTCAAGCAGCGGTTGGGGGACACGGGGCGACGGCGAACGGGCGGCACAGCCCCCCGAGCACCAAGCGGCACCGACGGTTCGTCATCGCCCCGGCGACCAGAAAGCTAGCCCCTGAAATCCGCGAAATCCCCTGCTGAGAGCGGTAAACGGTGATCCTTATGGTGCGTTTAAGGAAGCCTTCGGACTCCGCTCAGGTCGTGCCCGAATTGCCCTCACCCCAGCCACCGATACCGCCGCTCCGGCCGCCCCGTCCCCCCGTACCGCAGCGTCACCTCCGCGCGTCCCGTGGTCACGAAGAACTCCAGATAGCGGCGTGCGCTCACCCGGGACAGGGAGCCGGCCCGCGCGCACTCCGATGCCGAGAGGCCGGCCGGGTGGTCGCGCAGGGTCTGCTCCATCAGCTCCGCCGTGTGGGCGGCCAGGCCCTTCGGGAGCTCGCGGGAGCCGGGCGGGCGGGTGCCGAAGAGCTGGTCGACGTCCTCCTGGCGGGCCTCCCGCAGGCCGTCGAGCCGGGCCCGGAGCGCCGCGACGTGCCGCAACTGCTCGTGCAGGGCCGTCTGGTTGAACGGTTTGATCAGGTAGTGCAGCGCCCCGGCCCGCAGCGCCGCCCGGACGATCTCCGCGTCCCGCGCGGCCGTGATGAACAGGGCGTCCACCGGACGGCGTGCGGGCTCGCGCTCCTCGGCGGCGCGCAGTTCGCGCAGTACGGCGATGCCGTCCATGTCGGGCAGGTACACGTCCAGGAGGACGAGGTCGGGGCGAAGGCGCCGCACCGCGTCGACCGCCTCGGCGCCGCTGTGGGCGACCCCGGCCACGGTGAAGCCCTCCACCGCCGCGACGTAACGGCTGTGCAGCTTGGCGACCATGAAGTCGTCGTCCACGACCAGCACCCTTGTCATCGCCGCAGGCTATGGGCGCGACCACAACGACCACAACGTCCGTTGATTCCGGAAGAGAGACAGGTGGTCGACGCGCGGGCAACATGTGGGCCACCTCACACCCGACTACCGACCGACAGGTGGTGGCACACGTGCGCCTGCGCACACCCCTCGCCCTGTTCGGGGCCGCTCTCCTCGTGCTCGTGGCGCCGCCGCTGCTCACCCCGGGCAGCGGCGCCGAGACCGGCACACAGATCCCCGGGCTGCGCTTCATGGTCCCCAACACGCCGGGCGGCGGCTACGACATCACCGCACGCACCGCCGCGAAGAACGCCGAGGACGCCGGACTCACCCACAACATCGAGGTGTTCAACCTGCCGGGCGCGGGCGGCACCGTCGGCCTGACCCGCCTCGTCGGCGAGCACGGCAACGGCAAGCTCGCCATGTCCATGGGCCTCGGCGTCGTGGGCGCCGCCCGCTCCAACCACTCCCCGAAGACCCTCGCCGACACCACACCGATCGCCCGGCTCACCGAGGAGCAGGACGTCGTCGTGGTCGCCAGGAACTCCCCGTACAAGACCATCGGCCAGCTCGTCGGCGCCTGGAGGGAGAACCCCGGCAAGGTCACCGTCGGCGGCGGCTCGTCGCCCGGCGGGCCCGACCACCTGGCCCCGATGCTGATGGCGCGCGCCGCCGGCATCGAGCCGAAGGAGGTCAACTACGTCCCCTTCGACGGCGGCGGCGAACTGCTCGCCTCGATCCTCGGCAGCAAGGTCGCCTTCGGCGTCTCCGGAGTCGGTGAGTACCTCGACCAGATCAGGTCGGGGGAGCTGCGGCTGCTCGCCGTCACCGGACCCGAGCGGGTGAAGGGCCTGGACGGACCCACCCTCAAGGAGTCCGGCTACGACGTGGACTTCACCAACTGGCGCGGCATCGTCGCCCCGCCAGGACTCACCGGCGCCGAGCGCGAGAAGCTCACCGGGCTCGTCGAGAAGCTGCACGCCTCCAAGGAGTGGCGCGAGTCCCTGAAGAAGAACGGCTGGGACGACGCCTTCCTCACCGGGGAGAAGTTCGGCGACTTCCTGGCCGCCCAGGACCAGCGCGTCGTGTCGGTACTGAAGGAGCTGGGGCTGTGACCACCACCGACATCCCCCACGAGCCGCGAAACCGCCGCTCCTGGCTGCGCGAACACTCCGAACTCGGCGTGTGTGTCCTGCTCCTCGCCCTCGGCGCCCTCGTCCTCACCGACGCACTCACCATGGACGTCGACCTCACCCAGCGCGGCCCCATCGGCCCGAAGACCGTGCCCATCGCCGTCGGCACCGGACTGCTCGTCGTCGCCGTCCTGCTCGCCGTCGACGTCCTGCGCGGCGGCCGCGGCGAGGCCGAGGGCGGCGAGGACATCGACCTCTCCGAACCCGCCGACTGGCGCACCGTGCTGCTCCTGGCGGGCGTCTTCCTCATGACCGCCGTCCTCATCGAACCCGCCGGCTTCCCGATCGCCGGGGCGCTGCTCTTCTGGGGCGCCGCCTACGCCCTCGGCAGCCGCCACTTCGACCGCGACCCGCTCATCGCTGCCGCGCTCTCCGTCGTCACTTACGAAGTCTTCAACAACCTGCTCGGCGTGCCCCTGCCGGGCGGCCCCCTGATGGGAGTGCTGTGACATGAACGCCTTCAACTCCCTGATGGACGGTTTCGGCACGGCCCTCACCCCCATCAACCTCCTGTGGGCCGCGGTCGGCGTCCTGCTCGGCACGGCGATCGGCGTGCTGCCCGGCATCGGCCCCGCGATGGCGGTGGCCCTGCTGCTCCCGGTGACGTACGGACTCGAACCGACCGGCGCCTTCATCATGTTCGCCGGGATCTACTACGGCGCGATGTTCGGCGGCTCGACGACGTCGATCCTGCTCAACACCCCGGGAGAGAGCGCCGCCGTCGTCGCCGCCATGGAGGGCCACCCGATGGCCAGGTCCGGGCGCGGCGCGCAGGCCCTCGCGGCCGCCGCCATCGGGCACTTCGCGGGCGGCATGATCGGTACGACGCTCCTGGTGGTCCTCGCGCCGACGGTCGCCGACCTCGCCGTCGACATCGGCGCGCCCGACTACTTCGCCATCATGGTGCTGGCGTTCATCGCGGTCACCTCCGTGCTCGGCTCATCGCGCATCCGCGGCCTCGCCTCGCTCCTGATCGGCCTGACCATCGGCCTCGTCGGCCTCGACCAGATGACGGGCCAGCAGCGGCTCACCTTCGGCTCGCTCCAACTCGCCGACGGAGTCGACGTGGTGATCGTCGCCGTGGGACTCTTCGCGATCGGCGAGGCCCTGTGGGTCGCCGCCCACCTGCGCCGCACCAGCGGGCAGGCGATCCCGGTCGGCCGCCCCTGGCTGGCGAGGAAGGACGTGAAGCGCACCTGGAAGGCCTGGCTGCGCGGCCCCCTCATCGGCTTCCCGTTCGGCGCGATCCCGGCGGGCGGCGCGGAGATCCCGACGTTCCTGTCGTACGTGACGGAGAAGCGCCTGTCCAAGCACAAGGAGGAGTGGGGCAAGGGCGCCATCGAGGGCGTCGCGGGTCCCGAGTCGGCCTCCTCCGCCTCGGCCGCCGGAACCCTCGTCTCCATGCTGACGCTCGGTCTGCCCACGACCGCCGTCGCCGCCGTGATGCTCGCCGCCTTCCAGCAGTACGGCATCCAGCCGGGCCCGCTCCTCTTCGAACGCGAGGCGGACCTGGTCTGGGGGCTCATCGCCTCGCTGTTCGTCGGCATGGTGCTCCTGCTCGCGCTGAACCTGCCGCTGGCCCCGGTCTGGGCGAAGCTCCTGCGCATCCCGCGGCCCCACCTCTACGCGGGCATCCTCTTCTTCGCGGCCGTCGGCGCCTACGCGGTCGGCGGCGAGTCCCTCGACCTCGTCGTCCTTCTCGTCATCGGCCTGATCGGCTTCGGCATGCGGCGCTACGGACTGCCCATCCTGCCCGCCGTCATCGGCGTCATCCTCGGCCCCAACGCCGAGCAACAGCTGCGCCGCGCCCTGCAGATCAGCGACGGCAGCGTCTCCGGCCTCGTCGACACGCCGTTCTCCGTGACCGTCTATGGCCTCATCGTCCTGATCGTGGCGTGGCCCTTGTTGAAGAAGGCGGTGGTGCGGGCGCGGCGCCGTGACGTAGACGTAGAGGCATGACCACCAACGAGGGTTCCACGGACATCCGCCTCGCCACCGCCGCCGACGTGCCCGCCGTGCGGGCGGTCACCGACGCGGCCTACCACCACTACATCGAACGCATCGGGCGCGTCCCCGCCCCGATGGAGGCCGACCACGCGGCCGATGTGGCGGCGGGCTTCGTGTACGTCACCGGGGACCCCGTGGTGGGTCTCCTGGTGCTCGTTCCGCGCCCGTACGAGGGGCGTCTCCTCCTGGAGTCGATCGCGGTCCATCCCGATGCCGCGGGGCAGGGGGTGGGCCGGCGTCTGCTCGCCTTCGTGGACGCGCACGCGCGTGCGCTGGGGCTCGTCGAGGTGCGGCTCTACACCAACGCGCTGATGTGGGAGAACCAGAAGATCTACCCTCGGTACGGCTACGAGGTCGTCGAGCGGCGGATGGACGGCCCTTACGACCGCATCCACTACCGCAAGCGGCTCGTGGAGAACTGACGGGGCATCACCGCCGGTTCAGCCGTCCGGCCACCACGTCCGCTGGATGTCCTTGCGGACCTCGGGCCTCTCCCGCGGCCGGACCTCCGCCTCCTGGCGCTCCCGCACCCTGCGGCTGACGGACTTGCTCGCGGGCTTGTGCGTGGTCACTCGACGCATGGCGGCCTCCCGGCTTCCCGACTCCCTGCCTTACCGATGTCCATTCGGAGCACTCGGTAGACCTGTTGCGGCCCGCTTTCTGATCGAGGGCTGTCAGCCGATGGTCCCGAAGCCCTCGCTGCGGGCCTTCGCCTCCAGCTCGTCCAGGGCCCGGACCGCCGCTTCCGCCGCCGCCGGATCGGCGGCGGACAGGCCGCTCGCCGCGAACTCGTCCTCGTCAAGGCGCAGTACGGTACCGCCGTCGGCCGAGCACCACAGGTCCAGGTCGAGGTCCTCCACCGTGAGGACCGCGCCCTCGCGGACCGCGGGGCGCGTCACGTCGCAGTACCAGCCCTTGAGGGCGCCGTCCGCGGCGTACACCTCCTTGACCGCGTACCAGCGGTCGCGCCAGTAGTGCTCGGTGAAGACGTCGCCCGGCTCGAAGCGCACGAAGCCGAAGTCGCGGACGCCGGGGGCCGCCCAGGGGGCGGAGACGGCGACGTGGTTGCCGTCGTCGTGGAGCAGGCGGGCCGGATAGCGGATCTTCGTCCGGCCCGCCTTCACCAGCGCGATCTCCAGGGTGGCAGTCTCCCGCGCCGCGTCAGCCGAGGGTGCGGACATGGCGGACCTCCGTCTCGTAGATCTCGTAACCGAACCACTTGTTGATCGCGAGCATCGGTTCGTTACCGGCGTCGTTGCCCGTGAACGCCTCCGTGCACCCGGCCTCACGGGCGCGGTGCAGGGAGTCGTTCTTGGCGGCCTTGGCAAGACCGCGGCCGCGGTGGGCGCGCGCGGTGCCCGTCATGCCGGACGCGTAACGCCCCGCGCCGTCCACACGGGCCAGGCTGAACGCCGCGGGGACGCCGTCCACCAGCGCCACGGTGGTCAGCTCCTGGCTGACCAGAGGGTGGTGCCAGGTCTCGGCGAGCCAGTGCTCGTAGTCCGTGAACTCGGCCGCCACATCGCTCGGTTCGTCGGCCACCGTCTCCGCGTCCAGCGCGAAGAGCGGCCGCGCGTCGTCCGCGAACACCGACCCGCTGACCAGCTCGACCCCGGCCGGTGGTGCCTCGCGGGGCGGCAGCGTGCCGTGCGCCAGGTCGAGGCGGAGGAAGTGCGCGCCGCGCCGCGCCGCATAGCCGCGGCGGGCGGCGAAGGCGAGGCTCCCGGGGGAGTCGAGCACCCACGAGTACACGGTCCGCGCGCCCGCGCCCGCCAGATACTCCTCGGCGGTCCGCAGCAGGAGCGTTCCGGCGCCCCGGCCGAGCCGCTCCGGATGGACGTAGACATTGGCGAAGCCCTGGCCCGGCTCCGGGCTGTCGTACGAGAGGCCCACCTGCGCCGTGCCGATGATCTCGCCGTCCACCTCGGCCACCAACTGCCGGAAGCCGGCGGCCGGGTGGGCCTGCGCGCGGTCGAAGGCGACCGATGCGGGGGTGGTGAGCATGGCGGGCACACAGGCCCGGCGCACGGCGGCGAAGCCGGCGTCGTCCGCGGCTGCGCTCGGGGCGTCGGCGCTCAGGGTTCGAATGATCACTGTCATGGAGCCGCACGGTACGTGGGGGCCGGGTGGGCTGCCTCCTATTTTCCGCGGGTTGGAAGTCCGGGCGCGACGTTCCGGGCGCGCGGGTGTCCCCGCGGGCCCGGGCCGTACGGGACAATCACTGCGTGACGTTGAAGATCGACATCGATGGGGGCGCGGGCGACGCGCCGTACGAGCAGGTGCGGGCCCAGATCGCCGGGCAGGCGAGGTCGGGGGAGCTGCCCGTCGGCTACAAGCTGCCTACCGTGCGGGGGCTCGCCGAATCGCTCGGGCTCGCGGCCAATACGGTCGCCAAGGCCTACCGGGCCCTGGAGGCCGACGGGGTCATCGAGACGCGCGGCCGGAACGGGACGTTCGTCGCCGCGGCCGGCGACGCGGCGGCCAGGACCGCGGCGGCCGAGGCGCAGGCGTACGCGGAGCGGGTGCGGCGGCTCGGGCTGTCCGAGGCGGACGCGGTGTCGGCCGTACGGGACGCGCTGCGCGCGGCCTACGGGGACGCCGGGTAGGCTTGTTTCCCGCCGTACCCGGCACCGCGGGGGTGCGGACGGCTACAGGTACAAGCCCGCGTCCGCGCCCTCCCGTTGGTCCGGGACCGACGGGGGGCTCGTGCCGCGGCGCAGGGCGAAGAGTTCCGCCAGGGTCGCGCCCTCGCGGCCCACGCCCTCCTCCGTGCCGAGCCACTCCACCGCCTCCGGACGGGTCAGCGCGCCGATCTCGATGCGGGCGAGGCAGCGGCCGGGGCGGACGACCGCGGGGTGCAGGCGCTCCAGGTCCTCGTTGGTCGTGACGCCCACCAGGACGTTCCTGCCCTGGCCGAGCAGTCCGTCCGTGAGATTGAGCAGGCGCGAGAGCGCCTGACCCGCCGTGTGCTTCGCCTCGCCGCGGATCAGCTCGTCGCAGTCCTCAAGGAGCAGCAGCCGCCAGCGGCCCTTCGCCGTCCCGTCGTCCTCGCCGATCGCGATGTCCATGAGATAGCCGACGTCGCTGAACAGCCGCTCCGGGTCGAGGACGCAGTCCACCTGGCACCAGTCGCGCCAGGACCGCGCCAGCGTGCGCAGCGCCGAGGTCTTGCCCGTGCCCGGCGGGCCGTGGAGCAGGAGGAGGCGCCCCGCGATGTCCTCGGGCGTGGTCTTCATCAGCGAGTCCATGGCGTCGGCGACCGGCGCCGTGTAGTTGGGCCGCACCTCCTCCCACGTACCGGCCGAGATCTGCCGGGTGGTGCGGTGCGGGCCGCGCCGCGGAGAGACGTACCAGAAGCCCATGGTCACGTTCTCCGGCTGGGGCTCGGGCTCGTCCTGCGCGTCGTCCGTGGCCTGCTTCAGGACCTTCTCGGCAAGAGCGGCGCTGGTCGCCGTCACCGTGACGTCCGCGCCGCGGTTCCAGCGCGAGACGAGCAGGGTCCAGCCGTCGCCCTCGGCGAGCGTTGCGCTGCGGTCGTCGTCGCGGGCCGCGCGCAGGACCGAGGCGCCGGGCGGCAGCAGCGTGGCACCGGACTTGACGCGTTCGATGTTCGCGCTGTGCGAGAAGGGCTGCTCGCCCGTGGCGAAACGGCCGAGGAAGAGCGCGTCCACGACATCCGACGGGGAGTCGCTGTCGTCGACGTTGAGCCGGATCGGCAGGGCGTCCTGTGGGTTCGCAGACATGCCGCCATGATCCGGCACGCACCCGCCGTCACGCATCAGGTTTCCACAGTGCGTCCCTTGTGTCCCGTTCCCGGAGCGGTCGCGGGCCCGCCGCCCGGAACCTGCCCCACCGCCGATCGCCCCGATACTCTGGTCCTTGATGGCACGTCATGGGTGGAATGCGGGAGTACGACGGTGGCGTCTTGTCGCCCTGCTCGGCGTCGGTCTTGTCGTACTGGCCCTGGTGATCACACTCGTCGACACGCTGCCCGGCGAGAAGGGCAGCACCAGGGGCACCACCCCTGACGGCGACAAGGTGTACGGCACCCCCGCCGTCCCGGCCCACCCGGCGAAGCCCCAGGTGGGCTGGGGCTTCACCCACACCCAGTACAGCGCGGACGACGGGGAGGACGCCGCTGTCGAGCGGGTCCGCGCCGAACTCGCGGGCCAGGGCAGGCCCGTCCCGCAGATCCAGCACATCATGGGCTGGGGCGCGGGCAACCCGGAGCCGGTGAAGGGGCGCTACGACTTCTCCGCCATGGACCGCCGGATGGACTTCGTCCGGGGCAGCGAGGGCACCCCCGTCGTGACGCTGTGCTGCGCTCCCGACTGGATGAAGGGCGGCAAGCCCGGCGCCGACAACACCGACTGGAGCAGGCCCTCCCTGGAGAAGGCCCCGGAGCGCGCCCACTACGGGGACTTCGCGAAGCTCGCCGCGACCGTCGCCAAGCGCTATCCCGACGTACGCCACTTCCTCGTATGGAACGAGTTCAAGGGCTTCTGGAACGACGAAGAGCGCCGCTGGGACTACGAGGGCTACACCGAGCTCTACAACCTGGTCTACAAGGAGCTCAAGAAGGTCGACGAGGACATCATGGTCGGCGGCCCCTACCTGGTCATGGACAGTGTGGACCCGCGCAGGACCGAGGGCGTGGCGAAGGAGCCGAAGGGCCCCTGGGGCCGGATGGACCAGCGGCCCCTCGACGCCTTCGACTACTGGAACAAGCACAAGGCGGGCGCCGATTTCGTCGTCGTCGACGGCGCCAGCTACACCGCGGACGACGAGATGCTCCCGGACGAGTTCAAGGCGACCGACAAGTTCGCGGCCGTCGGCACGTGGCTGCGCGCGCGGACCGGCGGCCTGCCGCTGTGGTGGGCCGAGTACTACGTGGAGCCGGGCGACAGCCAGGACGACCGCGACGACTGGTCCGAGGCGCACCGCGTCGCCGTCCAGGCGTCCGGGCTGATGGCGATGGCCCGGTCCGGCGCCACCAGCGGCTTCTACTGGAATCCGCAGAAGAAGGACGGCACGGCCTGCGCGGGCTGTCTCTGGACGTCCACCCGGGTGTCCGACGGGGGCGCCGCGCTGCCGATGCTGCGGCTCATCGAAAGGTTCGGCAAGGAGTTCGGCCCCGGCACGCGCTACGAGAAGGTACCGGTCGCCGCCGACAACAGGCCCGATGTCCGGGTGCTCGCCGACGACGAGGCGGTCCTCGTGGTCAACACCCTCGACCGGCGGATCAGCGCGGAGGTCGACGGGCAGCGGTTCGAGATGGAGGGGTACAAGGTGACGTGGCTGAAGCGGTGATCCGCCTCGTCCCCGCCGTCTTGCGATCGCACGCCCCCCGCCCCGCTCACGCCATCGTCAGGAACCGCTGGATCACCGACGCAAGGAGCACCGCGAGCAGCGGCAGCGAGAACCAGAAGCTGCTCTGCAGCCACTGCTGCTGACGCACCCCCGGCGCCGCGGCGACCCGCACGATCTCGCGCGCCCCCAGCAGCAGAATGAGGGCGACGGCGGCGAAGCCGCCCACCACCGACCACGGCGTCCAGGTCACCTTCGGCCCGACGGGCCCCGGACCGGCCTTCGCGACCGGGCCGTCGGGCTGCTCGGTCAGCCGGTAGATGCTCGCGTCGTCGTTGGTGAAGACCTTCTGGAGGTCCTCGCGGTCGTCGAGATGGCGCAGGAGCCGCGTCTCCCACGTCCTGGAGTACCCCGCGTCCATCTGGAGGTAGGTCGTCTGGCTGCGGTTGATCATCAGGTACGAGTGGGGACCCGCGTCCTTCAGGGCCTTCACCAGGCCGGACACCAGGACCGGGTCGGCGGGCGCGAGCGTGGGGACGTACTCCACCTTCTCCATGTCGCGGGCGCCCCACGGCATCGAGGGGGTCACGTTGTCGACCGTGTCGTTGCTCATCCAGAGCAGCCGCACCGTCGGGTCGTCGTGCGCGTACACGTACTCCATCGCCGTGACCTCGCCGGGGCGGATCCGTTCGAAGGGCTCGTTGCCCCAGCGGGCCACCAGGAAGCCGCCCATCAGGACGAGGCCGGCCAGGAGCGCGGCCAGCGGCGCGAGGCTCACCCGGTCGCGGTCGCGCTCCTCAGGTGTCGCGCCCGTGCGCGGGAACAGCGCGAGCCCCGCGAGCAGGGCGGCGCCCGGCAGCGCGAACATGAACACGCGCAGGGCCATCTCGCCGCCGTACGACTGCATGCCGAAGCCGAGGAACGGCACGAAGGTGAGGACGAGGAGCGAGCGTTCGCCGTACTTGTGGGAGCGCCGCCGCCACCAGCCCCAGCAGGCGCACGCCATGACGCCGCCGGCCATCGCCACGCGGGCGTAGAGCACGAGCCGATGCGTCGGGCTGCCGCCCTCGATCCGTCCGGAGACCGACGAGGACAGATTGCCGCCGACGCCGCCGACCCCGCCGAACAGGTCGTCGAAGTGCCCCGACCAGTAGGGCTCGGCGAGGAAGCCCAGCCATACGACGACGAGCACGCCGAAGAGCAGCGGCAGGCCGCGCAGCTCGCAGCGGCCGGCCAGGACGAGCACCGTGAGGACGCCGAGCATCACGAACGGCGTCAGCTGGTGCGCGGGCACCGTCCCCGCGAAGAGGCCCATCAGGACCAGGAGCAGGACCGCGCGCTCCCTGCGCCCCGTCGGCTCGACCTCGCTCTCGCCGGGGCGCCGCTTGGCCCACAGCACGCGCGGGGCGCGGAACCACACCAGGAGGATCGCGACGAAGGCGAGGTAGAGCAGATACGTGAAGCCCTGGGGGGAGAAGTAGTCCTGGCCGACCCAGCCGCTCAGGACGAAGATCCACAGGCCCGCCCACTTGGCGCGCCAGGACGCCCGCAGGGAGCGCACGAGCAGGAACATCGGCGCCAGGCAGAGCAGTTGCACGGCCGTCGGCCACCAGCGGATCACCTCGGTCATGTCCGAGACGCCGCAGGCCTGCGCGACGAAGGTGGCGGCGGCGAAGAAGCCGGGCCAGCTCCAGCGCGCGTCCAAATCGGGCACCGCGGAGCCCGTCCTGTCGATGTACTCCAGGAAGCCCAGGTGCTGCCAGGCCGTGGCGAACCGCGGCTCGGTCTCGACGACCGCGGGCAGCGCGTGCAGGGAGACCACGGTGGCGAGCAGCGTAAGGAGCAGGAGGCTTGTGACCGGCCGGTCCATCCGGAGCAGCGCGGCGAACACGACGACCAGGAGGACGGCGCCGAGCAGCGTCGGCCTCGGCAGGACGGAGATCAGGCCGAGCCCGCCCATGTCGTCCAGGTCCTTCTCGCCGAGGCCGAGGACGGGCAGCCAGTACAGGGCGAGCGCGGTGACGAGGAGGCACGCCAGGACGAGGACATGGCGGCGCCGGGCGTGCGGGGGAGCGGCGGGGTCTTCGGCGGCGGGGGGCTCAGCGGGAGCGGCGGGGGCCGGGGCCGCCGTCGGCGGCACGGAGGCGTCCTGGCCCGGCGCCTTGGCCGGGGGCGTGGACACGGACGGGGCGGGTGTGGCGGCCGGGGTGCGCAGTGCCCAGGCGGGCCGGGTGGGCCGAGTGGGCCGGTGATCGATGGGGTCCCCCTCGCTCCGCGCCGCGGGTGTTCCGGCGGCGGGCGTGCCAGGACCCGGCCGCATGTCGGGCCTGCGCTCCTGGTGTTCGAAGTCGGGCAGTACGGCGAGCTGGAGGGTGTCCGAGTCGAGCGACTCCCGCAGGGCCCACGCGGGTCCGTGCCGCTCGTTGCCCGGCCCCTTGCCCGCGGCGCACGCAGCCCCCGCCCGTACCCGCCCGACGGACGCCTCCGGTGTCCCCAGATCGGCCAGGTCTCCGTCCGGCGCCGCGCCTTCGGCCGGATGCGAGGGCGCCGCCCGCACCACCCGGTACAGCTTCGGCGCCGCGATGGCCACGATCACCGCCAGGCTGCAGATCTCCGCGATGCCCGCGCCGGTCAGCCCCATCCGGGGCAGCAGGAGCAGCGTCAGGCCGAGCACCAGGACGCACAACAGGCCCTGCAGCCAGGCGATTCCGGAGGTCTTGCTCTGGGCGCGCCGCACCGCGAAGTACGTCTCCATGACCACCCGCAGCAGCGCCCCCACCGCGAACCAGCGCAGCAGCGGGGTGGCCGCGTCCGCGTACCCCTGCCCGAACATGCGCAGGATCAGCGGGGCGGCGAGGAAGAGGGTCCCGCACACCGGCAGCATGATCGTCGCCATCCGGCGCAGCGCGGAGCGGGTGTTGGCGGCGAGCAGTGCCGGGTCGTGCGCGCCCTCGACGGTCAGTGAGGCACCCATGTTGATGGCGAGCAGGTTGACCGTGCCGCCGATGGTGGTGGTGATGTAGAAGTACGCGTTGTCGACCGAGCTGACCTGCGAGGCGACGATCACCGGGACGAGATAGACCACGGCCAGCGAGAAGAGCGAGCCGGTGTAGTCGCCGGCCAGGAAGCGGCCGATCTCGCGCACGGTGGGCGGCCGCGCTTGGCCGTCGGTCGCCTTGACGTGCCGCGGCACGAGCCGCCGGAAGACCAGCCAGCCGAGCGGGATCACCGACACGAGGATCGAGGCGACCCAGGACACGAAGACGCCCGCGGTGGGGATCGCCGCGGCCATCGCGATGAGCAGCCCGAGCTTGGCGACGGAGAAGGCGGTGTTGCCGGCGGGCACCCAGAGCGCGTTGCGCAGCCCGGTCAGGACGCCGTCCTGCAGGGTGAGGACCGACCAGGCGACGACGGCGAGCACGAAGCCGATGCCGTGGAGCGGCCCGTGCAGGAAGCGGTACGAGGGCCCCCACAGGTCGAGGGTGAGCAGGAAGACCAGCGCGGCGAGCGCCACGACGGCCGAACTGCCCGCGTACGTGCGGAAGATGAGCTTCCCCGTGGCGCGGCCCGCGATGGGTATGAACCGCGCGAGGGCGCCGGTCAGCGTCACGGCGGTGAGCCCCGCGAGGAGCTTCATCGCGGCGATGGCCGCCGAGCCCTGGCCGACCGCCGACTCCGAGTAGTACCGCGCGGCGGCCAGCCAGAAGCCCACGCCGAGCACGCCGGAGATGCCGGTGTTGAGCATCAGCGCGTACGCGTTGCGAAGCAGCGGGCTCTGGCCGCCGCCCCGGCCCGGCAGGCGCAGGCGGGACCGGCCGGACCTGGCGGCGGCGGGCCGCCCTCCGGCGGGCGCGGATCCGGCGACGTCGGCCTGGGCCGTGGTCGTGTCAGACACGGGTACGGATTGCCTTCCGGCGGATCTGGCGGGCTCTGCGGACCAGGGCGTACCCCTTGGTCAGGGCGCGGTCCCGGGCGAAGTCACGGCCGATCGGGCCGCCCGTCACCAGCCGTTCGAACTCCTCGTCGCCGGTGGCGCGGCGCACGGTCACCCGTCGCAGCGCGTACGGGCCCTGGCCGCGGCGGGCCAGGCCGTTGCCGACGGCGAGCGCCTGGCCGTACCCCGTCTCGCGCACGCGCTCGCGCACCCGCCGGCTGGAGTAGCCGTACGGATACGCGAAGGACGCGGGCCGGGTGCCCAGCTGGTCGGTGACGATGTCACGGCAGCGCCGCAGCTCGAAGACGAGCTCGTCGTCGGGCAGTTGGTCGAGCTCGGGGTGGGTGTGGCTGTGCCCGCCGATCTCCGCCCCCGCCGCGGCGAGCTCGCGGACCTGGTCCCAGCCGAGCATGCGGTCCGGGCCGCCCCCGGTGTCGTACTCTCCGCGCAGCCAGCCGGTGGAGACGAACAGGGTCGACACGAAACCGTGCCGGGCGAGCACGGGCAGCGCGTGCCGGTGCACCCCCTCGTAGCCGTCGTCGAAGGTGATCAGTACGGGGCGGTCGGGCAGCGGCCGCCCGGACGAGCGCCAGACGGCGGCCAGTTGGGAGGCCGTGAGCGGGGTGAAGCCCCGCTCGCCGAGCACGTCCATCTGGCGTGCGAAGGCGTCGGGTGAGACCGAGAGACCGTGCGTCGCCTCGTTCGGCGTGCGTGCCACGGAGTGATACATCAGTATCGGCACGGCTTCCGTGCTCATGCCGCGGCCCCCTCGCCACCCGCGCCCTCCCCGATCTCCCCGACGGAGAACGTGGCGCCTGCCCTGCGCGCGCGGACGCTCCCGAGTACGTACCCCCCTGCCGCAGTGAGCACTCCCGTCACGATGGCCCCCGCGCGCCCCGCGCCGCCCGGGCGGCCGAGCGCCGCGTCGCGCAGGCCGCGGCCGATCCCTGCGGGCAGCACGCGCGTGGTGTAGCGGCGCTCGGACTCAAGTCCCGCGGCGGCGCCGACACTCCGGGCCACCAGCGCCTTGGAGAGGCCTTCCGCGTACGCCCTGGCACGGAAGTAGCGGAACCGTTCCCGGGCGGCCGGCACCCGGTGGTGGATCACCGAGCGGTCGTCGATGAGCAGCACCGCGTCCGGCCGGGCGCGGGCGAGGCGGATGCAGAACTCGGTCTCCTCGCAGCCCAGCGGACGCTTGTCGCCGTCCCGTCCGATGCCGGTGGCGAAGCCGCCCGCCGCGTCGAAGGCGGTGCGCCGGAACGAGGCGTTGCCGCCGAGGACGTTGCGCACGCGGACCCGGCCCGGGGGCAGCCCCCGGTACGTGCAGCCGACGACCCAGTCGAACTCCTCGGGGAACCAGACCGGCCGCCTGCCGGACTCCCACGCGGGCAGGGTGCGGCCGCCGACGGCGAGGACCCGTGGGTCCTCGAACCCCTCGGCGAAGTGCCGCAGCCACTCCCGCTCGGCGACGGCGTCGTCGTCGAGGAAGGCGACGATCTCGCCGCGGGAGGCGGCGATCCCGGTGTTGCGGCCGGCCGAGAGTCCGCGGGGGCCCGCGTTCGCGAGCACCCGCACCCCCTCGGTCTCCTTGTACTCCTTGGCCAGACGGTCCAGGAGCGGGAGGTTGTGGTCGACCACGAGCAGGGTCTCCAGGGCCGCCAGGGACTGCGCGCGCACGGAGGACACCGCCGCGAGGATGTCCGCCCAGCGGTCCTCGGTGTATACGCAGACGACCACGGAGATCTCCGCGTTCAAGACACCTCTCCCTGGCCGGCGCCGAGGGGGAGTCCCCGCGCGCTCCCGCGCCGCGCGCCGCGTCTGCCGCGGTGGGAGCGCTCGCTGAGGATCACCTTCAGTACGCGGATGCCGTCCCGGACGGCTCTGAGGTTGCTGGTGCCGTGGATCCGCAGGTACTCGTGGCTCGGGATCTCCTGCACCTTGAGGCCCGCCTTGACGACCCGGATGTTCATCAGGGTCTCGACCTCGAAGCCGGTGCAGTCGAGCTCTATTTTGTCCAGGCAGTGCCGCCAGAAGGCGTTGTAGCCGTAGCAGAGGTCGGTGTAGCGCGCGCCGAACTTGGTGTTCACGATGGAGCACAGGACGTGGTTGCCGAGCTTGCGGATCGGCGTCATGTCGTCGGTGCCGCCGCCGTTGGCGAACCGTGAGCCCTTGGCGAAGTCCGCGCCGGAGACGAGGGCGCAGACGTAGGAGACGATCTCCTGGCCGTCCGCCGAGCCGTCCGCGTCGACCATCACGATGATGTCGCCCGTGCAGGCCGCGAAGCCGGTGATCAGGGCGTCGCCCTTGCCCCTGCCGAGCTGGCGCACGACCTTGACGTCCGGCCGCAGCTCGCGGGCGACGGCCACCGTGGCGTCGGTGGAATTGCCGTCGACGAGAACGACCTCATGGATCCACTCGGGAAGTGTCTTGAACACATACGGAAGATTCTCCGCTTCGTTCATGGCGGGTATCACGACACTCACCGGCGGCGTGATCGCCAAATGCGTGGAGATCGGCCGGTAGTTTCTGGCGATCTTTTTCAACGGGTCCTGTCCGGCGTCTGCCGGGCGCACAGAAGAACTCATGAGTCCGGTGATCCCTCTCGTCCGGTGGACGGCCCGCCCCCGGGCAGTCCGGTCATTGATCCGGGGCGAAAGGGGGGTTCGCACTTGAGCATGGCGAAATAGATCTCCGTGCATGCCGAGTGAGCCGGCACAGTGCGGGACGTGTCTCGGCTGACGAGCGGTCACCGAGCACGGCACCCCCCTACCGCGCCCCGCATCGGCCCCATCGCGACCTTGAGCCCTCCCCTGGATCGCATTGCGTGATGGGCCGTTGCGGGTGGATGTACGACGGTATTGATGATTGAGACTGTATGGCAAGACCTGGAACGTGGTCTCACGTTTTTCACGATTTGGGTAATCCATGCGATCGCATTCGGACCGTTCTATATCTGGGCCCTGGATCGAATTCGGCCCATGTGCTTGAGCAGTTTGTCGGCCGGTTCGAAGAATTCCGGTCTGGATTGCACGGTGTTCCGCAACGCCCTGACCGGGGCGCGGCGCGCCAGGTGTCCGAACGCCACCGGGTGACGGAGCGCCACCCACCCCTCGAACACGGTGAGTTCGCGTGTCTTGAGGGAGTCCTTGTACGCCTTGCGGCCGCGGCCGAGATCGAGGTACGCGATGCCGTCGCGGGCGGCGGCCTCGGCCATGCGCAGATGCAGGACCAGGCCGGGCGAGTACTTGGCGAACGCCGGGTCGTACGCCGGGAACCAGCACGCGAGGATCCGCTCGGAGCGCAGCCCGAAGTGCGCGGCGACCGGCACGTCCCCGGCGTAGAGGACCGACAGGATCCCGGCGAACGAGTCGGAACGGGTGTGGAAGAGCCGGCGCACCAGGCGGGCGATCCAGGGGTGCGCGAAGCGGTCGCTGCGGCCCGTCCTGCGGTACTGCGCGGACTTCCAGCGCATGAGCGTGGCGAGGACCCGGGGGTCGCGCTCGTCGTGCACGTAGCGCACGGCGCCGTGGTCGCGGCCGAGTCTGCGCTCCTTGGCGAGCGTCGAACGGGTGAACTTCGGCGACTGTGCGTGGAGTTGGCCGAGATAGGCAGCGTACCCCCGGTCGATGTCCATGACGGGTGAGGGGAAGGAGCCGGAGGCGCTCGCCTCGAACGGTGCCTGGCCGCCCACCAGGTGATCGAATTCCCACACGGCGAGCCCACAGGCCCGGAGGAAATCCCTGGCGTCCCAGTCGAAGCCCGGCCGGTGCACGAGGCCCTGGCAGTCGGAGACGCCGAGGCCGATCGCCCGGCCGACGCCGCCGGCGGACCGCTGGAAGGGGAGGAAGGCCGCGGGTTCGCCGCCCTCGCGTACGACGGCGATCCGCACCCCGCGCCGCTCGTGCGCCGTCGCGAGCGCGAAGCCGGGGGAGAGGAAGGGGTTGGCGAGCTCGGTCGCTCCTTCGAGGTGCGCCTTGGACTGCAGGGCGGTCCACGCCGCCCGGTCGGCGGCGGTGAGGTCGCCGGGGCGGTGCACGGTGAGGGTCACGTCAGGAGGTCCACCTTCTCGCCGGACGGCGACGCGGGCGCCGTATCGCTGTCGGCAGCAGGATGAGCGCGCTGACCGCGGCGACGGCGGCGACGCCGCCGCGCACCGACCACACGTGCAGCGCCAGCATGCCCTGGGCCACGAGCAGGACGACCGCGACGGCTCCGGACGCGGCGGCCACGGCTCGGCCCAACGGTGTGAGGGTCCGCAGCGCGGCGGCGATCGCGGCGCCCGGCGCGGCGAGGAGGAAGAAGAGGGTGAAGGGGGCGCGCAGCGGCGAACCCAGATCGACGAGCGCGAGCATCGCGCCGACGGCGCCCACGGCCACGGCCGCACCGGAGAGCAGCGGCAGCAGGTCCTTCTTGATGTCGTGCCCGGCACGTCGACCCGTGTCCGCGGGCAGTGCCGTGTTCCCGATGGTTTGCATGGGCGACTTTGCCCCCCGAAGCGCCGGATGCCGGGCTTCAATGTCGCGCAGGCCCCGACGGCCCGTCAAGATGCGGAGGGGGCGTGCAGATGTTCCCCGCCATACCCCGTAAGTGTTGGTGAACTCCCCGCGTGGGCAAGCCAATTGTGCAGGAAGTTATTGACATGGACACTATCGACGGCCGGGGGCGCGTGCTACCACGGTCGTGGCAGAAACCCTGCTAAGGGAGGTTCCATGAAATTGTCCCGCATCACGGCATACATGTCCTCGCTCCTCCTCGCGGCCGCCTTCGCTCTCACCGGGGCGGCAGCGGCCCACGCGGACCAGCCGGCCGGCCAACGGGCCGCGGCGACCGGCTATGTGGCCCTCGGCGACTCCTACTCCTCGGGCGTCGGCGCCGGCAACTACGACAGCGCCAGCGGGGACTGCAAGCGCAGCACCCGCGCCTACCCCGCCCTGTGGGCGGCCGCCCACTCACCCTCCAGCTTCAACTTCGTGGCGTGCTCGGGCGCTCGTACGGGTGATGTTCTCTCGGGCCAGCTCGGCCCGCTGGGCTCCGGCACCGGCCTCGTGTCGATCTCCATCGGCGGCAACGACGCGGGCTTCGCCGACGTCATGACGACCTGTGTGCTGCAGTCCGAGAGCAACTGCCTGGCCCGCATCGCGACGGCGCGCGCATACGTCGACTCCACCCTCCCCGGCAACCTCGACAAGGTCTACGACGCGATCAGCGCCAAGGCACCCTCCGCCCACGTCGTGGTCCTCGGCTACCCCCGCTTCTACAAGCTGAGCGGCGGCTGCATCGCCGGTCTCTCCGAGCGCGAGCGGGCCGCCATCAACGACGCCTCCGACTACCTCAACACGGCCACCGCCAAGCGGGCCGCGGACCACGGCTTCACCTTCGGCAACGTCACGTCCGCCTTCGCCGGGCACGAGATCTGCTCGGGCAGCCCCTGGCTGCACAGCGTGAACTGGCTCAACATCGGCGAGTCCTACCACCCCACCGCCGCCGGCCAGTCCGGTGGCTACCTCCCCGTGTTCACCCAGGCCGCCTGACCGCGGCCTGCCCGGCCTAGGCGTCCGGCGTGTAGGAGGCCCCGCCCGTCGGGGTCTCCTGCTCGCAGGTCACCGTGTACGCGACCGTGTTCGACGTGGTCTTCACGGGGCTCCGCACCTGGACGCCGATCGAGTTCTCATACGTCCCGCCCCCGGTGTCGTACGCGGTCTCGACGTGGTTGACCTGCCGCGTCTTCCCGCCTCCCGAGCCGAACGACAGCGTCTTCCAGCCGGGGTCGCCCGACTGGCCGGACCGCGTCACCCAGCGGTACTGCACGGTGGCGGGGACGCGCCCCACCGTGAACGTCGCGGTGAACGAGGGCGCCTGACCGGGCGTCGGCGGACACACGCCCTCGTACCGCGTGTGCGCACCGGAGACGTACACCTTCACCGTCTGGGCGGGCGGGGTCGTGGCGCCGCCGTGGCCGCCGCTCCCGCCGTTTCCCCCATCGCCACCGTTCGTGGCCTTGCCGTGGTCGCCGTCGCCGTCGGAGGAACTGTTCGACCCGCCGCCGGACGAGCCGTTGTCCGGGCCCTGCGACGCACTGCTTTCGTCGCCCTGGCCGCTGGTCGACTGGCTGCCCCGATCGCCGCCGGAAGTGTCGTCACCGTCCCCGTCGTCGCGGTTGACCAGGGCGTACGTGATCCCGGCCAGCGCGAGCGCCAGCACGACGAGCCCCGCCACCAGGGCGAGCACCGCGCGGCGGGACCGGGCGGGCCCGGTCGTCGTGGTGCCGGTGGTGGCCGCCGTCGAGGGCGGCGGGGTGACGGGGAAGGGGACGGGCGGCGTCGGCCCGGGCGGCTGCTGCCCGGCCGTGGCCGTCGGCATATAGGGGAGGGGGGACCCGGCGCGCGGGGTGCCGCCCGAGGCCACGATCCGCAGGTCGCTCTCGGCGTCCGCGGCCGACATCCGCTCGGCCGGATCCTTGCGAAGGAGCCCCTCGATGACCGGGGCGAGCGGCCCGGCGCCGGGGGCGGGCGGCAGCGGCTCGTCCACCACCGCGCGGAGCGTGCTCAGCGGGGTGTCCTGGCGGAACGGTGAGCTGCCCTCCACAGCGGCGTACAGCAGGACGCCGAGCGACCACAAGTCGGAGGCGGGCCCGGGGCGGTGCCCCAACGCCCGCTCCGGGGCGAGGAATTCGGGCGATCCGATGACCTCGCCGGTCATCGTCAGCGCCGAACTCCCCTCGACCTGCGCGATGCCGAAGTCGGTGAGGACGACGCGGCCGTCGTTCGCGATCAGTACGTTGCCGGGCTTCACGTCGCGGTGCAGGACCCCGGCGTCGTGGGCGGCGCGCAGGGCGGCGAGGACCTCGGCGCCGATGTGGGCGGCCCGTCGCGGGGACAGCGCCCCCTCGGCCTCCAGCACGTCGGACAGGGAGAGGCCGCGCACCATCTCCATCACGATCCACGGACGGCCGCCCTCGCTCGCGACGTCGTAGACCGTGACCACATTGCGGTGGGGGATGCGGGCGGCGGCCCAGGCCTCGCGCTCAAGGCGCGCGTACAGCCGGTCGACCTCGACCGCGGGGAGACCGGCCGGGGCGCGCACCTCCTTGACGGCGACCTCGCGTCCAAGGACCTCGTCACGGGCCTGCCACACGGTGCCCATACCGCCCTCGCCCAAGGGGGCGAGGAGGCGGTAGCGCCCGGCGATCACGCGCTCTGGCTGGTTCACGGGCGCCCCCATCCGCAGCGGTGAGATTCTCGACAAAAGTAGCTCAACCGAGCGCGGTTGCGGCCCCCTTGAACACCAATCCACACCCAAGGGCGAGGACGACACAGGCGGATCCCAGCGGCAGGAGCCGCCGGGCGCGACGGCTCAGCCACCCCGGCCCGAGGCGCCGTCCCGCGAAGGAACCCACGCGGACCACGAGGAACCCCGCGGCCGACAGCGTGACGGCGAGCCCCACTCCGTACGCCACCACGAGCAGCAGCCCGAACCAGGCCTCGCCGAGCGCGGCGGCGCCGACCAGGACGACGACGGCCGAGGGACTGGGCACCAGGCCACCGGCGAACCCGAGGAAGAGCATGCCGCGCAGGCTGCCTCCGGGGGAGTGGGTGTGGTGTGTGTGGCCGGGCGCGTGCTCATGCCCATGCCCGTGCTCATGCCCGTGCCCGTGCCCGTGATCAGGCCCGTGCCAGTGCTCGTGTTCCGCACCCCGCCCCCGCCGCCACGCCCTGCGCACGAGCAGCACGCCCGCACCCGACACGAGCACCCCGCTCACCACACCGAGCCAGGCGACCACCGACGGTGCCGCGGCCGAACCCCCGCTCACCAGGAGGCCGAGGGCGAGCACGCCCAGCGTGTGCGTCACGGTCACGGAGGCGGCGAGCGGCAGCACATCGCGGGCGCGGGCGCGGCCGCGGGCCGCCGCGGTGGCGGCCATCAGCGTCTTGCCGTGCCCGGGGGCCAGCGCGTGCAGGGCCCCGAGGAGCACGGCGGCGGCGAGGGCGAGCGCCGCGAAGCCGGGAGTGAGCGGATGCCGTCCGACGAGCCCGGTCAGGGCCTGTGTCCACCGGTCGGCGCCGCGGGGCAGCACGGCGGCGATCCCGTCCTCTTCCTCAGGCCCGTCGTCGGTGAGGGCCGGGCCACCGGGCGTGATCCGCAGCGACGCCGACACGGTGTCGGGCGGCGCGGAGAGCAGGCGCTCCGGGTACCGGGTGAGCCGCTTCGACGCGGAGGTCTCCGGTACGTCGGAACGGGCCAGGGTCATCCGGTCGCCGCGGGCGGTGATCTCGCGCCAGCCGGTCCTGCCGTCCGCCGCGCCGCCGCGGAACCGCACGGTGACGGACACGCCCCGGGGCAGCAGCGTGCTCAGGGCGCACTCGACGCGGAGCGTGTCGAGCCCCGCCTGACCCGGGCGGGCGCTGACCCGCGCGGTGTCCACGGCGAGCTCGGCGGGCCGCCCCGCGACGCTGACCCGGGTGGTGTCTGCGGCGTCCCGGCACCGTCGGCGGGCCCATTTGCCGCGGCCCGCCTCGCGGATGCGGGGCGCCGCCTGGGCGGCCGGGATCTCGGCGAGGTCCTCCACGTGGTCGACTTTCAGACGGCCCGGCTCGGCCAGCAGCCCGTCGTAATGGCTGACGGTGAAGTTGTTCAGGGGGTGGGCGTGCGCGGTACCGCCAGGCGCGCCCAGAGCGAGGATCACCCCCAGCGCCGCGGCCGCTCCCCTGAGCCACTTGCGCCTGCCTCCGCGCCCGCCCTTCGCCCGGAGCCTCATGGCGCACCGCCCCCGAGCGCCCGCAACGTCGCACGCGCCTCGCGTGAACCCAGCGGCGAGAAGCCGGGGTTCAACCGCAGCGCCGCCGCCAGCGATCTCCGTGCGGCCCGGCCGTCGCCGGTGGCCCACTCGATCATTCCCAGGTGGTACAGGAACGACGCCTCGCGGAACCCGGCCCTTGTCGCCCGCCGCGCGTACCGCAGTGCCTCCTCGTCCCGCCCGTTCACGTGCAGGGCCCACCCGAGGGCGTCGGCCGTGTGCACCGTCCGGCGCCGGTTCCACTCCGCCCGCGCCGTCCGCAGCGCCACTGCCCGGTCCCCGTGGTCGGCCTCGGCGAGCGCGGTCTCCAGATCCGGGTCGACGCCGTTCGCGCGGGCCAGCGCGGCCCACGCGTCCACGAGGCGGTACTGCTCCCGGGCCCGCTCCGTGTCGCCCCGCACCTCGTACAGTTCGCCGAGCGCGAGCAGTGGCCCCGGGAGCGGCTGTCGCTCCACGACCGACCGCAGTCCGGCGACCGCCGGGGCCGTTTCGCCGCCCGCCGCCCGGCTCCGGGCCCGGCACTCCAGGGCAGGGAGATAACCGGCGTCGGCCCGCAGCGCGGCCCCGCAGTGCCGCAGCGCGGTGCGGTAGTCGCCCTGGCGCCAGGCCAGTTGCCCCAGCGCGGTCGACACGTACGCCACGTCGCCCGGCGCCGACGCCCCCTCAAGCGCCCGCTCCAGGACGCGTCGCGCGGTTCCGACGTCGCCGCGCAACTCCCGTACGTACGCGTACCGCGTGAAGACGGGGACCCCGGGCCGCCGTGCGTCCGCCTCGTCGGCCGCGCGGGACGCCGCGCCGTACCGCCCGAGTTCCACCAGGGCGTCGATGCGCGTGGCCAACGCCCTTTCGCTGTACGGGTTCTCGGCGAGCGCGTCGGTGGCGTGGCGCAGGGCGCCGCGGAAGTCGTGCCGGGCGGCGGCCACCGCGGCGCGCCCCGCGAGCGCCGCGTCGTTGCCGGGGCGCAGCTTCAGCGAGCGGTCCAGGGCGCGGTCGGCGGCGCCGTAGAGGGCGGGGTCGCCGCGGGTGCGGGCCTGTTCCACGTAGGCCGTGCCGAGCGTGGCCCAGGAGACGAAGTCCTTCGGCTGGGTGCGCAGGCGGGCCCGGAGCGTGTCCACGCCCCGGTCCAGGTTCCCGCCCCGCAGCGCGTCGGGCGCCGGCGCGGGGCCGGTGGCGGCGGCGGGCCGCTCCGTCCCTTCGTCGGCGCCGAGCACGACGGCGCCCGAGGTGAGGGCGAGCGCGAGGGCGACGACGGCCACGGCGTTCCGTACGGAGTTGCGTTTCATGGGAGTGACCAGACTTTCCGGGTGACGGACGAGCCGGACGGGGCCCGGAGCGGATGGCGGCGCGGCCCGCGGGAGGGAGCGCCGCGGGCCGCGCCCGTTCGGGGCGGGCAGCCGGTTTCCGGCTGCGGGGTGGGTCGGGTGGTGCGGTCCGGTGGTGCGGACCGGTGGTGCGGGCCGGTGGTGGGGACCGGCTCTCAGGAGATTCCCGCGGCCGTCCGCCGCCGGGACCGCCACCAGCCGAGGCCGAGCCCCACGAGGAGCACTCCGGCGGCCCCGGCCGCCGCGGAGGCGATGAGCACCGTGTCGTCGGAGCCCCCGGACGAGGACGAGGACGGGGACGAGGCCGGCGGTACGGCTCCGCCCGCGAGGGCGTCGCGCGCCGAGGTCCCGTCGGCGCCCCCGCCGGCCAGCGGACCGCGCGAGCCGGACGTGGGCAGTGCCAGGTAGGGGAAGGTCCCGCCGAACGCCTGGTCGTTGGCGTTCACCGCGTCGCCCAGATCGTTCTTGGACCCCACGAGTTCGCCCGCGACCGCCTGCAGTTCGATGTCGACGACGTCGTCGGCGAGGCGCCGCCCGTTCGGGAAGCCCGCGTTGTCGCCGTCGAGGACGCCGAGCCGCTTCGGATCGGCGGCCGGTTTGACGGAGGTGTTGAGGCGCAGCTCCTCCGCGGGGCGCACGCCGGGCGGCTGGTTGAGGTCCTGCACGCCGGTCAGGAAGACGGAGACGAGATCCTTCCTGGGCTCGGCGGGCGCCTTCACGCCGTAGAACTTCTCAAGCAGCTTCGCCAGCTCGGGCTTCTGCACGTACGGAAGGAACCGGGCGTCGTCCCACGGAGCCGAGGCGTTGAACCCGTCCTTGTCCCGCAATGGCACTACGACCTCGTTGACCAGCGGGTTGCCGAGCCGGGAGAGCTGCGTCCAGTCGCCTCCGGCGTTCTTGCGCTCGGTCGTCGACCAGATGCCCACCGTCGGCTGCTTCTCCGACTGGCGGATGCCGGCGCTGGGCACCTGCAGCGCGACGGTGTTCACGTTGTAGCCCTTGAGCGTGTCCCGGCCGACCTCCGAGAGGTCGCCGCCGTACAGCAGATCGAAGACCCGCAGGTCGAGGAAGAAGGGGTCGTCCGCCTGCCCGACGTACGACGTGCCGCCGCCCGCGACCTTGCGCACGGCCTGGTCGCGCAGCTTCTTGTAGTCGGGCATCGACGCCTTGCCCACCCGGGACGGCGCGATCGGCAGACCGTCGGCGATCTTCTTGGTGGAGACGACCTTCTGGTCCTTCAGCTTCAGCAGATCGATGTCGTACGTCTGTGTGATGTTGAGGTCGGGATCGTCGAGGGCCGTCACGGGACCGGTGTTGTAAAGGAAGGTGTTGCCGTTCCTGACCTTGGTGTCGAACGTCCACCGGTAGAGCAGATCGCCCTGGCCGTCCCCGTCGCTGTCGATGTGGATGTCGTAGCGGGCGTCCTCGGGGAAGAGGTAGAAGTTCGGTCCGCCCGCGGGCTCCTCGAAGGGGATCCAGTTGGCGACGAGCGTCGTGGTGTCGGGCTTGTCGGGGCTGACGAACGCGTACACGTCCGTGTTGTCGTACTGCGGCTGCCCCGAGATCAGCGGGGCCTCCCGGTGGCTGGAGGCCCGGGCGGCCCCCGGTTCCAGCGCGCTCACCCCGGTGGCCACGAGCCCCCCGGCGGCGAGCGCGCCGCAGACCAGTGTGGCGAGGCCGCGACGCCTCGCCCGATTCCCGCTGATCGCTGTCATCGCATCCGTCCTCACGCCTGACGTACCTGACTGACACAGGCCGTTCGGGGCCGCGGCGCGGGTGGATTGGGCCGATGTCGCGTCCTGCGCATCCGCGGCGCCTCCCGCGCCGAATTCCTGGTGCCGGACAGCCGGCGCGGGAGCGGGGGAGGGGAACGGGTGGAGGCCGAGACGTTGTTGCTACGGGTCGCCGCGGGGGACCAGGAGGCGTTCGAGGAGCTGTACGGACTGGTGTCCGGCCCGGTTTTCGGGCTCGTGCGCAGGGTGCTGCGCGATCACGCGCAGTCCGAGGAGGTGGCCCAGGAGGTGCTCGTCGAGGTCTGGCGGACCGCGCCCCGGTTCGATCCCGGGCGGGGCAGCGCCCTGTCCTGGATCCTGACGCTCACGCACCGCAGGGCCGTGGACCGGGTGCGCAGCGTGCGCGCGGCGCGGGAACGCGAGACGCGGGCGGCGCGATTCGGGGAGGGACCCGCCTTCGACCACGTGGCCGAGGAGGTCGAGGCGACGCTCGACCGCGAGCGGGTGCGGGATTGTCTGCGCAGCCTCACCGACCTCCAGCGCCAGGCCGTCACGCTCGCCTATTACGACGGCTGCACGTACCGGGAGGTGGCCCGGCACCTGTCCGTACCCCTGGGGACCGTCAAGACCAGGATGCGGGACGGGCTGCTGCGGCTGCGGGCGTGCCTGGAGACCGCGGCGCCGGGTCCGGGGCCGTCCGGGCCCGTCAGGAGCGGGGGAAAACCGCACGTGAGATAGCCCACGTGCACCGGTGTGCGCACGGCGCCCCCCGCCGTCACCGGCGGCTGCGGGCGACCGTTGTCGGGGTGTATGTCCAACTCGCCCTGGAATCCCGCAGATCCGGAGAGTAATCGTCAACCTCCTTATGGGGTAGGTGAATCCTGTGACCGGGATACACGTGTGTCATGACAGGGCGATAGGGTTAACCTGCCCTGGGCCGGGTGCCCTCGTACGGGTGGGGAGTGACATGGAACAGATAACGGTGCGCAGCAGGGCGCGTGTCCCTGCGATCACTTGTGGCAGCAGCGCGAGCAGTTCGCGTCTCGATCGTCATCTCTCGGTGCTGGGCGGCCCCGCCGTCCCGCAGCGCGAGTCGCACGAGGCGACACTGCTGATGCGCGAGCTGACCTCACGTGACGCCGCGCACGCCCGCAGCAGCAGGGGTGCCCGAGTGAGGCGAGTCTCGCTCTTCGCGCCGCTGCGCAGGCTGCGGCGTTCGCTGTTCGGCGGACGCTGACCGCGGGTGGTCCCCGGGACGGAACCGCCGCTCCGCGGCGGGTCTTTCCCACCCACCCCGCTCCACCCCGTCATGAGTCACCACCACCCCCGCCGACCCATGCCCTGAGCACCCATCTGATGCCCCGGCAGGCCCCGCCCGGCCTCAGCGTCCGCCGCGCGCGTACCGGCGCGCGGCGAAGCGGTACGCACAGGGCGAGCAGCGCCAGCGACCAGAGGACCGATCCCGCCACCGGATGCGCCACCGGCCACGCCGCGTCCGCCGGGACGGGGGCGTTGCCGAACAGATCACGTACCGCTGTCGCCACCGCGCTGATCGGATTCCACTCGGCGACCAGACGCAGCCCCGACGGCAGGTTGTCGGTCGGGAGATACGCGTTCGACAGCAGCGGCAGCATGAACGTGGCGCTGCCCAGCTGACCCGCCGCCTCCTCGCTCTGTGAGGCGAGCCCGAGCAGGATGCCGACCCACGTGGTCGCGAACCGCAGGAGCATCAGCAGCCCGAACGCCCCCGCCGCGGCGAACGGGCCGCCCTCGATCCGCCACCCCATGGCGAGCCCGACGAGCGCCAGCGGCACGAGCCCCGCCGCGGTGGTCACCAGATCGGCGAGCGCCTGGCCGAGCGGCACGGCCGCCCTGCTCATCGGCAGCGTCCGCAACCGGTCCAGCACGCCCCGGTGGGTGTCCTGGGCGGCCGTGAACATGCCGGTCATGATGCCGTTGGCGGCGGTCGCGACGAACATCCCGGGCACCAGGAAGGCCCGGTAGTCGGAGCCGGGCATCGCGAGGGCGCTGCCGAAGACGTATCCGAAGAAGAGCAGGAAGACGATGGGCATCGTCTGGGTCATGACCAGGATCGCGGGGGCGTGCCGGACGCGCTGCAGGTGCCGGCCGAGTACGACGGTGCCGTCGTGGAGGAGGGCGCTCATGGGGGAGATCTCCGGGAGTCGGGGTCGGGGTCGGGGTGTGGCGGGCGGGGCGGAGAGGGCGGTTCGCGTCACGGGATGAGCCGCAGGAAGACGTCGTCCAGGGAGGGCCGCCGCAGGCTCGCGTCGACGACGGGGACCCCCGCCGCGTCCAGTGCGCGCACGAGCCGGGGCAGCGTGAGCGCGGGATCCAGGGTGACCACTCCGGCGGTGCGGGACTCCGCGTCGAGCACGGGCTCCGCCCCCGTGAGCCGGTCGAGGACCACCGCCGCGGCGGGCAGCGCCGCGTCCTGTGCGACGACGACCTCCGCGTAACTCCCGATCTGTGCCTTGAGCTCCGCGGGTGTACCGCGGTGCGCCGCCCGGCCGCCGTGGATCAGCACGATGTCGTCGGCCAGCTGATCGGCCTCCTCCAGGTACTGGGTCGTCAGGAGCACCGTCGTGCCCTCGTCGGTGAGCCGGCGCACGGCCTCCCAGATGCCGTTCCTGCTGTGCGGGTCGAGCCCGGTGGTGGGTTCGTCGAGGAAGAGCACGGCGGGCCGGGTGAGGAGACTCGTCGCGAGGTCGAGGCGGCGCCGCATGCCGCCCGAGTACGTGCGGGCCGGGCGCTCGGCGGCCTCGGCGAGCCCGAACTGTTCGAGGAGTTCGTCGGTGCGTGAGCGCGGCGCCCGCAGGAGCCGCCCGAAGAGGCGCAGGTTCTCACGCCCGGTCAGGTCGCCGTCGACCGACGCGTACTGCCCGGTGACACCGATGTGCCGGCGCACCGCCGCGGGCTCGCGCACCACGTCGTGACCCGCGACCCGGGCGGTTCCCGCGTCCGGCGTCCGCAGGGTGGCGAGCACCCGCACCGCGGTGGTTTTGCCCGCGCCGTTGGGGCCGAGGAGCCCGCAGACGGTGCCCTCGGCGACGGCGAGGTCCAGGCCGCACAGGGCGTCGACGGCCGTGGCGCCGGAGCCGAAGCGCTTCTCCAGACCCTCACTAAGTACAGCGTACGTAGAAGTCATGGCGGCACCGTACCTCACTACGTACGCTGTACGTAACTAACATGGTGGGCGAGGTGATGATCCATGGCGGGCCGAGCGGCCACTCCCGAAGTGATCTGGGCGCGCCCCGAGCGTGCGGGCCGCGGCCCCCGGCCCGCGTACAGCAGGGCCGACATCGCGGCGGCGGCCGTCCGCATCGCCGACGCGGACGGCATCGACGCGGTGTCCATGCGGCGCGTGGCGGGTGAGCTGGGCTGCGGCACCATGTCGCTGTACAACTACGTACCGCGCAAGGAGGACCTCTACGAGCTCATGGTCGACGCGGTCAGCGGCGAGTACGAGCTGTCCGAGGAGGCCGTGGGCGGCGACTGGTACGCCGGGATGCTCGGCATCGGGCGGCAGGCCCGGGCGATCCTGCACCGGCACCCGTGGATGGTGCGCGTGATGTCGACGGTCCACGGTTTCAGCCCGAACGCGCTGCGCTATCTGGAACACTGCCTCGGTGTCCTGGAGACCCTGGACGCGCCCCACGGCACCAAGATGGAGCTCATCGCGATGGTCAACGGCACGGCGCTGACGTCCGTGGCCAACGAGATCGCGATCGCCGAGCGCACCAGGGGCCTGCCGTGGTCGGCGGATCAGGAGCAGGAGGTGCGGTTCGCCTACCTGGCAGGGCAGTTGGCGGGCGGGGCGTATCCGCGGCTGTCGGCGATGCTGACGGGGGCGCCGCCGCCCGGCGGCGCGGACGAGAGCTTCGAGCGGGCGCTCCGCCGCCTCCTCGACTCGTTCCGGCCCGCGGTGCGGGAGGGTGCCGGGTCGGACGGCTAGACCGTGGTCCTCAGACCTCAGACCTCAGAGCAGCGCGAACTGCCCGTCCGGGCCCTCTTCGTGGTGGTCGAGGACCGAGGCGGGGCGGCGGGCCGCGTCGGGGACGGGCAGGACGCCTGCCCGGCGCAGCTCGTCCTCGGTGACGGTGGCGTGCAGGGACGCCGCCAACTGCTCCCGCTCAGGGCCGAGTTCGGCCGTCAGCGCAAGAACCGTGATCAGTTCGAGCAGCTCGGACGTCCACGTCCGGGGCCAGGTCGCGGGCCGGATCGCTTCGAGCGTCCCCGCCTCCGCCGCCTCCGTGCGCAGCGCGAACCAGCGCTCCACGACGCGCACTCCGCTCACCTCGTACTCCCACGCCTCCCTCGGCACCGGTGAGATGACGCCCTCGTCGCCGATCCGCAGGATCTCCTCCTCGGCGTCGTACGCGAGGGCGGTGGGCCGGGCGGGCAGCGGGGCCCGGACGTACGGCCTGCGGCCGCCGGGGAGCTTGGGCCGCTCGCCGTTGCCGCGCAGCCGCAGCCGGAGCAGCCGTCGGCCGAGCTGCACGCCCCGCGCCCAGACACCGGCATCGCGGGTGAGCGGCACCCGGCAGCCCGCGGCCGACCCGGTGCCGGCCGCGAGCACCCACGCCAGGAGGTCCCGCGCGGTGACCTCCTGGCCGAGCACCTCCGCCAGCCACACGAGCAGCCCCGGCGCCACATTGGGTTCCAGGCCCCCGGGGCGGCGGAACAGGGGCCGGATCCGCCCGGGCCGCCCGGCGGGCGAGCGCCCGTCCGGCAGTACCCCGGACGCGAGGACGGCCGGACCCGCCGCCCCGGGCACGTACCCCTGCTCCACGGCGAAGAGCTGACCCGCGCCCGCGACCCGCCACAGTTCGGGGCGGGCGACGTCCAGGAGGCGGTGGTCGGGGATCAGCCACTGCTCGTCGTAGGGGCCGTGCAGGACGCGGACGGGCTCGGGGCAGGGGCCGCTCTCCCTGGCCAGGCGGCCCGTTCCGCCGTGGTGGCCGGGGAGTTGGGCCACCGCGGTGTGCAGGGTGCGGGCGCGCGTGGGGCGGAAGAGGGCCTCGCGGTCGTCGCCGCGGGCGCGGACGAGGGCGTCCCAGCGGGCCTTCAGGGATGCGGCGTCCGGGCCCATCGGCCACCCGCGTCCCGGCCGGAGCGGTGCGACGGACCACGGCATGAGGTCCGCGAGCAGCGGCGCTTCGTCGTGCGTCACGCCCGGCATCGTACGACGTGTCCGGCCGGGTCCGTCACGTGGCGTCGAGCGTGACCGAGAAGGAGAAGCGGTCGCCGCGGTAGTGGATGCGGGCGACGTCCAGAGTCCGGCCGTCCTCGTCGTAGGTGATGCCCGTGTAGTGCAGGATCGGGCTGAGCAGCGGCACTTCGAGGAGCCGGGCGGTCTCCGGGTCGGCGAGCGTGGCCTCGACGGTGTCGGTGATGCGGCTGATGCGGACGCCCACCACGTCGCGCAGGACCTTCGTCATGGGCCAGCGCACGAGGTCGTCCGGCTCGATGCGGGCGGCCAGTTCGGGGCGGACGTAGTTGCGGGCGTGGTTGGTGGGCTCCCCGGTCTTCTCGTCGCAGCGCAGCCGGTGGTACGTCGCCACCTCGGCCGAGTCCGGGAAGTGCCCGGCGAGTTCGGCGGGGAGCGGGGCGGTGCCGTGGTCGAGGAGCCGCGTGGTCATGCCCGACTGCTGGGCCACGATCGCGTCGACCGAGCCGAGCAGGCGCACGGGCGAGCCGCGGTGCGCGCTCGGCTCGATGAAGGTGCCGCGCCGCCGGTGGCGGGTGATCAGACCCTCGTCCTCCAGCTCCTTGAGCGCCTGCCGCATGGTCAGCACGCTCACGCCGTAGTGCCCCGCCAACTGCTCCTCGGTGGGCAGCCGGAGCGGGGCCTCGGGGGCGCGGCCCAGTATCGAGGCGCGCAGGGACTGCGACACCTGGTACCAGAGCGGGAGTTTCCGATTCAGGACGATCGAGTCCGGGGCGAAAGCGGTCACGTCTCTCCGAATCAGAGTGGTTTCGCGTCAGTTACGGAAGTGGCGCTCCAGACCCTGCCACACGTCGTCGTAGCCGCGCTGCAGGTGGGACGCGGTCGCCGCCTGCTCCGTCGCCGTCACCGGCCAGCGGGTCTCGAACATGAAGGCGAGGCCGTCGTCGATCTTCTGCGGCTTCAGCTCGGCCGCCGACGCCTTCTCGAAGGTCTCGCGGTCGGGTCCGTGCGCGGACATCATGTTGTGCAGCGATCCGCCGCCGGGCACGAAGCCCTCGGCCTTCGCGTCGTACGCGCCCTCGATCAGGCCCATGTACTCGCTCATCACGTTTCGGTGGAAATACGGCGGGCGGAAGGTGTCCTCGCCCACCAGCCAGCGCGGCGCGAACACGACGAAGTCGACGCCCGCGAGGCCCGGGGTGTCGGACGGCGAGGTCAGGACGGTGAAGATCGACGGGTCCGGGTGGTCGTAGCTGATCGAGCCGATCACGTTGAAGCGGTGCAGGTCGTACACGTACGGAACGTGGTTGCCGTGCCAGGCGACCACGTCGAGCGGCGAGTGGTCGTACGTCGCACGCCACAGGTTGCCGCAGAACTTGTTCACCACCTCCACCGGGCCCTCGACGTCCTCGTACGCCGCCACGGGCGCCCGGAAGTCCCGGGCGTTCGCCAGGCCGTTGGCGCCGATCGGGCCGAGATCGGGGAGCTGGAAGGGCGCGCCGTAGTTCTCGCACACGTACCCGCGCGCGCTCGCGTCGAGGAGCTCCACGCGGAAGCGGACGCCGCGGGGGATCAGCGCGACCTCGCCCGGCCCGGCGTGCAGCAGCCCGAACTCGGTGCGCAGGAGCAGTCCGCCGTGCTCGGGCACGATGAGCAGCTCGCCGTCGGCGTCGCTGAACACCCGGTCCCGCATCGAGGAGTTGGCGTGGTAGAGGTGGATGCCCATGCCGGTGCGCTGGGTCGCGTCGCCGTTGCCGCCCAGGGTCCACAGGCCCGCCAGGAAGTCCGTGCCGGGCGCGGGCTCGGGGAGCGGGTTCCAGCGCAGCCGGTTCGGGTCGGGGACCGACTCGGCGAAGGGGGCGGTGCGCAGGGCGCCGTTGTCGACGCGGGTGAAGCGCGGGTGCGCGGCCGAGGGGCGGATGCGGTACAGCCACGAGCGGCGGTTGTGCGCGCGGGGCTCGGTGAAGGCGCTGCCGCTCAGCTGCTCGGCGTAGAGGCCGAGGGGTGCGCGCTGGGGGGAGTTGCGGCCGTGCGGCAGGGCGCCGGGCACGGCTTCGGAGCTGTGTTCGTTGCCGAAGCCGGAGAGGTAGGCCAGCCCCTCGGCGGTCTTGCGTGCCTCGCTCGCGTCCGCCCGGCCCGCGTTGCCTGCGTGGTCCCCGATCATCACACCGCTCCCTCGTCAGTGATTCCTATGGGACACCGTAGGATTCACTTTTTCCTTCCGCAAGAGGAAGCGGGAAGGTGAGCGATGCTCTACTCTCCCGGAATGCCCCACCCGAACCCGCCCAAGGACCCGCGACCCGACCCGCGGCCCCCGGCCTCCCTGCGCCGCGTCCCCGTGCAGGAGCGCAGCGCCGAGCGCCTGACGCGGATCCTCGACGCCTGCGCCGCCGTCCTGGACGAGACCGGCTACGAAGGCCTCACCACCCGCGCCGTGGCCCAGCGCGCGGGCGTCCCGATCGGGTCGCTCTACCGGTTCTTCGGCAACAAGAGGGCGCTCGCGGACGCGCTGGCCCACCGCAACCTCGACGCGTACGCGGAACGGGTGGCCGCCCGGGTGACCGGCGTCGAGCACGGCGACTGGCGCGGGGCCGTCGACGCCGCCTTCGACGAGTACCTGGTGATGATGCGCACGGTGCCAGGCTTCGGCCTCGTCGACTTCGGCGTCCCCTCCGCCCCCGAGGCGATGCCCGACGCGAACCTCCAGGTCGCCGAGCGGGTGGCCGCCCTGCTCGCCGTCCACCTGGGCCGCCCGCTCGACGCAGTCCTGCGCCGCACGATGCTGGTCGGCGTCGAGGCGGTCGACGCGGTCCTCCAGCTGGCGTTCCGCGCCGATCCGGCCGGGGACGCCCAACTGATCGACGAAGCGCGGGAGTTGCTCCACGCCTATCTGCGACGCCGCCTCGAAGGACCCCGCTGAGGCAGGGCGCGGGCGCGGCCTTCGTTGCTAAGGTGATCGCACCCGAAGGAGGAGCCGGGGGTGCTCGATGGCGCGAGTGGTCTGCCTGCACGGCATCGGTCAACAGTACGGCGGCGAAAGGGAGTTGCACGGGGACTGGTTTCCCGCGCTGGCCGACGGGCTGACCAGGGCCGAAGCCCCCGCACTCGACGCGGACGACGTGACGTGCGCCTTCTACGGCGACCTGTTCCGCCCCCGGGGCCGCACCCTGGCCGCGCGGGACGCGCCGCTGGACGCCGGTGACGTCGAAGCCGGATTCGAGACGGAGCTGCTGCTCGCGCTCTGGGAAGAGGCGGCCCGTACCGACCCGGCGGTCGTGGCGCCCGACGCCAGGACCCTCGTCCGCGCCCCGCGCTCCGTCCAGCGGGCCCTCAACGCCCTCGGCAACTCGCGCTTCTTCGCGGGCCTGGCGATGCGCGCCCTCGTCCACGACCTGAAGCAGGTCCGTGCCTACCTCTGCGACCCGGCCGTGCACGAAGCCGTGCAGCGCCGCGCCGGGGCGGCCGTCACCGACGACACCCGGGTGATCGTCGGCCACTCCCTGGGCAGCGTGGTCGCCTACGAGGCGCTCTGCGCCCACCCCGAGTGGCCGGTGCGCTCGCTCGTGACGCTCGGCTCCCCGCTGGGCATCCGCACCCTGGTCTTCCAGCGGCTGCGCACCGGCGAGGGCGCCGGTCCCGGCCGCTGGCCGGGCCGCGTCGCCCACTGGACGAACATCGCGGACGCGGGCGACGCCGTCGCGCCCGCCAAGGACCTCAGGCCGCTCTTCGGCGAGCGGGTCGTGAACCACCTGGTGCACAACGGCGCCCGGGCCCACGACGCGACCCGCTACCTCAACACCCCCGAGGCAGGCCGGGCGGTATCCGATGGCTGCCACCTCGGCTGAGACGGCCGGCCCGCCGGGCGACGCCCCGCGCCGCTTCCTGATCTCCACCGCGGTGACCGACGTGCACCGCCACCCCGAACTCGCCCTGCCCGAACTGGCCGACGACGTCCGCCGGATCGACGACCTCTTCCTCGGCACGCTCGGCTACCGGCCGGGCGCCGACCCCGGCATCGACCCCACCCGCGCCGGACTCCTGGCCGCCCTGCGCACGTTCGCGCGGGCACCGGAACGGACCCCCGACGACTACGTGGTGCTCTACATCGCCACGCATGGCGTCACCTCGCAGGACAGCGGCCGCCACTACCTCCTCCTCGCCGACAGCGACGCGGACGACCTGCGCGGCACCGCACTGCCCACCGACGACCTGATCGCCCAGCTGTGGGAGGAGACCGTCTTCGAACGCCTCCTCGTGATGATCGACGCCTGTTACGCGGAGGAGGGCACGGACAAGGCCCTGAGCAGCGCCCTGGAGGCGCGACGCGGCCGCCGCACGAGCACGAGCAGCACCGGGCTCGTGCTCGTCGCCTCGTCGCGGCGCAAGGAGGAGAGCTCCGCCGGGGCGCTCTCCGCCGCCTTCGACCGCTCCGTGCGCCGCCGGGCGACCGCCGGACACGCGCCCGCCCACATCAGCCTCAACGACGTCATGAACGCGGTCGCCGCCGACCCCGAAGTGCCCGCGACCCAGGTCCCCGTCTGGTCGTTCAGCCACGGCAGGGCCGCGATCCCCGCCTTCCTGCCCAACCCCCGGCACATCCCGGACGCGGCCGGCCTGAAGCTCGACGAGATCGACCGCATCGTCGCCCTGCGCTCCCGGGAACGGGCCGCACGCGAACAGGAACTCCTGAGCTTCTTCCTGCCCCGCGCCCGTGGCACCGACGTCTCCCACGACGAGGTCTGGAACTTCACCGGCCGGCACACGGCCCTCGCCGACCTGGCCTCCTGGCTCACTCCGCAGCGGGCCGCCGAGCGCCTGTGCGTGGTCACCGGCGACCCCGGCTCCGGCAAGTCCTCACTCCTCGGCATGGTGGCGGTGCTCACCGACCCGGACCGCAGGGACTCCGTGGAGCGCGGCGAGCTGCCCGCCGCCGCCGTCCCCGAGCGCGGCGCCGTCGACGTCGCCGTCAACGCGAGCCACAAGTCGACCCGGCAGCTCCTGGACGCCATCGCCGCCGCCGCGGGGTGCGCCGCCGGATCGCTCGGCGCGCTCGCCGCCGAACTCCAGCTCAGGAGCGCGCCGTTGGTGGTTCTCGTCGACTCCGTGGACGAGGCGCTCGCCCCGCACGAGACCGTCGAGGAACTCCTGATCCCGCTCGCCGACCCCGAACGCCAGCTGCCGCTGCGCCTGTTGGTCGGCGCCCGCCCGCACATCGCGCGGCGCCTGCCGGGCACGGCGCGGCGCGTCGACCTCGACGACGCGCGCTACGCCGACCCCGAAGCCGTCCGCGCCTACACCCGCAAGCTGCTCACCGTCCCCGGCTCGGCACTCGCCACCGCCGACGACCGCCTCGTCGACGCCATCGCCCAGGCCGTGGCCGAGGCGGCCGGGCGGTCCTTCCTCGTCGCCCGCATCACCGCCCGCACCATCGCCCGCGAACCGCACCCGCCCGACCCCGACGACCGGCGCTGGCGCGACGAGCTCCCGCGGCTGCCCGGCGAGGCGATGGAGCGCGATCTGGTGCAGCGCCTCGGGGCCAACGCCGGACAGGCCAGGGACCTGCTTCTCCCGCTGGCCTATGCGCAGGGCGCGGGCCTGCCCTGGGCGGGCATCTGGCCCCGGCTCGCCGCCGCGATCACCGGACGCGACTACCGCGACGAACACATCGTGTGGCTGCGGCAGGCCGCGGGATCGTACGTCGTGGAGAGCGTCGAGGGCGGCGGCTCCGTCTACCGCGTCTACCACCGGGCCCTCATCGAGTACCTGCGCGAACACCAGGACGCCGTCCGCGTCCAGCGGAAGGTCACCGAGGCCCTGCGCGGCCTCGACCACCCCTACGTACGCCGCTACCTGGCCCTGCACGCCGGTGAGGGCGGCGTCCTCGACCCGCTGGTGCAGGACGCGCGCTTCGTCCTGGACTCCGACGGCGGGCAACTCCTCGCGGCGATACCGCGGTTGAGGACGGCGGCGGGGCGCAGGGCCGGGCGCGCCGTGCGGGACGTGGAACAGCTGCTGCGGCACCGGCTCGTGACGGATACCGACTCCGGGGTGCGGGCCCGGCTGCGGCTCGCGGCGGTGTGCCGCAGGGCGGACGCCCTCGCAGCGTCCTGCGACGAGGGCGGAGAGCTGCCGTGGCGGGCGCGGTGGGCGGCGTGGAATCCGCACGAGGGCTCACGACGGTATGAGGGGATGGGGTACGGGGCGGCCTACGGGGTGGTCGCGTCCGACACGGAGCGGCACCAAGCCTGGTTCTTCCAGCGGCGGCCCTGGCGGGAGGCCACGCAGAGCTGGGACCTGGACACCGGGGAGCACTGGGAGGCCACCTCGGTCGACAACACCCTGTTCTCCCACACGTGGGCGGGACCGCCGCAGCAACCCGGGCACGCCGCGGTGCTCTCCCACGACGAGTACCCGGAACTGGACGCCCTCGGCAGGCCGTTCACGGTCAGGCGGGACCGTCTGCTGCACCTGTGGGACGTGCCGAGCGGGGGTTGCTCGACGTGGCGGCTGCCGCCGGAGCCGGGCTTCGACGCCGAGGACGCGTACGGCCGCCTGGTCCTGACGGCGGCCGAGCAGGTGGTGGTCCTCGCCGGGGCGGATCGCCCGATGGCTGAGCGGGGGTGGGCCGCGCTGCGCTTCGCTGACGGGACCGTCCTGGTCTACGCGCTGGCGAACGTCACCGCCCAGGTGCCGCTCACCCGCAAGCAGCTGCGGTCCGTGTCCTCGTACGACCTGCGGCTGCGGCAATCCCGCGACGAGAGGCTCGCCGCCACCTGTCTGAACGTCTTCGGCACCCGGGCCCCGCGCACCTCCGGCCTGAACCTGCGGTACGTCACGAGTTGCGCCGCGCCGCGCGGACTGCCGCCGGGGACGCTGTTGCTCGGCCACGTGGACGGCACCGCCGCGCTGCAGAGCGTCCGCAGCAGCGCCTTCGACGTGGTGGAGACGGGCCACGACGGCGCGGTGACCCACCTCGACCTCGTCACCGAGCACCCGCAGGGGCAGCTCCTTGTGACCGCGGGGGTCGACGACACCGTGCGCCTGACCTCCCTCGGCGACGGCCTGCGGGTCAGGACCCTCCTCAAGGGCGCGGGGCCCATTGCCTCGCTCGCCGTCCGCAAGGCCGGCAGGCAGTGGCTCGCCGCGGTCGCGACGTCGCGCGGGGAGCTGCACCGCATCGACGTGGACAGCGGCCGCCCGGTCGGCCTGCCGCTGCGCACCGACGCGGGCACGTCCGTCCGGGTGGCCGCCTTCGCCCTCGGCGCGGTGGACTGCGTGTCGGTGCTGGGGGACCGGCGCGGGCTCCAGCTGTACGACCTGGTCACGGGGGAGCGTGTCGGCGGACAGGTCCGTCCGCACGAGGCGGCGGCGGTGTGCGCCGTGGCCGGCACGGCCGTGGTGGGCGGCAGCGACGGCGTCGTACGCCTGTGGCCCACCGCGCACGCCGCGGACTCCACCCAGTTCACCGCCCACCACGGCCCGGTGCTCGCGGTCGGCGAGGTGCGGGGAGCGGGCGGCGGGGCGGTGCTGGTGAGCGTGGGCAAGGACCACGAGATCCACTGCTGGGACCCGGCCGACTCCAAAGAGCTGTGGCGCCTCGACGTGCCGTGGCCGGGCCCCTGGGACATGTCCCTGATCGAATGCGCGGCCGTCGGCCGCACCGCCGACGGCCGTGACCTCGTGGTCACGGGAGAGAGCGGCGGCCGGGTCAGGGTGCTGGCGCTGCGGGCCGGACTCCCGGTCGCGGAGCGGGAGTTCACCGTGCCGGGCGTTCCCGCGCGGCTCACGACGGGCCGTGTCGGAGCGCGCGACGTGGTCGTCGTCGGCACGGACACCGGCCGTGTCCTGTGCTGGGACGTCACCCACGACCGCTGGTACGCGCAGGGCCCCGCCCCCGCCGGACCGGCGTGGACGAGCGCGCTCGCCCTGGCACCCGACGGCAGCGGAAGTCTCCTCGTCGGCGCGGACGACGGGAGGGTGCGGGAGTGGTCGCTGCCGTCCTGCCGGGCGGCCGGTGAACCGGTGCGGGCGCACCGGGGGCGTGTGTCCGCCGTCGCCTTCGCGCCGAGCCCCGCGGGGCCGCGGCCGGTCAGCGCCGGTGACGACCACCGCCTTGTGGTCCTGCCGGGACGGGCGGCCTCGGGCGCGCTGTGGGAGCGCCGGATGCCCGTGCCCGTCACGTCGTTCGGCGCCGCGGGCGACGCCTTGCTGTGCGGGGACGACCTCGGCCACCTGTGGCGTCTGGCGGCGACCGCGCAGGGCTGGGACCTGACGGAGGCGGTGGACGCGGTCCGCCCGGTCTCCGCCGTCACCACCGTCACCGTCAACGGCCGTACCGACGTCGTGGCGGGCAGCCCGGACGGCTCGCTCCAGGTGCGCGACGGCGGCGACGGCCTGCTGACCCAGCGGCTGCGTCCGGTGTGCGAGAGCGGGGTGCGGGAGCTGGTGGCCGCCCGGTGGCCCGTCCCCGACGGCGCGCCGCGGCCCCTGCTCTTCGCCCGCAGCGAGCTCGGCGTCCTGGAGTACTGGGACTTCGCGCGCGGCGACGGGCGCGTGGTGCGGCGGGCCGGTGCCCCGCTGCGCACACCCGTCGAGCACAGCGCGCACGGCCCCGCCTGGCTCGCCGCGCTCCCGCCGGACGGGGACGGCGTGCAGAGCCTCCTCTCGCTGGCCGTGTGGAGCGGCCCCGACGCCAGCCGCCTTGCCGTGCACGACGTGCGGGACGGGCCCCGGCTCGACGTGCCCTGCTTCGATCCCGGCCGGGAGCCGTCCTTCTCCGACCTGCGCGCGCTGCGGTTCGGGGACCGGCTCCTCGTCGCCCTGCCGACCGTCCACGACGGGCTGTACCTCGTGGACGCGACGACCGGGCGCCGCCTGCACCTGCCGGACCGCGCCGCGTGGGGGACGTTCGCGCTGAGTGCGGGCGGGCGCCACGAGCTGCTCGTGGTCGGCCGGGAGCAGACCAGGATCCTGCCCATGGAGGAGCCCCTCGCCGCCCTGGCGCGGCCCGTCGACCGGCGGACCCGCCTGGAGGGCGCCCGGCGGGCCAAGGCGGTCGCCCCCTCCCTCGCCGCCTCCCACGAGCACGCGCCCGCGCTGCTCGACATCAAGCTCGTGGCGCTGTTCCCGGGAGCCGGGGAGTACGCGGTGGCGGCGCGCGGGGCGCTCGCCGTCGTGGGCGTGCGCGACGGCAAGGCCCGCAGCCGCCTCGTCCTGCCCTCCGTCTGCACCGCCCTGGCCGTCGGCCCCGGGGGCGAACTGGCCGTGGGCACCCGCAACGGCCTGGTCCTCTTCGACCGGCCCTGGGCCCCAGCCGCACCGGCGCCGGACGTACGTCGTTGACCAGGAGTTTTGCGCTTATTGCTCGCGCGTCAACATCTTGTTAACGCTGGATGGCGGGTCCTAACGTCATCCGGACCGCCAGACCTGGTGGGAGTTCGATGGTGAACGATAGGTAGCCCCCATGCTGACAATCCTCGGATTCGTCATGATCGCCACCTTCCTGGTGCTGATCATGATGAAGAAGATGTCGCCGATCGCGGCACTGGTGCTGATCCCCGCGCTCTTCTGCGTGTTCGTAGGAAAGGGCGCCCATCTCGGGGACTACGTCCTCGACGGCGTCGGCAATCTGGCGCCCACGGCGGCCATGCTCATGTTCGCCATCGTGTACTTCGGCGTCATGATCGACGTCGGGCTCTTCGACCCGGTCGTCCGCGGCATCCTCCGCTTCTGCAAGGCGGACCCGATGCGCATCGTCGTCGGCACCGCCGTGCTCGCCGCGATCGTCTCGCTCGACGGCGACGGCTCGACGACCTTCATGATCACGGTCTCGGCGATGTATCCGCTCTACAAGCGCCTCAAGATGAGCCTCGTCGTCATGACGGGCGTCGCCGCCACCGCCAACGGCGTCATGAACACGCTGCCCTGGGGCGGTCCGACGGCCCGCGCGGCGACCGCCCTGAAGGTCGACGCGGCCGACATCTTCGTACCGATGATCCCGGCGCTCGCCATGGGTCTCGTCGCGGTGTTCCTCCTCTCGTACGCACTGGGGCTGCGCGAGCGCAAGCGGCTCGGCACGCTGTCGCTCGACGAGGTCCTGAAGGACGAGGTACTGAAGGACGAGATCCTGAAGGACGAGGGTCTGGAGAAGGAGACGGCCGACGGGACGGTGCTCGTGGGCGCGGGTGGCGGTGAAGGGCGTACGTCGCTCACGAAGAAGACCACCGGCGGACCCGGCTCCGGCACCGACGCGGCCGCCCCAGCCTCCGCCCCCGCGGCCGGTCCGGGCGACACGGACGACACGGACGACGACGGCTTCCAGGGCCTCGACCCGCACCGCGCGACGCTGCGCCCCAAGCTCTACTGGTTCAACGCGGCCCTCACCGTCCTGCTGCTCACCGCCATGATCATGGAATGGCTGCCGATCCCGGTTCTCTTCCTGCTCGGCGCCGCGCTCGCCCTCACCGTCAACTTCCCGCACATGCCCGACCAGAAGGCCCGCATCGCCGCCCACGCGGAGAACGTCCTCAACGTCACCGGCATGGTCTTCGCCGCCGCCGTCTTCACCGGCGTCCTCACCGGCACCGGCATGGTCGACCACATGGCCGACTGGCTCGTCGACGCCATCCCCGACGGCATGGGCCCGCAGATGGGCCTGGTGACCGGCCTGCTCTCCATCCCGCTCACGTACTTCATGTCCAACGACGGCTTCTACTTCGGCGTCCTGCCGGTCCTCGCCGAGGCGGGCCAGGCGCACGGCGTCTCCACCCTGGAGATCGCCCGCGCCTCCATCGCCGGACAGGCCCTGCACATGTCGAGCCCGCTGGTGCCCGCCGTGTACGTCCTCGTCGGCATGGCCAAGGTCGAGTTCGGCGACCACACCAGGTTCACCGTCAAGTGGGCCGTGCTCACCTCGCTCGTGGTGCTCGGCGCCGGAATCCTCTTCGGCATCATCTGATGCCGACCGCGTCATCCGGGCCCGGTGGCAGGGGCTGGCTGCTCCGTCTCGTCATCGCCTTCGGCTTCGCGCAGGCGGCGGTGTCGATGGCGCGGCCCGCCGTCTCCTACCGGGCCCTCTCGCTGGGCGCCGACGAACGGGCCGTCGGCGTCATCGCGGGCGTCTACGCCCTGCTCCCGCTCTTCGCCGCCGTGCCGCTCGGGCGCAGGACGGACCATGGGCGGTGCGCGCCGCTGCTGCCCGTCGGCGTCGTCCTGATCTCCGGCGGCTGCGCGCTCAGCGGCACGGCCGGCTCCCTCGGCGCGATGGCCGCGTGGAGCGGCGTGATGGGGCTCGGCCACCTCTGCTTCGTGATCGGCGCCCAGTCGATCGTCGCCCGGCAGTCCGCACCCGACGAACACGACCGCAACTTCGGCCACTTCACCATCGGCGCCTCGCTCGGCCAGCTGGCCGGGCCGCTCGCGGCGGGCGCCCTGATCGGCGCCGACATCGAGCGCACCAGCGCCCTCGCCCTGCTCGCCTCGGCGGCGGTCGGCGCGGTCTCGCTGACCTCGCTGTGGCGCATCGAGCACGTCCGTGCCGCGGGCGGTCCGGCGCGGCGGGCCCCGAAGGTGCCGGTCAAGCGGATCCTGCGGGCCCGGGGCGTCCCCGCGGGCATCTTCATCAGCCTCGCCGTGCTCTCCGCGACGGATATCCTCACCGCCTACCTGCCGGTGGTCGGCGAGCACCGGGGCATCGCACCCGCCACGGTCGGGCTGCTGCTCTCGCTGCGGGCCGCGGCGACCATCGCCTGCCGCCTGGTGATGACGCCGCTCATCGAACTCCTCGGCCGGACCGCCCTGACCGTCGCCACCTGCGCCCTTGGCGCGCTGCTCTGCGCGGGGGTCGCGCTGCCCGTGCCGGTGTGGGGCCTCGGCGCGATGCTGGTCCTGCTCGGCTTCTGCCTGGGGGTCGGCCAGCCGCTCTCGATGACGACGGTCGTCCATGCGGCCCCGGCCGACGCCCGCTCGACGGCGCTCGCGCTGCGCCTGACCGGCAACCGCCTGGGCCAGGTCGCCGCCCCCGCGTCGGCGGGCCTGATCGCCGGAGTGGCGGGTGTGGCCGCACCGTTCGTGATGCTGGGCGGGCTGCTGCTCGTCGCGGCGGGGCTCGGCGCGCGAAGGCGTCCCGGAGGCGACGACGGCCTCCGGGACGCAACAGCGCGTACGCGGCGGAGAGTTACGCGATGCAGAACGACGCCGCGATGAGTGACGCCGCGATGAGCGACGGCGTGATGAGTGACGCCGCGATGGGTTACGGGACGATCTTGAGGAGCTTGTTCGGCGAACCCGAGCCCGGGCCGGTCACCACGTTCGGCGTGGCGCCGTTCACCAGGGCCGAGGAGACCTGCGCCGGCGTGGCCGAGGTGTGGCCCGCCAGGTAGACCGCCGCGGCGCCCGCGACGTGCGGGGTCGCCATGGACGTGCCCGAAATGGTGTTGGTCGCGGTGTCGCCGGTGTTCCACCCCGCCTTGATGCTGACGCCCGGCGCGAAGAGGTCGAGGACCGAGCCGTAGTTGGACCAGCTGGCCCGCGCGTCGGTGTTGCTCGACGCGCCGACCGTGATGGCCTCCGGGACCCGGGCCGGGGACGAATTGGCGGCGTTGGTGCCTTCGTTGCCCGCCGCGACGGCGTAGCTCACACCGTCGGCGATGGACTTCTTCACCGCGTTGTCCAGGGTGGTGGACGCGCCGCCGCCGAGCGACAGGTTGGCCACGGCGGGGGCTCCGGCGGCGTGGTGGGAGGTCACCCAGTCGATGCCCGCGACGACCCCGGCGGTGGTGCCGGAGCCGTTGTTGTCGAGCACGCGGACAGCCACGATCTTGGCCTTCTTGGCCACGCCGTACGTCGTGCCCGCGATGGTGGTGGCGACGTGCGTGCCGTGACCGTTGCCGTCCTGGGCGGTGTTGTCGCCGTCCACGGCGTCGTAACCGTTCACGGCACGGCCGCTGATCTCGGTGTGCGTGATGCGTACGCCGGTGTCGATGACGTACGCGGTGACGCCGCCGCCCGCGCTGTCCGGATAAGTGTAGGTGCCGGACAGCGGAAGCTTCGGCTGGTCGATGCGGTCCAGGCCCCAGGGGGCGTTGGACTGCGTGGCGTCGACGTGGAGTCTCTGGTTCTGCTCGACGGTGGCGACCGCCGGGTCGGCGGCGAGTCTCCGGGCTTCCGGCGCGCTCAGCCGCACGGAGTAGCCGTTGAGCGCGGATCCGAACGTCTTGTGCACCGAGCCGCCGTACCGGGCTATGAGGTTCCTGCCCCGGTCCGTGGTGGCCTTGAGACCCGAGCTCGTCTTCAGCGTGACGAGGTAACTGTCCTTGACCGCGTCGGCCGAGCCGGCCGCGATGACGGTGCCCTCGGCGGGGGCGGCCTGGGCGGGCAGGGCGGTGACCGCGCCGAGTACGGCGGCGGCGGTGGCGGTCGAGATCGCGGCGGCGATCACGGTCTTCTTGCTGCGCAGCGTGGCCATTACGAGGGAGTCCTCCTCATGGGCGGCGCGCCCGGGGTCGGGCGACGCGACAGTGGGGTGTGCGGGAGACGCACACGGAGACGGGAGCGGTGAGTACCGCTCCCGTCGCGATCAGTAGCGTGGCCGCTGCGCCGGTCCAGATCAAGGGAGTTGACGCCTTGTCATGCGTCTGTCATGTATCCGCAATGGATCGCGGGTGGGGCGGGGTGGGGCGTGTGGCGAACACAGGGACGTTCGACGTTCGTCATGAAATGTACGGAATTCCCCTGGAGGTCCCCCGGTTCGCGCGCAGATCCGGGGTTGTGCCAGTTAGGCAACTCCCTTTGCCGCAATGGGCGTTTGGCGCACAGGCTGCGTCCCAGAAAGCCTCAGCACGCTGCGGGCCTCGTCGGCCGGTCTGCCCAGCGGCCCCCTCGCCTTCGTGTGCCGCACCGGCAACCGCGGTGCGCGGGCCGCTGCGCGGGCGATCCTCGCGGGCCGGTCCGCTGTCCACAACGTGGTCGGCGGCCTCGACGCATGGGAAGCGGCAGGGCTGCCGGTCACCCGGCCGGAGATATGACACAGGCTCTGACGCCGCCCGCGACGTGCGGGCCCCGTCAGCCGCGAGCGGCCCGGAGTGGCGTGAGTTTTTCGGCGGCGTGGCGGTGATTCCCCTGAACGGGACATCACCGGGTACACCACCCTGAGAAGGGAGCAATTCCGTGTTCTTTGTTGAAACCCTGGAGTTCGAAGGCCTGGGCAACCGCAGTTACCTCGCGGGCGGCCCGAGTACGGCGGTCGTCATCGATCCGCCGCGGGACGTCGACCGCATGATCGCTGCCGCCGCCCGGCGAGGGGTGCGCATCGCCCACGTGGCGGAGACGCACCTGCACAACGACTACATCAGCGGCGGCCTCGAACTGGCCCGCCTCACCGGCGCCCGCTACCTCGTCCCGGCCGACGCCGACGTCTCCTTCCCCCGTACTCCCGTCACGGACGGCGACCCGGCCGAGGTGGACGAGCGCCTCGTCCTGCGGGCGATCGCCACCCCGGGCCACACCCCGCACCACACCTCGTACGCGCTGGAGGAGAACGGGCGCGCGGTGGCCGTCTTCACCGGCGGCTCACTGCTGATCGGCACCACGGGGCGTCCGGATCTCGTGGAACCGCGGCTGACCGAGCACCTGGCCCGCGCGCAGCACAGCTCCGCCAACCGCCTTGCGGCGACGCTCGACGACGAGGTGCCCGTGCTGCCCACGCACGGCTTCGGCAGTTTCTGCTCCTCCACCCAGGCCGAGGGCCACGCGACCACGATCGGCAAGGAACGCGCGGTCAACGACGCGTTCACCCTGGACGCGGACGCTTTCGTGGAGCGGGTCCTCGCCGGACTGGACGATGTGCCCGCCTACTACGCGCACATGGGCCCCGCCAACGCCGCGGGCCCCGCGCCCGTCGACCTCACTCCGCCCGAGCCCGCCGACGCCGAGCGGATCGCCGTGCGGCTGGCGGCGGGGGAGTGGGTGGTCGACCTGCGCGGCCGGGTCGCCTTCGCCGACGGCCACGTGGCCGGATCCTTCAACTTCGAGGGCAGCGGCAAACCGGCCACCTATCTGGCCTGGCTGATCCCGTGGGGCAAGCCGGTCACCCTGCTCGCCGACACTCCGGAGCAGATCGCCGACGCGCAGCGGGAGTTGGCCCGGGTCGGCATCGACCGCCCGGCGGCTGCCGCCACCGGAGACCCGGCCGCCTGGGTCCGTGCGGGCGAACAGCTCGCCTCCTTTCCCCGCGCCTGCTTCGCGGACCTCGCCGGTGCGTACGCGCGGGGTGGCGACGGCGAGCGCGGCGCGGATGGCGAGGACGGCGCGGACACGGTGGTGCTGGACGTGCGCCGCCATTCCGAGCGCGCGGCCGGTTTCATCGAGGGCTCCGTGCACATTCCGGTGCACGAGCTGCCCGGCCGGCTCGGTGAGGTGCCGGCCGGCAGGGTGTGGGTGCACTGCGCCGGCGGCATGCGCGCGGCGATCGCCGCTTCCGTCCTGGACGCGACCGGACGAAAGGTCGTCGCCGTCGACGACGGCTTCGAGGCGGCGGCCGCCGCGGGGTTGCGCGTCGCCCGGCCTTGAGGCCGCGCTCCCCCGTGCAGGGGTTGTTGCTCGACCGGTACGGGGGCTGTTGCTTTACGGGTGCGGAGCTGAGTGCTCGCACGAAGCCGTGTGCTCCACGCGCCCCGTGCCACGCACCCCGCGCCCCGTGCTTCCCGCGCCCGGAACCTGTCGCTCCACCGCACAGGCCCCCTTCCTCCGCCCGCACAGAAGCACGCGATCAGAAGGCCCCCGATGTACCCCTCGCTCCACCGTCCTGGCCGCCCGTCTCGCCGTCCTGGCCGCCTGCCTCACCGTCCTGGCCGCTCCGGACCTGATCAGGCTCCCTCCCGCGGGACCGGGCGCGGCACCGGACACCGCACTGGGCGAATAGCGTGACCGCCCTGATCCTGGCCCTGCTCGCGGGCGCCGTCGTCGGTCTGGCTCTCGGTGCTCTCGGCGGGGGCGGCAGCGTTCTGGCCGTGCCCGCGCTGATCTACCTGCTCGGCTTCACCCCCGCCGCGGCCACCACCGCCAGCCTCGTCATCGTCACCGTCACCTCGCTGACAGCCCTGTACGCGCACGCCCGCGCCGGGAAAGTGCGGTGGCCGGCCGGAGCGGCTTTCGCGGCCGCCGGGATTCTTCCGGCGGCCGCCGCCGGAGCCGCCGCGGCCCACCTGCCCCAACCCGCCCTCACCGGCGCCTTCGCGGCCATAGCAGTCCTCGCCGCCGTCAAAATGCTCCGGTCCACCGATACCGGCCGCTCTGATACGGGCCGATCCGACATCACCCGCCCCGCCACCCGCACCGCCGGCCGCTCCGTACGGCTGGGCAGAGCCGCCGGAGCGGGCGCCGCCCTGGGCGCGCTGACCGGGCTGCTCGGCGTGGGCGGCGGCTTTCTCGCCGTGCCCGCCCTCGTCACCGTCCTCGGTTTCGAGATGGAGGCCGCGGTCGGCACCAGCCTGCTGGTCATCACGGCCAACTCGCTCGCCTCGCTGGCCACTCGCTCCGGCGCCGCAGCCTCGCTCGACTGGGCGGTGGTCGGCCCCTTCATCGGGTCCGCGATCCTGGGTGCCTGGGACGGCAAGCGCCTGGCCGCGAAGGTCTCGGGGCCCCGGCTGCAGCGTGTCTTCGCGATGGCCCTGCTGACCGTGGCCGCCTTCATGCTGGCCGACGCCGCGACGTGATCAGGACGTGAGGCGACCTGCCATGGCGCGACGGCGACTCAGAGGGGGCCGGCGCGTGGCCCGGTCCCTGATGCCCCTGGTGCCAGAAAACTATCAGCGCTAGTTTGGGGCGCGGACGACTACCTGGAGGAATGCGATGAAGGCCCACGACGGGATGTACATCGACGGTGCCTGGCGACCGGCCGCGGGCACCGACAGCATCACGGTCCTGAACCCGGCCGACGAGCAGCCCGTGGGCCAGGTCCCCGCGGGCACCGCGGAGGACGTCGACGCCGCGGTCCGCGCGGCCCGTGCCGCCCTGCCGGGCTGGGCCGCCACACCGCCCGACGGACGCGCCGCCCTGATCGGTGCCCTGCGCGACCGCCTCGTGGCCCGCAAGGACGAGATCGCCGAGACCGTCACCGCCGAACTTGGTGCGCCGCTGCCGTTCTCGCAGGCCGTGCACGCCGGGGTGCCGATCCTGGTCTCCGGCTCGTACGCCGAACTCGCCGCGACACACCCCTTCGAGGAGCAGGTGGGCAACTCCACCGTCTACCTGGAGCCGGTCGGCGTCGTCGGCGCGATCACGCCCTGGAACTACCCCCTCCACCAGATCGTCAACAAGGTGGCGCCCGCGCTCGCCGCGGGCTGCACGGTCGTGCTCAAGCCCGCCGAGGACACCCCGCTCACCGCCCAGCTCTTCGCCGAGGCGGTGCACGAGGCGGGCGTACCCGCGGGCGTGTTCAACCTGGTCACAGGGCTCGGCCCGGTCGCGGGCCAGGCGCTCGCCGAGCACGAGGGCGTCGACCTCGTCTCATTCACCGGCTCCACCGCCGTCGGCAGGCAGATCGGCGCCACCGCGGGCGCGGCCGTCAAGCGCGTCGCCCTGGAGCTCGGCGGCAAGTCCGCCAACGTCATCCTGCCGAGCGCCGACCTCGCCAAGGCCGTGGGCGTCGGCGTCGCCAACGTCATGTCCAACTCCGGCCAGACGTGCAGCGCCTGGACCCGCATGCTGGTGCACACCGACCGCTACGACGAGGCGGTGGAGCTCGCCGCGGCCGCGGTCGCCAAGTACGGCCCGCGCATCGGCCCCGTCGTCAACGCCAAGCAGCAGGCGCGGGTGCGCGGCTACATCGAGAAGGGCGTCGAGGAGGGCGCCCGGATCGTGGCGGGCGGCCCGGAAGCCCCGAAGGACAAGGGCTACTTCGTCCAGCCGACCGTCTTCGCCGACGTCACGCCCGAGATGACCATCGCTCAGGAGGAGATCTTCGGCCCGGTCGTCTCGATCATCCGGTACGAGGACGAGGACGACGCCCTGCGCATCGCCAACGGCACCGTGTACGGGCTCGCGGGCGCGGTGTGGGCGGCCGACGACGCGGAGGCGGTCGCGTTCGCCCGCCGGATGGACACCGGACAGGTCGACATCAACGGCGGCAGCTTCAACCCCCTGGCTCCCTTCGGCGGTTACAAGCAGTCGGGCGTCGGCCGCGAACTGGGCGCGCACGGTCTGACCGAGTACCTGCAGACGAAGTCACTGCAGTTCTGACCCGCCCCATCTGTCTCAGCTCCGCCCCCTGAGCCCGACACCTTCCCCAAGGAGTACGTGAACGTGGTCCGCGCCGCCATCCTCCCCGCCGTCGGCTCCCCGCTGGAGATCGCCGAGATCGACCTGCCGGAGCCGGGCCCCGGCCAGGTCCGGGTGCGCCTCGCCGCAGCCGGGGTCTGCCACTCCGACCTGTCCCTCACCAACGGAACGATGCGGGTCCCGGTGCCCGCCGTACTCGGCCACGAGGGCGCGGGCACCGTGGTCTCCGTCGGGGAGGGCGTCACACACCTCGTGCCCGGCGACGGTGTCGTCCTGAACTGGGCGCCGTCCTGCGGCAGTTGTCACGCCTGCTCGCTCGGCGAGGTCTGGCTCTGCGGCAACGCCCTCGCGGGCGCCGCGGACGTCTACGCGAAGCGGCTGGACGGCACGGAGCTCCACCCCGGCCTGAACGTCGCCGCGTTCGCCGAGGAGACGGTGGTCGCGGCCGGCTGCGTCCTGCCGGTCCCGGACGGCGTCCCGCTCACCGACGCGGCCCTGCTCGGCTGCGCCGTCCTGACCGGATACGGCGCCGTGCACCACTCGGCGCGGGTGCGCGCGGGCGAGACCGTCGCCGTGTACGGCGTCGGCGGGGTGGGCCTCGCCACGCTGCAGGCCGCCAGGATCGCGGGCGCCGCGCGGATCGTCGCGGTGGACGTCTCCCCCGAGAAGGAGGGTCTCGCGCGCTCGGCGGGTGCCACGGAGTACGTGGTCGCCTCGGAGACGACGGCCAAGGACATCCGCAAGCTCACCGGCGGTCAGGGCGTCGACGTGGCCGTGGAGTGCGTGGGCCGCGCGGCGACGATCCGTACGGCCTGGGAGTCGACGCGGCGCGGCGGCCGCACCACGGTGGTCGGCATCGGCGGCAAGGACCAGCAGGTGACCTTCAACGCCCTGGAACTCTTCCACTGGGGCAGGACGCTCTCCGGCTGCGTGTACGGCAACTGCGACCCCGCGGTGGACCTCCCGGTCCTCGCCGGGCACATCCGCGCGGGCCGCCTCGACCTGGGCACCCTGGTGACCGACCGGATCGGGCTCGACGACATCCCGGCGGCCTTCGAGAACATGATCGCGGGCAAGGGCGGCCGGGCGCTCATCGTGTTCTGAGGCACTGTGTTCCGAGGTCAGACGCGTAGCTTCAGGAGAGCGAGGGGGAGGGGGTCGGTGACCTCGTGCCAGGGCACCAGGTCAGGGTGCTTGCCCCACCGCTGCGCCTCCTGAAGCTGTACGCGGTCGCGGACGTGGGCCCGCAGTTCGTCCGACCAGTACGGGACGTTGTCGGCCAGTCGCCCGAGGCCCAGTCCGCGCACGGATTTCCTGGCCAGCGCGATGTCACGGTCCGATGGCCAGGGCGCGTCCACCCGGAGCAGGCTCACCAGGGGCCAGTCCTCGTGCCCGGGGTCTCCGTGGGCGATCCAGTGGGCGACCAGGGCGTCCCAGGTCTCGGGCGCATCATTGAGCTCGGCGACGGTCGCGCACAGCGACCGGAACGTGCCGTCGTACAGCAGGCGGCGGGCCCGCGCGATGACGTCGTGGGCCGTGCCCTTCCCGCTGGACCACTCCTGGAGCGAGAGCCGCTGTGCGAGAGCGGCGAACTCCGCGTCGTCGGGGCAGTCGGAGAGCGCCAGCAGGGCGGTCTCGTATGTGAGGTGGAAGGTCTGCAGGGCGGGGATGCACCCGATCGCCTCACGTAGCTGCCGGGGTGACGCCGGCGGGTCGCCGCGCTCCAGACCGTATTCGCAGAGGGGGAGGAGCAGCCGTTCGGCGATGGTTGCCCGTGCGGTGGGCAGGCCGCCACCCTGCGCGGACCAGATGCTCCAGACGTCGGCGGCCAGCGAGAAGATACGGGGATCGGAACCGGCCGGCAATGCCCAGTGGATCGTCGCGAACGGAAAGCCGCTCGAAGCCACGTGGCTGTCGAGGGAGCCCTTCCGCAAGTAGGTCTCGATGTCGTGCAGCCGCACGCCGTGCATCGCCCAGCGGTTTTCCGCGGCAAGCCAGGCCAGGCTGTCGGGCGTTTGTGGCGGAGGCCCCCCACCGACCAGCCATTCCCGGACCGGCCAGGGCAGCATGCGCGACGCCGAGAAGTCCGGGAAGTCCGACCGCTTGCGGGCGAGCGAGTCGAGTACGGCGGTGGTGGGCGTGGCCAGCATGCTCGCCGCCTCGCCCCAAGCCGCCCAGTTCGGGTGGCAGCCGTCCGGCGGCGTGGCCAGCGGCCACAGCCAGCGCGAGTCCAGCAGGGTGTTCGGACCGGACAGCGGCCAGATGTCTTCGAGCACCGGACTGCGGAAGCCGGATGAGGTCGCCCCGGAGTGCATCACCTCCCAGGCTGCCTCCGCCCAGGCCGGGAGATAGATCCGACGTGCGTGCGCGTCCGTACGTACCGCGTGGGGATCGGCCCTGGGCAGACAGCCCGCGAGCTGTTCCGGCCCGACGACCTCGGGGATCGCGACGTCCAGCAAGAGGTCAGGAAGCAGCTGCGGGGACGCCGAGTCCAGGTGGGCACGGGCCGCCGAGCCCGCCACCGCGTTCCCCGCCTCGGCCAGCTTGTTGAGGAAACGCCAGAGAGCCAGGGAATGACGTCGCCCCGGGGAGTCCGTCGTCATGCGGTCGAGCAGCTCGTCGAGCCGGGGCCCCTCGAACAGCGGCGCCGCGGCGCGGGCGAGCCGGTCGGCGCGCTCGTCGAGGTCGGCGATGACGTCCACGTCGGGCAGCAGGTGGTGGACATACCGCGCGTCGAGCTCCGGCAGGTCCGCGAGCAGATCGATGGCCAGTTCCGCGCCCCGCAGATACAGGGAGGCCGTCCCCGTGAACTCCGCAAGATCCAGCTCGGCCAGAGCGGTCACCACCGAGTCCCGCAGGTCCCGTACGCCGAGACGGCCCGGCTCGAAGGCCGCCGCGGCCATGAATCTCGCCACGTTGCGCCACGGTTCGCTTGCGGCGACGGCGCGGAAACGCTCGCGCACCAGCTGCTCGTCCGCGGTTTCCGACAGGTGGGCGGCGGCCAGGAACTCGACGAGGGACTTGATCTGGAAGCCCACGACGTCGGTGTCCACGCCGACGATCAGGACCAGGCGTTCCCTGGCGAACCGCTGGAGCCGCTCGACCACCTCGGCCTCGTCGGCGCCGGTGGGGGCCCCGATGTCGCGCACCACCGAGCGGGCCATCGCGGCGAACTCCTCGGCGCGGATGCCGCGTGCGTCCTGGCGCCGCTCACTGGCGACCATGATGTGGAAGGCGGCCCGCCGGTGTAGTTCGTCGACGAGTCCCCGGTGCTGCTCCAGAAAGGTGCCGAGCTCCCCGCCCCGGCCTTCCTCGCGGGCGTAGACATGGTCGTAGTAGCGGGCGAACAACCGGTGGCGCCCCGAGGGCAGTTCGCCGGAGCCGGCCAGGATCGAGACCACCAGCGCGACGTGCAGGGGCGTGTTCAGGATGTCCGGCAGGTCGCCGTGGCGGGCCGCCTCGCTGAAGAGCCCGAGGAGCCGCTCACCCGCCGCGCCGTCGCCCGCCAGGACGGCCGCATGCCGCTGGGCCTCGTCCGGGGTGAGGTCCGCCAGGGTCCAGGAGGCGAATCCGTGCGGGCGCAGGTCGTTCCCGTACGCCTGCGGCCTCGACGTGACGATGATCGACGCGTCGGCCCGGTCCAGCTGCAGGTCGTCGGCGAAGTCCCTGACGTGGCCGAGGACGGCGGAGCGCTGCCGGGGCGACACCTCGTCGTATCCGTCGAGGATCAGCACGGTGGGCGCCGAGCGGGCCAGTGTGCGGACCTCTGCCGTCGAGACCTCGGTCTGGAGGAGGCGTTCGTAGCGGTGGGCGAGGTGGTGCCACAGGGACCGCCGGGTCTCGGTGGCGCCGGTCAGGTACGACGCGAACGCGTCCGCCTCCACCCAGAGCGGGAACCGCGCGGTGGCGGGCGGCGCCAGCTCCAGCCTGCGCAGACCGCGCTCGACGCGGTCGAGTTCCGTGACGGTCCGTGGGGAGAGCAGTTCCGCGTCGCAGGTCCGCAGCAGATGGGCCCGGTGCAGATGGGCGAGCATCTGCACGGCGGTGGTCTTGCCCTGGCCAGGACCGCCGGTCAGGACGGTACGGAACGACGCCGTCTCCATGGCGAGGTACTGCTTCACGAAGTGCCGCGGGGCGCCCCCGGCGCTCTCCTCGCCCTCGTCCTTCGACGGCAGCCGCACGAGGAGGTCCACGAACGCCTCCGCGATGCCGCGGTGCTCCCGCACGAGCGCGGGGTCCAGCAGCCGGACGGTGGCGCCGTCGTGGAACTCCCGCTGGAGGACCCGCAGGAGAAGCCGCTCGGTGCCGCGCGTCCGGGGCTCCGTGCGCGCGTCGTCGCCCGCGAGGTGGACGGTGACGTCGCCGTGGAAGACGGCGCCGGGCGCGTTGAGCCCGGACGAGCCGTCGACGTGGTTGCTCACGGCCCGCCGGGCTCCGGCTCGTCACCGAAGTTCATGGTGATGGGCCCGGTGAACGTGGACCCCGGCGCGTTCAGGCCCCGGGAGTCGTTGACCGTGTTGACGTGCGGCGCCGACGGCCCCAACCGGAGTGACAACGACTCCAGTTCACGCCGGAACCCGGCGTCGGAAGCGGCCAGTTCCCGCAGCGCCCCGCCCAGCCGGCGTACCGCCTCGGGGTCGGCCGCGTCCCGCTCGTCGAGGACCGCCACGACGGCGGGATCCCGTGAGAACCGCTCGCGGAGCCGTTCCCACAGGGCGGTGGCGGCGTTGGTCCCCAGTTGTCCCCCGGCCCCGCCGAGCGCCGCGGCGGCCAGTGCGTCGAAGGCGATGCTCATGACGTCACGTTAGCGCCCCGCGCCCGCCGCTACCGGCCCGAACCGGTAAGCCGGGGAAAGGAGTTGGCCCCGGCCAGGAACACCAGCGTCGTCAGCACGAACGGCCACGTGAACGCGTGCCCGCCGGCCGGCGCGAAGAGCGCGGCCACCGCGGGGCCGAGTGCCGTCGCGGTGGCCGCGCCCAGGAGCGCGTACGCGAGGGTCGCGGCCCGCGCGGGCAGGAAGACCCCGCACAGGGCGAGCGCGACGAGGACGGCGTTGTATCCCATGGTGCCGTCGGCGATCTGTGCGGCGGGGGCGCCGAGGGCCCACGCGGTGGCGATGGCGACGGCGTTGCCGAGGCACGCGACGGCCGCCGTGCGCGGGCCCGCGACCAGGAGGCCGAGCAGCAGCAGGGCGCCCACGTACCACTGCGGCATGAAGAAGATCTGGCCGAAGCCCGCGAAGAACGCCCGGGCGAGGTCATCCGGTCGGAGGGTGGTCGGTCCTGTCGCGGGCGCGGTGAGCGATGCCAGGCCCGCGCCGTGGTGCCAGATCCGCCGGAAGCCGGGCGCCGCGATCGTCGTCACGGTCGCGACCAGGCAGAACGGCAGGGTGAGCGCGGGCAGTCCCCGGGCGCCGAGCAGCCGCACCGCGGCCGCGGTCACGACCGTGACGACCGCGCAGCCCACGACCGCGAGCAGCGCCGTCGAGGTGTGCTCCGGGCCGAGGAAGACCGCGAACGACAGCGCCGTCAGACAGGCGTTGAACCCTTCGAGGCCGGTTAAGACGCGGTCCCGGTCAACTCCCAGGAGCTGTGCGGTGGCCGTGCCGACGGCGGTGCCCGCCAGGCCGTAGAGCCCGTACTCCCAGCCCGCGGCGAAGAGCGCCGCGCAGAAGAGGGCGCCCGCGGCCGTGCCCGGCAGGAAGGTCACCTGCCCGTGCCCGCGCAGCACTTGGGCGGCGAAGGCGCGGGCGCGGGGTGCCCCGACTGCCCGGCCCGTGCCGCCGGTCGAGCCACCGGCGTCCAGCGCATCCGTCGCGTGCCCCACGGCCACTCCCGCGTGATGTATTTGTTTTCGTCCGGGCCCGGCGGCCAGGCCTGCACCCGGAAAGACGGATGCAGAGTACATCTACTGCCTCGGCCGCCGCCTCACCGGACCGCTTCGAACCACGTCACCAGGACACCGTTCGCGAACGTCTCGCGCGCGGTCGGGCGGAACCGCGTGGGGTCGAACTCCCCGTCGAAGAGCGGGATCCCGGCCCCCGCGACCACCGGATAACTCTTGACGATCAGCTCGTCGAGCTCCGGCAGCAGCGCGGCCGCGACCCGCCCCCCGCCGCAGAGCCAGATGTCCTGCCCCTGCTGCCGCTTGAGGTCGCGGACCAGTGTGAGCGGATCGCCGCCCGCCACGGTCACCGCCGGGTCCGGCGCGCTGTCGAGCGTGCGGGACAGCACGTACTGACGCAGGTGTGCGTACGGGCTCGGGGCGCCGTGGGCCAGTGCCTGGCGGTAGGTGTTGTGGCCCATCAGTACCGTGTCGAAGCGCAGGTTGGGGGACCCGTCGAGACCGGCGAGCGGGCGCAGGGCCGTGGGGACCGTCTCGGGGTAGCGGGCGTTGACCGACGCGGCGTAGGCGGCGGCCTGCTCCTCGTCGCCCACCGGGTAGAAGTCGGCTTCGCCCGCGGGGCCCCCGATGCGGCCGTCGACGGAAGTGCCGATGTAGTACACGAGCTTGCGCATTCGGTGACTCCCCATGTAGTACTCTTTCTGTAGTGGTCGAAACGTAGTACTTCGAATGGAGTGGTGTCAATGGTGCGCAGGAACGACGGCCGACGGGCGGCCCTGGTCGACGCCGCCATCGAGGTGCTGGCCAGAGAGGGCGCCCGGGGCCTGACCTTCCGGGCGGTGGACACCGAGGCGGCCGTGCCCACCGGCACCGCCTCCAACTACTTCGGTAACCGCGACGACCTGCTGACCCAGGCGGGCGCCCGGGTCTACGAACGGCTCATCCCCGACGAATCGGTGATCGAGCGCCAGCGGACGGCCGAGCGGGACAAGGCGAGCTACGTCGAGCTCATGCGGGAGGTCGTCGGCCGGGTCAGTGGCTTCCGTACGGGCTATCTGGCCCTGCTCGAACTGCGCCTCGAAGCGACCCGCCGCCCCGGGCTGCGCGCCGTCCTCACCGAGCGCGTCCGGGCCGACCTCGACGCCAACCTCGCGTACCACGAGGCCTCCGGTCTTCCCGGGGACGCCAAGGCGGTCAAGCTGCTGTATCTGGCGCTCAACTGGCTCATCCTGGAGCAGCTCACGCTGCCGGACGTCCTCTCGGAGGCCGAGCGCGACGAGCTCGTTGTGACGGCGGTGGAGCGCTTCATCACGGACTGACCCGACCCGTCAGGTCCGCGCCGTCACCTGTTCGTACTGCATCGCGAGCCCGTCGAGGAGTGCCCGCAGGCCCGTCTCGAAGGCCCGCTCGTCGATGAGCTGTTGACGGTCGGCGAGCAGGTGGGCCTGGCCCAGGTGCGGATAGTCGGCGGGGTCGTACGCGGCCTCGTCGTCCACGAAGCCCCCGGCGAAGGAGCCGAGCGCGGAGCCCATGATGAAGTACCGCATCAGCGCGCCGATCGACGTGGCCTGCGCGGCGGGCCAGCCCGCGTCGACCATCGCCCCGAACACCGCGTCGGCGAGCCGCAGTCCGGCCGGGCGGCGGCCGGGGCCGCTCGCGAGGACCGGGACGATGTTCGGGTGCAGGGTGAGGGCGGCCCGGTAGGAGACCGCCCAGTCGTGCAGCGCCGTGCGCCAGTCGCGTCCGTCGTCGGGTTCGAACATCGACAGGTCGACCTGGGCGCTCACCGAGTCCGCGACTGCCTCCAGGATCTGGTCCTTGGTGCGGAAGTGGTTGTAGAGGGACGGGCCGCTGACGCCGAGCTCGGCGGCGAGGCGGCGCGTGGAGACGGCGGCGAGTCCCTCGGAGTCCACGAGTGCGCGCGCCGTTTCGACGATGCGTTCTCGGCTGAGGAGGGGCTTGCGCGGTCGGGCCATGCGGCACATAGTAGGGCTGCGCCAACAAACTAGCAGTGCTAATTTAAAACGCGACGTCATTCGAGTAACTCGCCGTAACCCCACGTGAGAGGTGCCCACCGTGAACCTGGAGCTCAGCGACGAGCAGGCCGCCGTCCGCCGGCTTGCCGAGGAGTTCGTGGCGCGCGAGATCACCCCGCACGTCGTGGAGTGGGACCGCGCCGAGAGCGTCGACCGGGCCGTCGTGAAGAAGCTCGGCGAGGTCGGCTTCCTGGGGCTCACCATCGACGAGGAGTACGGCGGCTCGGGCGGCGACCACCTCGCGTACTGCCTGGTGACCGAGGAGCTGGGCCGCGGGGACTCCTCGGTGCGCGGCATCGTCTCGGTCTCCCTCGGCCTGGTCGCGAAGACCGTCGCGCACTGGGGCAGCGAGGAGCAGAAGCGGCAGTGGCTGCCGGGGCTCACCTCCGGCGAGTACGTCGGGTGCTTCGGGCTCACCGAGCCGGGCACCGGCTCCGACGCGGGCAGCCTGACGACCAGGGCCGTGCGCGACGGCGACTCGTACGTCATCAACGGCACCAAGATGTTCATCACCAACGGCACCTGGGCCGATGTCGTGCTCCTCTTCGCCCGCACCGGCGACGCGCCCGGGCACAAGGGCGTCTCCGCCTTCCTGGTCCCGGCCGACGCCCCCGGCCTCACCCGCCGCACCCTGCACGGCAAGCTCGGCCTGCGCGGCCAGGCCACCGCCGAACTCGTCCTTGAGGACGTCCGCGTCCCGGCGTCGGCCATGATGGCGCCCGAGGGCAAGGGCTTCTCCGTCGCCATGTCGGCCCTCGCCAAGGGGCGCATGTCGGTGGCGGCGGGCTGCGTGGGCATCGCGCAGGCCGCGCTCGACGCCGCGGTGCGCTACGCCGGTGAGCGCGAGCAGTTCGGGAAGACCATCGCCCACCACCAGCTGGTGCAGGAGCTGCTCAGCGACATCGCGGTGGACGTGGACGCCGCGCGCCTGCTGACCTGGCGGGTCGCCGATCTCATCGACCGGGGGCAGCCCTTCGCAACGGAGTCGTCGAAGGCCAAGCTGTTCGCATCGGAGGCCGCCGTGCGCGCCGCCAACAACGCTCTGCAGGTCTTCGGCGGCTACGGCTACATCGACGAGTACCCGGCGGGCAAACTGCTGCGCGACGCGCGCGTGATGACCCTCTACGAAGGCACCAGCCAGATACAGAAGCTCGTCATCGGCCGTGCCCTCACCGGCGTTTCGGCCTTCTGAGTACGCACCTGAGTACCCGAGCGGATGTGGCGCGCGCCGCCCCCGCCGATGCTTGGCACATGACTGAGCCGCCTGTGAGACAGCAGACCACCAACGCCTTCTACGGCCAGGCCGTGGCCTCCTTCGCCGTGTCCATCGCAGCCGTCGCCGTCGGCATCGGCTATCTGGACGCCTCGGCCTGGGTGCGGGGCTTCCTCGCCATCGCGGTGCTCTATCTGACGACCTCCGCGTTCACCCTCGCCAAGGTGATCAGGGACCGGCAGGAGGTGGTGCAGATCGTCAGCAGGGTCGACCAGGCCCGCGTCGACAAGCTGCTCGTCGAACACGACCCGTTCGGCAAGCCCTGACCGACGCTGCGCAGGCGGGGGCTCAAAGACAGGCTCTAAGCGCTTGCTCACCGTCAGAGGTATGGTGTCCCTCCCGAAAGCTGAAGGAGTGGGCGATGAGCGCGGCGGAGGAGACCGGCGGCGAGGAGCAGCCGTGGGGCGAGGTGAGCCCCGACGCGGCCAGGCGACTCCTTGTCGCCGCCGTGGAGGCCTTCGCCGAGCGCGGCTACCACGCGACGACCACCCGTGACATCGCGGGCCGCGCCGGCATGAGCCCCGCCGCGCTCTACATCCACTACAAGACCAAGGAAGAGCTCCTCCACCGCATCAGCAGGATCGGCCACGACAAGGCCCTGACCATCCTGCGCACCGCGGCGGACGGCGAGGGCGGCGCCGCCGAACGGCTCGCGGCGGCCGTCCGCTCCTTCGTCGGCTGGCACGCCGCCCACCACACGACCGCGCGCGTCGTCCAGTACGAGCTGGACGCGCTCGGCGAGGAGCACCGCACGGAGATCGTCGCGCTGCGCCGCAGGTCGGACGAGGCCGTGCGGGACATCATCAACGACGGGGTAAGGGCAGGGGAGTTCGACGTCCCCGACGTGCCGGGCACCACGCTCGCCGTGCTCTCGCTCTGCATCGACGTGGCCCGCTGGTTCAACGTGGCGGGGCGCCGGACGCCCGACGAGGTCGGCGCGCTCTACGCCGACCTCGTGCTGCGGATGGTGGGTGCCCGGCCCGCGGAGCCTCAGAAGTAGCGGAGCCTCGTCAGCAGGAGGGCTCAGAAGCAGGAGGGCTCAGAAGTAGTAGCGCGACACCGACTCCGCCACGCACGCCGGCTTGTCGCCGCCCTCGCGCTCCACGGTGACCTTGGCCGTCACCTGCACGCCGCCGTCCTTCGTCGGCGTGACGTCGGTGAGCTGCGCCGTCGCGCGCAGCCGCGAGCCGACCGGCACCGGGGAGGGGAAACGGACCTTGTCGGTGCCGTAGTTGAGGCCCATCTTCATGTTCTCGACGCGCATGATCTGCGGTACCAGGCTCGGCAGCAGCGACAGCGTCAGATAGCCGTGCGCGATGGTCGTCCCGAAGGGCCCCTGTGCCGCCTTCTCCGCGTCCACGTGGATCCACTGGTGATCACCCGTGGCGTCGGCGAAGAGGTCGATCCGCTTCTGGTCGATCTCCAGCCAGTCGCTGTACCCGAGGTGCGTGCCGACCCCGGCACGCAGTTCCTCGGCCGACGTGAAGATCTTCGGCTCCGCCATGTCCCTGGCCTCCTAGACGTATGCAGAATCGTGCGCGGAAAGATACGCGGACTAAGCGCTTGCTCAGCATGGGGTGTGTGCCGACGCGTGTCAACGGACCAGCCAGTAGGGTTCGAGAGGTGCCCCAGATCCCAGAGAAGGTCCACGAACTCACGGTCGGCCAGCTGGCCGACCGCAGCGGCGTCGCCGTCTCCGCCCTGCACTTCTACGAGTCCAAGGGCCTCATCGCCAGCCGCCGCACCTCGGGCAACCAGCGGCGCTACCACCGGGACACCCTGCGCCGCGTGGCCTTCATCCGCGCCTCCCAGCGCGTCGGCATCCCGCTCTCCACGATCCGCGAGGCCCTCGACTCGCTGCCCGAGGAGCGCACGCCCAACCGCGAGGACTGGGCGCGCCTCTCGGAGGGCTGGCGCTCGGAACTGGACAAGCGCATCAAGCAGCTTGGCCGCCTGCGCGACCACCTCACCGACTGCATCGGCTGCGGCTGTCTCTCCCTGGACACCTGCGTGCTCTCCAACCCCGACGACGTCTTCGGCGAGCGGCACAGCGGCTCCCGGCTGATGGTGGAGCGCCGGACCCGGCAGTCCTGACGGTCAGCGCCCGCGCTCCGGCACGGCCACCGAAAATCCCCCCGTACCGCATCTAGCCGCGACCGCCGCCCCGGTATCACCGTGTCCTGTACGTACAGGAGTACGCGGAACACGTGGACACCGATCGGGGGAGAGGCCGATGTCCGTTGTCATCTGTTCACTGCTGTGGGACGCCGCACGGCACGGACGGCAGACCATCAGGTACGACAGTGACGGCTACCACCTGGTGCGCTTTCCGTACGGCGCGGGGGACGAGTCCTATGACCCGTGGCACATGCACGACCCCGCGAAGGGCGGCGGACGCCCCTCGAAGTTCCCGGACGCCCGCTCGGGGCTGATATGGCCAAGCCACGACGGCTGGGGGCTGCTCTCCGCGATGGTCTTCTGGGAGCCCTCGGCCAAGTCGATCGAGTACCGCTCGCGCTACGTCCGGGACCCGCTCGGCCTCACGACCGGGTACGACTCGACCGCGACGGCCGACTCGGCGCCGAGCAGGGGAGGGCAGTACCGCACCTACCTCTGGCAGCTGTTCGTGCACCCGGACACGCCTCTGGGCCTGAAGGTCTCGGCACGCGGCGTGGGAGACGTGAAGCTCGCCACGCCGCTGATGCACGCCCAGTTCAAGCTGGCCATACACACGGACGTGAAGACGCCCTGAGCCGGCCGCGCCTCACGCCGACACGAGGGGGCGCTCCCGTCGTGCCCGGGCCCGGGCCACCGCGTCCGGCGTGAGGAGGGGGGCCGGCACGACGATCCCGCAGCCCGCGCAGACCGGTCCCGACGACGGCTCGTGCGCCAGGCCGTGCTTGAAGACGAGGGAGGTGTCCGCACAGACCGGGCAGGCCGACCCCGGTTCCCTCTCCAGCGCCGCGATCAGCCGGCGCAGGACTTCGGCGAGGGGCTCGTGCGGATGGACGTCCGGGTCGTCGCACCAGGCGATGCCGAAACCGCCCCAGGTGCAGCGGTGCCAGTCGTCGATGCTCCCGGGGCGCCTGAGCCCGTCGTGCTTCTCCTTGCGGCGGCGTTCGGCGAAGCCCGCCTCGTAGGCGAGCCAGACCGCCCTCGCCGCCTCCAGTTCGTTCAGCGCCGCCACCAGCCGCGCCGGGTCGGGCGACCTGTCCTCCGGGCCGAACCCCGCCCGGGCGCACAGATGGTCCCAGGTCGCCCGGTGTCCGTACGGTGCGAACCTCTCCAGGCACTTGCGCAGCGAGTAGCGCCGCAGCGCCAGATCGCTCTGCGGATCACGCACCTGTCTCGCGAGACTCCGGAATCCGGCCATCGCCCTGCACCTCCGTCACACGTACTTCCGTACTGGTACCCGTGTTCCGTATTCGCCGGCGCCGCTGTCGGGACGGGCCGGGACGGGATCCGCCACGGTCCGCCGCTGTCGAAACGGCGTCGCCGAGTAGACGTATCGACACGCGATTCGGCTCCCTTATCGCGCACCCTTCTTCGCCTGCCCTGTTGAGCTGGTGTGATGCAGACACAAGGGGGGCGCGTTGTGGTGATTCGGAAAAGGCGACGCATGTTCATCTTTCTAGTTCGCCAACCCGCCAGTAGCCTCCGGCGCATCGGCCTTCCGCATGACCCGGAGGAGCACCCATGCGACGACGCAACGTCAGGCTCAGAACACTCACGGCGGGAGCGGCGCTCGCGCTCGGCGCCGCCCTCCTGGCGCCGCTGCCGGGAGCCGCGGCCGCGCCCCCCGTGACGGCGGCGAAGGAGCGGTCCGCCGAGTCCGCCGATTCCGCCGAGGAGACCGACTACTGCGAGGGCCGCTGCGCGGACATCCTGCCGCCCGGCGCGAACGGCAGCGCGACACTCGCCGAGATCCTCGCCCACCGGCTCCTGGGCACCCAACCCGCCCACGCGGACGACCAGTTGGGCCCGTACGACGCCCTGTCGTCCGGCTATCCCTCGCTCACCGACGACCGGCTCACCGAGTTCTTCAACGACGCTTCCTTCGGGGTGCCGGACGGTCAGGCCGCCTCCGTCACCAGGCCGCGCGACGACGTGACGATCACCAGGGACAAGAAGTACGGCGTGCCGCACATCAAGGGCACCACGCGCTACGGCACCGAGTTCGGCGCGGGCTTCGCCGCCGGCCAGGACCGGCTCTGGCTCATCGACCTCTTCCGGCACATCGGGCGCGGCGAGCTGACCTCGTTCGCGGGCGGCGCGCTCGCCAACCAGGGCCTGGAGCAGCAGTTCTGGCCGCAGGCCCCGTACGCGGAGAAGGACCTGGAGAAGCAGGTCGAGTACATCAGGTCGACGCAGGGCGAGCGCGGCAAGCAGGCCATGGAGGACGCGCAGGCCTACGTCGACGGACTCAACGCCTACCGGGTGAAGTCCAAGAACGGCCGCTACTTCCCCGGCGAGTACGTCCTGACCGGCAAGATCGACGCGATCACCAACGCCGGAGATATCCAGCCCTTCAAGATCACGGACATGATCGCGCTCGCCTCCGTGGTCGGCGGGCTCTTCGGCAACGGCGGCGGTGGCGAGGTCGAGTCCGCCCTGTCCCTGCTGAAGTCCCAGGAGAAGTACGGCGTCGAGAAGGGCACGGAGGTCTGGGAGTCCTTCCGCGCCCGCAACGACCCCGAGGCCGTGCAGACCGTCCACGACGGCACGAGCTTCCCGTACGCGGGCAGGCCGGAGCACGCGCGCGGCACCGCGATGCCCGACGCGGGGTCGGTCGAGCGCGAGCAGCTCGTCCACGACCGCGAGGGCGGGGCGAAGACCGGCGCCAAGGACCCGGTGAAGGCGCCGAAGAAGCTCAAGCCGCTGCAGGGCATGTACGACAACGGCGTGCTGCCCTCGGCGCTGTTCCGGGCCGACGGCCACAAGAAGGGCATGTCGAACGCCCTGCTCGTCTCCGGCGAGCACACCGCGAGCGGCAACCCCGTCGCCGTCTTCGGCCCGCAGACCGGCTACTTCGCGCCCCAGCTCCTCATGCAGCAGGAACTCCAGGGCCCGGGCATCAGCGCGCGGGGCGTCTCCTTCGCGGGCGTCGGCATGTACGTCCAGCTCGGGCGCGGCCAGGACTACGCGTGGTCGGCCACGTCCGCGGGACAGGACATCACCGACACGTACGCCGTCGAGCTGTGCGAACCCGGCGGCGGCACGCCCACGAAGCAGTCGACCGGCTACCTCCACCGGGGCACCTGCACGCCCATGGAGAAGCTGGAGCGCAAGAACGCCTGGAAGCCCACCCTCGCCGACTCCACGGCCGCCGGCTCCTACCGCATGCAGGTCTTCCGCACGAAGTACGGCATCGTCACGCACCGCGCGACCGTCGACGGCGAACCCGTCGCGTACGTCTCGCTGCGCTCCACCTACCGCCACGAGGCCGACTCCATCATCGGCTTCCAGATGTTCAACGACCCTTCGTACGTCAAGGACGCAGAGAGCTTCCAGCAGGCGGCGCAGCACATCAGCTACGCCTTCAACTGGTTCTACGCCGACTCGCGCGACATCGCGTACTACAACAGCGGCGCCAACCCCGAGCACGCGGACGGCGTCGACCCCGCGCTGCCGGTCAAGGCCGGGCCCGCGTACGAGTGGCGGGACTTCGATCCGCAGGACAACACCTCGGCGCAGACCCCGCCCGCCGAGCACCCGCAGTCCGTCAACCAGGACTACTACATCTCCTGGAACAACAAGCAGGCCAAGGACTTCAGCACGGCGGGCTTCGGCGCGAGCGCCGTGCACCGCGGCGACCTGCTCGACGGGCGGGTCGAGAAGCTCACCGAGGAGGGCGGCGTCACCCGCGCCTCGCTCACCCGGGCCATGTCCGAGGCGGCCGTCACCGACCTGCGCGGCGAGCAGGTGCTGCCCGAGCTCCTGAAGGTGCTGCGCAGCGCGCCGGTCACCGATCCGCAACTGGCCAAGGCGGTGCAGCAGTTGGAGGCCTGGCGCAAGGCGGGCGCGCAGCGCAACCAGACGGCGGCGGGCTCCAAGACGTACGCCCACCCCGACGCCGTGCGCATCATGGACGCCTGGTGGCCGAAGCTCGTCGAGGCCGAGTTCGAGCCGGGCCTCGGCAAGGACCTGTACGGGGCCCTGACCGCCCAGCTGGCCACCGACGAGGCGCCGTCCGCGGGCCACGGCCCCACCGGGGCGCACGCGGGATCGGCCTTCCAGTACGGCTGGTGGGGCTATGCCGACAAGGACCTGCGCAAGGTCCTCGGGGAGCCCGTGAAGGGCGCGCTCGCCGAGACCTACTGCGGCGGCGGCAAGCTCGACGCCTGCCGCGACACCCTGCTCGGCACGCTCGCCCGGGCCGTCGCCGAGCCCGCCACCGAGGTCTACCCCGGTGACGACACGTGCAAGGCGGGCGACCAGTGGTGCGCGGACTCGGTCGTCCACCGTCCGCTCGGCGGCATCACGCACAAGTCGATCCAGTGGCAGAACCGCCCGACCTACCAGCAGGTCGTCGAATTCCCGGGGCACCGCCCGTAGCCGGTACTCCGGTCAGGCGTGCGCGATCCGCCCTGCGGCGAACACGACACGTGCCAGCTCCTCGTGGCAGATGTCGCTGTGTGCGCCGGAGGGCGGGCCGCCGCGCCGCACCACCGGGGCCGCGTCGATGCTGACGCACCCCTTGGTGGGCACCTTCTGGCCCAGTTCGATCCGCTGGGTGCCGTCGACGGCGCGGATGCCGTTGTAGCCGATGGCGCCCCAGCGCTCCCACAGGTTCAGGAAGCCGGCGGAGTCGCCGGCCAGCTTCGAGGCGAGCGGATACAGCTTGCCCAGCGCGTCGTCGTGGCGGGAGTAACAGGAGACCAGCGGCCCGTCGATGCGGTCCTGCATGCCGTGCAGCGCGCCGCCCCGGAACTTGTCGTGCGGCAGCCGCTCGGCGAACGTGTAGTGCGAGAAGGCGCCTTCGAGCAGCGTCACCGACTTCACCGCGCGCACGTCCGCGGGCATCCCGCGCAGCGCGTACGCGACGAGCCTGCCGCCGAAGCTGTGCCCGATGAGGTGCACCCTGATGCTCGGCACGTCCGCCGCGAGCAGACCGATCGCCGGGCCGAGGCCCAACTGGCCGACCGCGCCCGCCCGGCGCTTCATCGCGTAGTACGAGCCCTGCCGCAGCAGTTCGTGGGCGCCGTCCCACAGCCGCTCGCGCAGCTCGCCGAGGAGCGCGGGCTCCCCGGTGTCCGCGCGCGCGGCGGCGAACACCTCGCAGACCTGGACCGCGTCGTCGGTGAGCATGGCGGGCTCGCCCGCGCCGGTGTCCTGGCCGAAGTGCCGGGCCGGGTGCGTCTCGCGCAGGGAGACCAGCTCGCGCACGTGCCGCCCGAACTCGTACATGCGGGACGGCACCCGTGAGCGCTCCGCCAGCAGCTCGGCGATCCGGTCCAGGGTCGCGCCGTGGTCGGGGAAGGCGCGGTCGAGCACCTGCCGCGTTGCCGGGTCGAGCACGGGGCGGCCGGGCGGTGTGGCGGGGACGGGGGCCGTGGCCGAGGGGTCGAAGTCGGGGACCGGTTCGTCGGGGAAGCGGATGGCGGGCCAGAGCACCCCGACATAGCCGAGGCGCACCCCTGGCCCGCACAGATCCCGGCAGGGCGTGAAGAAGCGCCGGAACAGCTTTCTGGCGTCCCTTTGCTGGTTGTTCCAGCCGTGTGCGAAGACCAGCAGATCGGTGACGCGTTCACTTTCCGCGCCGGACAGCAGCTGCGCGCGCTGCGCGGTGTCGACGTCGCCGTCGGCGTCGAAGGTCAATTCCCAGTAGGGCTCCACGCCGGTATGGTCCTGCCGCCTGAGCCGCCTGGCCAGATCCCGCGCACGACCTGCCGGAGCCGGTTCAGAGGAGTTCGCGCTCCCGGGTCTCCGGCAGCGCGAGGACGCAGAGCAGCGACACGACCGCCATCGCGCTCACGTACCAGCCCACCGAGGAGGAGCTGAACGCCGACTGCAGCCGGGTCGCCACAAGGGGCGAGACCGCGCCGCCGAGCACACCGCCCAGGTTGTAGGCGAGCGAGGCGCCGGAGTAGCGGACGTTCGTGCCGAACAGCTCGGGCAGGAAGGCGCCCATCGGACCGTAGACGACGCCCATGCAGAACAGCGCGCCGCCGAGCGCGAGGGCGATGAGGACGGGCTGCCCGGTGTCGAGGAGCGGGAAGAGGACGAGCCCCCACACCACCGCGAGCGCCGCCCCCACGAGGACCAGCCTGCGCCGGCCCGCGGCGTCTGAGCGCGTCGCGGCGAGCCAGGTGCCGGCCGCGAGGAAGAGGCACGCCACCAGGGAGAGGCCGAGCATGGTGTTGCGGGGGACGTGCAGGGTGCCGGTGGCGTATGCGAGGCAGTAGGTCGTGGCGGTGTAGAAGAGGCCGTACGCGATGACCATGCCGCCCGCGCCGAGCAGCAGTTCGCGCGGGTGGCGGCGGAGTACGTCGAGCGTCGGGACCTTGCTCGCCTCCTGGGCCGCCATGACCTTCGCGAAGACCGGCGTCTCGCTGATCCTGAGGCGTACGAACAGTCCGACGGCGACGAGGAGGAAGGAGAGCAGGAACGGCACGCGCCAGCCCCACGAGCGGAACGCGTCGTCGGAGAGCGTGGCCGAGAGCAGCCAGAAGACGCCGGTGGCCGCGGAGAACCCGACGGACGGGCCGAGTTGGGGGAAGGCCGCGTAGAGGCCTCGCTTCTTCTTCGGCGCGTGCTCCACCGCGAGCAGCGCCGCCCCGCCCCACTCGCCGCCGAGCCCGATGCCCTGCAGGAAGCGCAGGAGGATGAGCAGCAGCGGGGCCCAGGCGCCCCACGTGCCGTAGCCGGGCAGGAGGCCGACGAGGGCGGTCGAGAGTCCCATCAGGAGCAGCGAGGCGACCAGGACGGACTTGCGCCCGACACGGTCGCCGAAGTGTCCGAAGATCACCGAGCCGATGGGCCGTGCCGCGAACGCCACCGCGTACGTGGAGAACGACGCGAGGGTGGCGTTGACCGGGTCGAGGGTCGGGAAGAAGGCCTCGTTCAGGACGAGGGCGGCCGCCGTGCCGTAGATGTAGAAGTCGTAGAACTCGATGGCCGTCCCGATGAAGGAGGCCACGGCGACCCGGCGCAGGCTCTCGGGGCTCGCGTCCGGCTCCGCTCCCGGGTCCGCGGCGTGGACCTGCTGCTTCTCTGTGGCTGTCGCTTCGCTGTGCACGAGCGGCACTCTCATGGTGGATGTAGGGGGCAGTCAATACCTGGGACGGCCTGTCTCGTCCATTGAGACCGGTCAGTCCGCGGGCTGCCGGTGGGCCGCGCTGACCCGGTGCAGATGGATCAGGATGTCGTGCGAGGGCGCCAGGCGGATCTTGTACGGTCCGTCCGGCCACCCCGAGCCGATGCTGCGGGTCACGCGGGCCTCGCCGAGCCACTTCCTGGTGGTGGCGGGCAGGGTCCGCAGGTCCACGAAGTAGTCGTCGTGGCGCACCTTGTCGATGGTGTACTCGTTCATGCCGCGGGTGGCGGGGCCCACCGAGAAGGACTTCCACCTCTCGTCGTCCGTGCCCTGCGCCATGAACGACCCCTGGTCGAAGGTGAATCCGATGCTCGTGTATCGCTTGCCCAGCCGGTCGCGGAGGAAGGCGCCCTGCATCTTCGGGTAGCGCGGGTCGTACGTCTCGTACGCGACATGGGCGTTGTGGGCCGACAGGAACACCTTTCCGCCCGCGTACCGCTGCCACCACGCGGTGTTCTCCGCCATGATCCGGTCGCGGTACAGCATGGCGTCCCGCCTGCCCTCGTCCGTGTCGAGCGGGAAGGCGTACATGTCCGCGGTCTGCGCGATGGAGCGGGCATGCTGCAGCGCGAGCTCGAACGCCCGGGCCGCTGACCCCTTCTGACGCCCCCTCAGTAGTCCGTACGCCTCGCTCGCCTTCTTTGCCAACGCCTTGCGCTCGGCGAGCGGCAGCCCCATGTAGGTGTCGCCGTCCGTCAGGCGCCGCAGCGGGGCGTACAGCCGGTCGACCCGCCGCAGCAGATCCGGCTCGTGCGCGCGCAGGTGGTTCCGCACCCCGTCGAACAACTCGACGCCCTGCTGTGGGTAGTTGAGGTCGTTGCCCATGAAGCGCAGTTCGCGCTCGGGGTGGCGCTCGTTGTACGCGCGCATCCAGCGGAGCAGGTGCACGTACTCGTCCGTGTCCCACGGCGTCTTCGCCAGCTCCCGGTGGACCAGTTCGCGCGCGTCGCCCCCGCCGCCGCGCACATAGGCGTCGAAGCGCAGCCCCGTGGTCCAGCTGACCTCCTGGGCGAAGGTCGTGAAGCCCTTCTCCGCCACGAGGTGGGCGAAGACCCGCTCCTTCATGGTGAAGAACTCGTGCGACCCGTGCGTCGCCTCGCCCAGGCCCACCACGGAGGCGCCGCCCACCATCGCGTCCAGCGGCCGCAGGTCCTCGGTGCCGCCGCCCGGGGCGGTCGACCGCAGCGGGTGGGCCGCGCGCTCGATCGCCGCCACCGGGTCCGCGGGCCGCGGCGCGGCCCGCGCGGCCTGGGGGGCGAGCAGCGCCCCCGCCCCGGCCGCCGCCGCCAGCAGGAGCGGAACCCCGCGCCGCGTCACCCGTGTTGTCATGCCTGCCTCCCCAACGTGCCGGAATCCCTAGCGGATTCCGCGTGGAAGATCACGGTCCCGTGCGGGCGGACGCGGCACCATCCGGCAGGCACCCGCAGTCCCGGTGGGGTCTGCCCCACCGGGGCCACGGCGTGTAGGTTCGATGTCATGGCGGACTTCATCCTGGTGGCAGGCGCGTGGCTCGGCTCGTGGGCGTGGGAGGACGTGGCCGCGGAGCTGCGGGCCGCCGGGCACGGCGCCCACCCCCTGACCCTCTCCGGCCTCGCCGACAAGCAGCACGTGGCGACCGGACCGCAGACCCATGTGCAGGACGTCGTCGACGAGGTCGAGCGGCTCGGTCTGCGGGAGGTCGTCCTCGTCGGGCACAGCTACGCGGGCATCCCCGTCGGCCAGGCCGCGGAGCGGATCGGTGACCGGCTGTCCCACGTCGTGTTCGTCGACGCCAACGTCCCCGTCGACGGGGAGTCGTTCGCCTCCCTGTGGTGGCAGGGCGAGGCAGCGTTCGAGGCGCAGCTCGCCGAGGGCGACGGCTTCTGGGAGCCCCTGAACGCCGCGGAATTCGACGGTCAGGGCCTCGACAGCGAACAGGTCGCCCGGATCGCGAGCGGCGCGACACCGCATCCGGGTGCCACCCTCACCGACCCCGCCGTCCTCGAACGCCCGCTGGGCGAGCTGCCCGCGACGTACATCAAGTGCCTGCTCGACGGGGACGAGCCGATGGAGGACGTGGCCGACCTGCTCAAGAGCGAGCGCTGGCGGCTCGTCGAGATGGACACGGGGCACTGGCCGATGTTCTCCCAGCCGCGCGAACTGGCGCGGATCCTGCACGCGGGGGTCGCCCGTCGCGAGGTCGGCGGCCAGAGGTGAGGTAGGTATCAGCGGCGAGTTGGGCGCCGCCGACGGGGGCAGGGTCGTGCCGTCTGCCGTCTGCTGCGTGCCACCTGCCGCCTGCCGTCTGTTGCGTGCCGCCTGCCGTCTGCCGTCGCCCATGGGTGATCGCCCCGGTGGCCGCCTGCCGCTCGCCGCTCACTGCCCGCCGGTGCTTGCCGCTTGCCGCTTGCCCCTTGCCCCTTGCCGCTCGTGGGCGCTCGCCGCTGCCTGCGGCCCGTCAGAGCCCACCGCCCGGCCGCCCGTCGGCGCCTGCTGCCCGTCGCCGCGCGGACCAGCGGGGACCGGATCATCGTGCCGCCCCCGGACCCCGCCGCCCGGCCGCCCGCCCAGGGCCCCGTAGCCGTCCGCGGCCCAGGGGTCGTACCCCGCGTCGTAGCGCGGCCCCCAAGCTGCGGAACCCCGCCCCGCCGACCCCCTTTCGCCACGACATACCGACTGGTTAGTCTGCCGGGGAAGCCGAGCCGCAGGCCGAAGGAGAACCATCGTGGAGACCCTGCAGGACAAGGGAGTCGTCGTCACCGGTGCGGGAGGCGGGATCGGGGCCGCGCTCGCCCGCCGGTTCGCCGCCGAGGGCGCGCGCGTCGTCGTCAACGACCTGGACGGCGCCAAGGCCGAGGCGGTCGCCGACGAGGTGGGCGGCATCGCCGTGCCGGGCGACGCGTCGGTGATCGTGCCCGAGGCCCGGGACGCGCTCGGCGGCACGGTCGACGTGTACTGCGCCAACGCGGGGCTCGGCTCCGGCGGCAGCGAGGCCGCGCCCGAGGCGGTCTGGGCAGCGGCCTGGGACGTCAACGTGATGGCGCACGTACGGGCGGCACACGCGCTGCTGCCCGACTGGCTGGAGCGCGGCAGCGGCCGCTTCGTCTCCACCGTCTCCGCGGCCGGTCTGCTCACCATGATCGGCGCCGCGCCCTACAGCGTCACCAAGCACGGCGCGTACGCCTTCGCCGAGTGGCTCTCGCTCACGTACCGCCATCGCGGCCTCAAGGTGCACGCGATCTGCCCGCAGGGCGTCCGCACCGACATGCTCGCCGCCACCGGCAGCGCGGGCGACCTCGTGCTCACCCCCACCGCGATCGAGCCCGACGACGTCGCCGCCGCCCTCTTCGCGGGCATGGCGGAGGACCGCTTCCTGATCCTGCCGCACCCCGAGGTCGCCGCCTACTGCCAAGCCCGCGCCGCGACCCCCGACAAGTGGCTGACCGGCATGAACCACCTCCAGCAGAAGTGGGAGGCGACGCAGCGGTGACCGGCCCTTCCCCCGCCGCGTCCCCGTACGCGGCCAAGCCCTGGCTCGCCCGGCTCAACGACGCCCAGCGCGGCCCCGTGCACCCCGCGGCCTCCATGCCCCACGCCTTCCGCGCCGCCGTCGCACGGGCCCCCGAGCACACCGCCCTCGCCTACTTCGACGGCCGCCTCAGCTACCGCGAGACGGACGCCCTCAGCGACTCCGTCGCCGGGCACCTCGCCGCGCGCGGCGTCGCCCGCGGCGACCGCGTCGCGATCCTCCTGCAGAACACCCCGCACTTCGTGCTCGCGCTCCTCGGCGCGTGGAAGGCGGGCGCGACGGTCGTCCCCGTCAACCCCATGTACAAGTCCGCGGAGGTCGGCCACGTCCTCGCGGACGCCGGAGTGACCGCGCTGATCTGCGCGGACCGCGCCTGGGAGACGTATCTGCGCGATACGGCGGCGAACTCGCCGGTGCGCGTCGTCCTCACCGCCTGCCAGCTCGACCTGCAGACCCGCGACGACACCCGGGTCCTGGACTTCGAGCGCCTGCCGGTGCCCGCCGACGCCGACGACCTGGTGGCGGTCGCGCGCCAGGGGATCGAGGCCCCCGCCGACCGTGAGCTCGGCCCCTCCGACGTGGCGCTGATCAGCTACACCTCGGGCACCAGCGGCGCCCCCAAGGGCGCCATGAACACCCACGGCAACATCACCTACAACGCGGAGCGCCAGCGCACCGGCTCCGGGATACCCGAAGGCGCCTGCTACTTCGCGATGGCGCCGCTCTTCCACATCACCGGCATGGTCGCCCAGATCGCGGCCTGCGTCGCCAACGCGGGCACGCTCGCGCTCGCCTACCGCTTCGAGGCCGGTGTGGTCCTCGACGCCTTCGCCGAGCACCGCCCCGCGTACACGGTCGGCCCGTCCACGGCCTTCATGGCGCTGGCCGCGCACCCGGCGGCGACCCGCGCGCACTTCGCCTCCTTCGTGATGATCTCCTCGGGCGGCGCGCCGCTGCCGCCCGCCCTGGTGGAGAAGTTCCGCGCCGCCTTCGGCCCCTACCTGCACAACGGCTACGGCCTCACGGAGTGCACCGCGCCCTGCGCCTCCGTGCCGCCGGGACAGCAGGCTCCGGTCGATCCCGTTTCCGGCACCCTCGCGGTCGGCGTCCCGGGTCCCGAGACGGTCGTACGCATCCTGGACGACCTCGGCCGCGAGGTCCCGTTCGGCGAGCAGGGTGAGATCGCCGTGCGCGGCCCGCAGGTGGTGCCCGGCTACTGGCAGCGCGCCGACGCCACCGCCGAGGCCTTCCCCGACGGCGAACTGCGCACCGGCGACATCGGGTTCATGGACCCGGCGGGCTGGCTCTACGTCGTCGACCGCAAGAAGGACATGATCAACGCGTCCGGTTTCAAGGTGTGGCCGCGCGAGGTCGAGGACGTCCTCTACGGGCACCCCGCCGTGCGCGAGGCGGCCGTCGTCGGGGTCCCCGACAGCTACCGCGGGGAGACCGTCAAGGCGTACGTCAGCCTGCGTCCGGACAGCGGCACCGGCCCCGGCGAACTGGCCGCGTACTGCAAGGAGCGGCTCGCCGCGTACAAATATCCGCGGCAGATCGAGATCCTGACGGAGCTGCCGAAGACGACAAGTGGGAAGATCCTCCGGCGGGAACTGCGTTCCCGGGCACAGCACGGCAAGTGACGCGAAAGGCAGGTGGCGGCAGTGGCCCGAACGACGGACGGTGACGGCACACCCGTCCCCCAGCGCCTGCTGGCCGCCGCCACCAGGCTCTTCGCCGACCACGGCTACGACCGTACGTCGGTGCAGGAGATCGTGGAGGCCGCCGGCGTCACCAAGGGCGCGCTCTACCACTACTTCGGCTCCAAGGACGACCTCCTGCACGAGGTCTACGCCCGCATGCTCCGCGTCCAGCAGGAGCGGCTCGATGCCATCGCCGACGCGGACGCCCCCGTGGAACGGCGGGTGCGCGACGCCGCCGCGGACGTCGTGGTCACCACCATCGACAACCTCGATGACGCGGCGATCTTCTTCCGCTCCATGCACCACCTCAGCCCGGAGAAGAACAAGCAGGTCCGGGCCGAACGGCGCCGCTACCACGAGCGGTTCCGGGCCCTGATCGAGGAGGGCCAGGAGTCGGGCGTCTTCGCCACGGCGACCCCGGCGGACCTGGTGGTGGACTACCACTTCGGCTCGGTCCACCATCTGTCCACCTGGTACCGGCCCGAGGGCCCGCTCACCCCGCAGCAGGTGGCCGACCACCTGGCCGACCTGCTGCTCAGGGCGCTGCGGCCGTGAGGTGACGGGGCGACCGGGTGGCCAGGCCTCAGACGCCGTCCTTGTGGCCGTTCGCGACGAGCAGCTGCTCCATGCTCCGGTGGGCGGCGTTGGCCTCGGTGTTGCTCTTGTCGTGGAAGAGCCTGAGGTACTGGTGGAGGGCGGCCACGCAGGTTTCCCGGCCCCGTCAGCTTCCAGTCCGGGTTCAGCCGCGCGGCGGGCCGCGCCGCCGTCTCCTGCCCCGTCGCTCTCCGCGTCTCGCGCACCCCGTTCCCCGCCCTTCCGGTCGCTTCCGGTCGCTTCCGCCGAGGCTAGGCGCGGCGGGAGCGACCGGAGAGGGTACGCGGGGGCAAGCCCGAGGGCACCCGCGGCTACCGGTACTTCTTCAGCTCCCGCCTCGCGAGCGAGCGCTGATGCACCTCGTCAGGACCGTCGGCGAGGCGCAACGTCCGCGCCGCCGCCCAGAGTTCGGCCAGCGGGAAGTCCTGGCTGACGCCGCCCGCGCCGTGCAGCTGCACCGCCCGGTCGAGGATGTCGACCACCGCGCGCGGGGTCGCGATCTTGATGGACTGGATCTCCGTGTGCGCGCCCTTGTTGCCGACGGTGTCCATCAGCCAGGCCGTCTTGAGGACGAGCAGCCGCAGCTGCTCCACGGCGACCCGCGCGTCGGCGATCCACTCCTGCACGACGCCCTGCTGCGCCAGCGGCTTGCCGAACGCGGTGCGCGCCACCGCGCGCTCGCACATCAGCTGGATGGCGCGCTCGGCCATCCCGATCAGCCGCATGCAGTGGTGGATGCGGCCGGGGCCGAGGCGCGCCTGTGCGATGGCGAAGCCGCCGCCCTCCTCGCCGACGAGGTTCGAGACGGGCACCCGGACGCGGTCGAGGACGACCTCGGCGTGGCCGCCGTGGTAGTGGTCCTCGTACCCGTACACCCGCATGGCGCGCCGCACTTCGAGGCCCGGGGTGTCGCGGGGGACAAGCACCATGGACTGCTGGCGACGGATGTCGGCGCCGTCCGGATCGGTCTTGCCCATCACGATGAAGATCTGGCAGTCGGGGTTCATCGCGCCGGAGATGTACCACTTGCGGCCCGTGATGACGTACTCGTCGCCCTCGCGCTCGATGAGCGTGGTGATGTTCGTGGCGTCGGAGGAGGCCACCTCCGGCTCGGTCATCGCGAACGCCGAGCGGATCTCCCCGGCAAGCAGCGGCTCCAGCCACCGCTTCTGCTGCTCGTCGGTGCCGAACTGCGCGAGCACCTCCATGTTGCCGGTGTCGGGCGCCGCGCAGTTCAGCGCGGTGGGTGCCAACTGCGGGGAGCGGCCGGTGATCTCGGCGAGCGGCGCGTACTGCAGATTGGTCAGCCCGGCCCCGTGCTCGGCGTCGGGGAGGAAGAGGTTCCACAGGCCCTGCCTGCGGGCCTCGGCCTTCAGCTCCTCCACCACGGCGGGGGTGTCCCACGGCGAGGCGAGCGCGGCCCGCTGTTCCTCGGCGACGGCCTCGGCCGGGTACACGTGCTCGTCCATGAAGGCGAGCAGCTTCGCGCGCAGCTCTTCGGTGCGGGCGTCGAATGCGAAGTCCATGGCTCTGTCTCAGCCTTCCTGTCGTCCCTGGAGCGTGGCGCGGCCGTGCTCGATGAACACGGGCACCAGCTCGCCGATCCGGTCGAAGCCCGCGCCGACCGTCTGGCCCAGCGTGTAGCGGTAGTGGATGCCCTCCAGGATCACGGCGAGCTTGAACCACGCGAACGCCGTGTACCAGGAGACGGCCGACACGTCGCGCCCCGAGCGCGCGGCGTACCGCTCGATCAGCTCGGCCGGGTCGGGGTGGCCCGGCGCGCCCGCGGTGGTGCTGACGGGGGAGTCGGGGACCTCCAGCTTCGCGCTGTACATCACGAGCAGGCCCAGGTCGGTGAGCGGGTCGCCGAGCGTGGACATCTCCCAGTCGAGGATGGCCTTGATCCGGCCGTCGTCGCCGATGAGGACGTTGTCCAGGCGGTAGTCGCCGTGTACGACGGCAGGGGCGGGGGAGCCGGGGAGCGCGCGCCCGAGTGCGGCGTGCAGTTCGTCGATGCCCGCGAGCTCGCGGCTGCGGGACGCGTCCAGCTGCTTGCCCCAGCGGCGCAGCTGCCGGTCGAGGAATCCCTCGGGCCGCCCGAAGTCGCCGAGCCCGACCGCCGCCGGGTCCACGGCGTGCAGGTCGACGAGGGTGTCGACGAGGCCGAGCACCGCCTCGCGGGTGCGCCCGGGGCCGAGCGGCGCGAGCTCCTCGGCGGTGCGGTACGGCGTCCCGTCCACGAACTCCATCACGTAGAAGGGCGCCCCGATGACGGTGTCGTCCTCGCACAGGAGCACCGGCGCGGGCACCGGCACGTCGGTCGGGTGCAGTGCCGCGATCACCCGGTGCTCGCGCTTCATGTCGTGCGCGGTGGCCAGGACGTGCCCCAGCGGGGGCCGCCGGACGACCCAGCGGGTGGCGCCGTCCGTCACCGCGTACGTGAGGTTCGACCGGCCGCCCTCGATGAGCCGGGCGGTGAGCGGTCCGCCGACCAGGCCGGGACGCTCGCGGTCGAGGTGGCCGCGCAACCGGTCGAGGTCGAGGCCCGGCGGGTGGACTGCGCTCATCTGCTGCTCCTGATCGGCGTGGTGGCTGCTGCTGCCACCCCATGATGCCGACCAGTCGGTATGCCGTCCAGAGGCTACCGGGCGGTGAAGGAGCGCGGGGACCCGCGCGACCGGTCACGCCCGGCCCGCGGATCCCCGGCGAACTCCGGTGGAGCGGTCAAGGACAGGCTCTCAGTGGTCGTCCCAGTGCCCGTCGTGCTCCGCGTGCCGGTGGCCGTCGTGGAGGTAGTCGACGTGGTCGCCGTGCGTGACCGCGTCGTGGCCGCAGCCGTCCCCGTGCCGGTGGTCGTGGCCCTGGTGCGCGAGGTGGCCGGCCGGCTCGCACTCGTCGTAGTGGTCGGAGTGCAGACGGTGCAGGTGGCCGTCGTGCGCGTAGTCGACGTGGTCGCCGTGCGGCACCTCGGGGTGGCCGCAGGCCGGGCCGTGGACGTGGTCGTGCACCGGGTGTTCGTGGTGGAGCGTGGTCATGACGCGCACCTTCTGTGGCTGCGGGGAGTGGCTTGACCCTCTCAGGCTAGCCCCTGATGCCCTATTAATTCCGTTATGGGAACCTTGTTGATGTTTCGATGACCTCCGCGAAGCGACCCTGTGAGGGGCACCCCATGAAGGCGATCAGCTACCGCAGCTACGGCGGCCCCGAAGTGCTCGAGTTCGGGGAGGTGAGCGACCCCAAGGTCGGCCCCGACTCCGTCCTGGTGAAGGTGCGGGCGGCGGCCGTGAACCCCGTTGACTGGAAGTGCCGCGAGGGGTACCTCGACGGGCTCATCGACCCCGTCTTCCCCGTGATCCCCGGCTGGGACGTCTCGGGTGTGGTGGTCCAACCGGGCGCCTCCGTGCCGGAGTTCGCCGTCGGGGACGAGGTCATCGGCTATGTGCGCGAGGACTTCCTCTCGCGCGGCACCTTCGCCGAGTACGTCGCCGCCCCGGTGCGCACCCTCGCCCGCAAGCCGCGCAACCTCACCTTCGCGGAGGCCGCCGGGCTGCCGCTCGCCGGGCTCACCGCCTACCAGGTCCTCACACAGGCGCTGGAGGTGGCCGAGGGGGACGTCGTCCTCGTGCACGCCGCGGCGGGCGGCGTCGGCTCGATCGCCGTGCAGCTCGCCCGGCACGCGGGCGCCCGCGTCATCGGCACCGCGAGCGAACGCAACCACGACTACCTGCGGGAGCTGGGCGCCGAGCCGGTCACCTACGGGGACGGGCTCGTCGACCGGGTACGGGCGCTCGCCCCCGAGGGGGTCGACGCGGCCTTCGACACGGTGGGCGGCGACACCCTCAGGGCATCCGCCGAACTCCTCGCGCCCGGCGGCCGCCTCGCGTCCATCGCGGACGGCGGGGTGATCGGCCTGGGCGGCCACTACTGCTTCGTACGCCCGGACGCGGCCGACCTCGGCCGCCTCACCGAACTCGCGGAACAGGACGTGGTGACCGTGCACGTCGACGAGACGTTCCCGCTGGAGCGGGCGGCCGAGGCGCACCGCCTGAGCGAGGAGGGCCGCACCCGCGGCAAGGTCGTCGTGACGGTGGAGTGGGAGGACTGACCCGAGGAACCGACCCGCCGACGCCGCGGGCCACGCCGACGCTGCGGCCCACGCCATCGGCGCTCACACCACCATCGCCGCCGCGCACACCGACAGTGCGAGCGTGCACAGCGCCGCCGTCCGGGCCGCCCGCAGCGTCATCGTCCGGGGCTCGCGTGCCGTCAGACCGGCCATCCTGCGGTGCGCGACCGCCAGGAAGCCGAGCCACAGGAGCAGGCAGAGGGCGCAGGCCAGCACGTTCGGCGCGGTGGGACCGCCGTGCAGCACCGCGCGGGCGGCGAGCACCGCGGCGACCGTGGCCGACAGCGTCGTGCGCCGCCAGGCCAGGCGCGTGCGCTCGGGCTGCAGACCCGGGTCGCGGAGCTGCGCACCGGTCTGTTCACCGGTCTGTTCACCGGGCTGTTCACCGGGCGGCGTCACCCCTCCCACCCGAACAGCACGACGATCACCATGGCGAGCGCGACCACCGCGACCGCCAGGCTCAGCACGGTCGGGAACCGGCTGGTCGGCAGGTCCTCGCCGCGCCGCATCGCGCGCTCGCACCGCACCCAGTGGTTGACCGCGCGCAGTGAGCACAGGACGCCCGCGCCGAGCAGCGCCAGGGCGAGCCCGATCCGCCAGGCCCAGCGCAGGTCCGGCAGGAACTGGTCCACGGCGAAGCCGCCCCCGATCAGCGCGAGGGCGGTGCGCAGCCAGGCCAGGAAGGTGCGTTCGTTGGCGAGCGAGAAGCGGTAGTCGGGGGTGTCGCCCTCCTCGCGGACGCGCTCGGGGGCGAACCACAGCCGCAGACTCTGTACGAAATTGCTCACGCTCGCACCATAGGCCGTGGTGATCAGCCCGCGCGGAAGGCCCTCAGCCGGTGGTGGGCGGCGAGCCCGTCCGGCACCCATTCCCAGGCGTCGAGCTTGCGTTCCAGCTCGTCGTCGGTGAGGAAGGCGTGCCAGGCGACCTCCTCGGCCTGAGGATTCACCGGCAGGTCGCAGCGCACCTCGTAGACGTAGGACCACCAGGAGTGCCCGGCGCCGTCGTCGTAGAGGAAGGAGAACAGCGGCGTGGGGCGTGCCAGGCCCTGGACGCCGAGCTCCTCCTGCGCCTCGCGCAGCGCCGCGTCGTCGCAGGACTCGCCCGCCCCGACCACGCCGCCCACGAACATGTCGTACAGCGAGGGGAAGACCAGCTTGACCGGCGTGCGGCGGTGCACGAACACCCGGCCCCGGGCGTCCCGCACCTCGATGAACACGCAGCGGTGGCGCAGGCCCCGCGCGTACACCTCGCCGCGCGGCGCCTCGCCGACGACCTCGTCGTGCTCGTCGACGACGGTCAGGATCTCGTCACGGGGGTCGGCGGGTGTCGCGGCGGAGTCGGTCATGCCCACCATCCAACCTCACCGCCCCATGACGTACTGCACGGTGGGCCCGGCCGTCCAGCCGCCGTCTACGGCGAGCTCCGCGCCCGTCACGTAGGACGCGGCGTCGGAGAGCAGGAAGACCACGGCACCCGCGATCTCGTGCGGCTCGCCCACCCGGCCCATCGGGGTGTTGGGGTACTTGCCCTCGCCCTTCTCGATGCCGACCTGGGCGGTCATCGGGGTGTACGTCATGCCGGGGTGGACGGAGTTGACGCGGATCCGGGCCGTGCCGAGCTCCACCGCGCCGATCTTGGTGAGCCCGCGTACGCCCCACTTCGACGCGCCGTACCCGGCGGTGAGCGCGAGGCCCATCAGGCCCGCCGCGGAGGAGATGTTGACGATCGAACCGCCCCCGGCCTCCTTCATCGCGGGCACGACGGTCTTCATGCCGATGAACACGCCGGTGAGGTTGATGTCGAGGACCTTGCGGAAGTGCTCGACGGACTCCGACTCCAGGAACTGGCCGGTCGATATCCCCGCGTTGTTCACCAGGCCGTGGATGCCGCCGAACTCGGCGACCGCGTAGTCGGCCACGCGCCGCCAGTCCTCCTCGGACGTCACGTCGTGGTGCCTGAAGCGGGCGCGTTCGCCCAGCTCGGCGGCGGTGGCCCGGCCCTCGTCGGCGAGCACGTCGGTGAGGACGACGTTCGCTCCGGCGGCGACGGCCTGACGCGCCGCCTCGGCGCCGAGCCCGCGCGCGGCGCCGGTGATGACGACGGTCCGGCCGGTGAGGTCGTGCTGGGTCATGGGTGTCATGGGGTGTCTCCAGGGGTGGGGTGCGGGGCCCGTAGCAGCGCCGCGGTGGTTTCGACGAGGTCGGCGAGGAAGAGGTCCTCGCCGGTCAGGGGGGTGGTTCCCGCCAGGTACTGACGGGCGCGGTCGCCCAGGGCGGCGCCGATCATGGTGAGCGCGAGATCGAGCCGTTCCAGGCGCAGCGGCTCAGGGAGCCCGGGCGCCAGGTCGGCCACGCGGTCTTCGAGCCGTCCGATCAGCGTCCAGTACACGGTGCCGTCGAGCGTGGGGTGCGGGGTGCGGGTGCGGACCCCGCTCTCGTGGCTGAGCTGGGCGGAGATGCGCAGGCAGCGGCGCCCGCGCTCGGTGCGCAACTCGGTGGCCTCGGCGTTCACCAGGGCGGTGAGCAGGCCGCGCAGACCGGCCGCGGCCTCTCCGGCGCGTTCGAGTTCGGCGGTGAGCACCTGCTCCGTACGGCGCTGGCGCTCCGCCATCACGGCGTCGAGCAGGCCGCCGCGCGAGCCGAAGTGGTACTGCACGGCGGAGGGGTTGCTCTGTCCGGCGAGCCGGACGATGTCCCGCAGCTGGGCGCCGTCCACGCCCTGCGCGGCGAACACCTCCTCGCCGGCGCGGAGAAGCTTCTCGCGGGTCTGGGGACCAGAGGTTCGGGCCATGGCCCCATTGTAATGCTGCCCATTATTAAACAGCTGATCAAGGCATCTGCGCATCCAGCCCGCCCTGGCGACCTATTCAGCCCGGCCTGGCGAGCCATTCAGCCCGTCCGGCGCTTGAGGACGAACTCGGCGAAGCCGGTGATGAACGGCAAGATGGTCAACGGCAACGCGACATACCGCAACGCACCGGCGGAGCCCTCAGCGCCGACTGAGCTCCCGCACAGGCCCCCGGCCATGCCCCGGCATCGCCGGATGCATCCCGAGCAGCACCACCCCCGCCACGACGGCCGCGAGCCCCGCCGCCTCCCAGGCGAGCGCACCCGTGTCGGTCCGCAGCCGGTCGCCGAGGAAGCCCACCCCGCACGCGATCCCGGCCAGCGGCTGCGCGGCGGTGAGCGCGGGCAGCGACATCCGTAGCGGCGCCGTCTCGAAGGCGCTCTGCACGAGGACGAGCCCCGTGACGCCGAGGACGAGCACCCCGTACGGCTGCCATCCCGTGAGCACCTCGGAGAGTCCACCCTCGGCGAACCGGTCACCGCTCACCCGCGTCAGCGCGTCCTGCACGCCGTAGAGGAGCCCCGCCGCGAGCGCCAGGAGCACCGGCCCCGCGCCGAGCCGCGTCCGCTTCGCCCACGCGGTGAGGACCAGCGCCCCGCCCACCATCACGCCGACGATGAGCCAGTGCCGCAGCGGGCTGGTCACCACATTCCCGCCGCGCGGCTCGCCCGCCACGATGAACGCCGTGACGCCGCCCGCCAGCAGCACCAGACCCGCCCACCCCTGACGGCCGAGCGGCTGCCCGCTCTGGTGGCGGGAGAGCGCCAGGGCGAACAGGAGCTGGGTGGCGAGCAGCGGCTCGACGAAGGAGATCTCCCCGCGGCCGAGCGCGAGCGCGCCGAGCACCATGCCGCACACCATCAGACCGATCCCGGCCAGCCAGCGCGGCACCCGCACCAGGTCGATGAGGAGCCGCAGCGAGAGGAAGTCGCTCAGCGGCGCCTTGCGCGCCACGTTCTGCTGGAGCACGAAGCCGAGGCCGAGGCAGCAGGCGGCGCCGACGGCGAGGGCGAGTACCAGGACCGACACGTCACATACCTGTGGGTGGGGGAGGCGGGGCCAAGCCGGGGTGGCAAAGCGAGACTTGGCCGACGATAGCGGCGATCCCCGCACGCCGCTCCCCGGATCTTGACGAGTTCCCCCGCTCTGTCGGTTGACGTGCGTCACTCGGCTGTTCAGGATCTGACCTGTCCGGGATCTGACCGGTCGGTAACCTTGCGGGACCCTGTCGAGGAGGACGAGCTCTATGGCGTACGACGCAGATGTGATCGTGATCGGGGCGGGGCTCGCCGGACTCGCGGCGACCGCGGAGCTCGTCGACGCGGGGCGCCGGGTCATCCTCGTCGACCAGGAGCCCGAGCAGTCGCTCGGCGGCCAGGCGCACTGGTCCTTCGGCGGTCTCTTCTTCGTCGACTCGCCCGAGCAGCGGCGGCTGCGGATCAAGGACTCGCACGCGCTCGCCCTCCAGGACTGGATGGGCACGGCGGCATTCGACCGTCCGGAGGACCACTGGCCGCGCAAGTGGGCCGAGGCGTACGTCGACTTCGCGGCCGGCGAGAAGCGGTCCTGGCTGCACGGGCAGGGCGTGCGGTTCTTCCCGGTGGTCGGCTGGGCCGAGCGCGGCGGCTACGACGCGCAGGGCCACGGGAACTCGGTGCCGCGCTTCCACATCACCTGGGGGACCGGCCCTGGGCTGCTCGCGCCGTTCGTACGGCGGGTGCGCGCCGGGGCGGCGCGCGGCCTCGTCCAGTTCAAGTTCCGGCACCGCGTCACGGGGCTCTCGCGCAGCGCGGGCACCGTCGACACGGTCACCGGCGAGATCCTCGAACCCTCGGCCGTCGAGCGGGGCAAGGCCAGCAGCCGCGTGGTGAACGGTGCCTTCCAGTTCCGGGCCCAGGCGGTGATCGTGACCTCGGGCGGCATCGGCGGCAACCACGACCTGGTGCGCGCCCACTGGCCCGAGCGGCTCGGCACCCCGCCCGAGAAGATGATCTCCGGGGTGCCCGCGCACGTGGACGGCAAGATGCTCGGCATCGCCGAGGAGGCCGGCGCGCACCTCATCAACCGCGACCGGATGTGGCACTACACCGAGGGCATCGAGAACTGGAACCCCATCTGGGAGCGGCACGGCATCCGCATCCTGCCGGGCCCCTCGTCCGTGTGGCTGGACGCGCGCGGCGACCGCCTGCCCGTGCCGCTCTTCCCCGGCTTCGACACGCTCGGCACCCTCGCCCACATCATGAAGACCGGGCACGACCACACCTGGTTCGTGCTCAACCAGCGCATCATCGGCAAGGAGTTCACCCTCAGCGGCTCGGAACAGAACCCCGACCTGACCGGCAAGTCCGTGCGCGGCGTCATCGACAGGGCGCGCGCCGACGTGCCGGGCCCCGTCAAGGCGTTCATGGACCACGGCGTCGACTTCGTCGTCGAGAGAGAGCTCGGCGCCCTGGTGCGCGGCATGAACGCGCTGACGGCGGACTCGGCGGGCCCCCTCATCGACGAGGCCGCCCTGCGCCGCACCCTCACCGCGCGCGACCGCGAGATCGCCAACCCCTTCACCAAGGACCTCCAGGTGACGGCCATCCGCGGCGCCCGCAAGTTCCTCGGCGACCGGCTCATCCGGGCCGTCGCCCCGCACCGCGTCCTCGACCCCGCGGCGGGCCCGCTCATCGCCGTGCGCCTGAACATCCTCACCCGCAAGACCCTCGGCGGCCTGGAGACGGACCTCTCCTCGCGCGTCCTGACCGAGGGCGGGCAGCCCCTGCCCGGCGTGTACGCGGCCGGGGAGGCCGCCGGGTTCGGCGGCGGCGGAGTCCACGGCTACCGCTCCCTTGAGGGCACCTTCCTCGGCGGCTGCCTCTTCTCCGGACGCACGGCGGGCCGCGCCGCCGCGCGCGCGGTGGCCTGAGCCCGCGGACGCGGACCGGCCGTGTGAAGGGCGAAGTCTGCGGATTTTGAAATGAGTTGGTGAAGGCTGGTGCCGGCGTCGGGCCTTGACGTGGAGCAGTGCCTACCGCTTTGCTGTGCGTGATCATCCATACGCAAGCCGCGCCGGGAGGGACGTCCCGCGGTGTCACCACCCCCACCCCCACTGGGCCGTTCCCGCAAAAAAGCCACGGGGCACGCCTTCGACGCCGCGCTCGACGACGCCGAACTCGCCGCTGCCCGCGCCGCGTTGGCGCAGGGACGCTGGGCCGGGGTCCGTGCGCTGCTCGCCGCGACCGGCGACGACTGGGACCGCAGGGGCCACCGCTTCGACGTCCTCGGACAGGAGCCCACCACCACCGCCTGGGCGCGCGACTGGCGGCTCGCCGAACCCGAGAGCCACGACGCCGAGGTGCTGCTCGCCTTCGCCGCCGTGCACAAGGCGCTGCGCGGCAAGGAGCGTTCGGACAAGGTGCGCGAGCGGTGCCGCGAGGCCGCCGCGCGCGTTCCCACCGACCCGACGCCCTGGCTCGCGCTCCTCCTGCTCGAACGCTCACTGGGCCGCGAGGAGGACGTCGTACGCCTCTTCGACGAGGTCCGCCACCGCCACCCCGAGCACCACCACGCCCACCACCTGATGGTGGCCCGGCTCGCCGAACGGCGCCCCGGCGCGGGCCAGGACCCGCTGCACGAGGTGTACGACTTCGCGGCCTGGGCCGCCGAACAGGCGCCCGCCGGCTCGCCGCTTGCGGTCCTGCCCGTCGTCGCGCACGCTGAGCGCTACCGCGTCCTCGCCGCGGCGGGCCTGGAGTCCGCCGATCCCGCCGCGTCCGGGCACTGGGCCGGGCGGCGCGCCCGCGGCGTCATGAAGGGCGCCTTCGACTGGTGGCTCGAACGTGAGACGCCCGAAGGCCCCGGCCACCCGCGCCGCCACATCGACCTCAACTTCCTTGCCCACGCGAAGTTCTGCGAGGGCAGGGCGGCCGAAGCCGCCGCGCTCTTCCACCGCATCGGACGGCACGCGACCCCGGCCCCCTGGTCGTACCCGGACCGGGACCCCTGCGCGTCGTTCACCGCCGCGCGGGCCACCGCGTTCGGCCCGTCCTGACCAGCCGTCCCCGATCAGCACCTTCCGAAAGGACAACCGCGCCATGGCGACGGGAAGTTCGAGTCCGAGCGGCACCAGATCACCCGGCGCCCCGACGGGCGACAGCGGGATCAGCACGTACAAGGGCCAGGAGCGGGCGCTGCGCGCGGGCCGCCTCGGCACCGCGGGCCTGCTGCTCTCCGTGCTCGCCGCGACCGGCCCCCTGATGGTCGTCGCCGGCGTCATGCCCACCACGTACGGGGTGATGGGCGTCGTCGGACAGCCGCTGCTCTTCCTCATCCTCGGTGTCGTCCTCGCGCTCTTCAGCCTCGGATACGCCGAGATGAGCCGGCACGTGCACAACGCCGGCGCCTTCTACGCGTACATATCCCGCGGCCTCGGCGGCACCGCGGGCGCGGGCGCCGCGCTGGTCGCGCTCGTCGCCTACAGCGCCCTCCAGGCAGGCCTGTACGGCCTGCTCGGTTTCGAGGTGTCCGGGCTCCTGAAGACGTACGTCGAGGTCGACGTCGCCTGGTGGATCCCGGCGCTCGTCACCGTGGCCCTCGTCGCCGTCCTCGCCTGGCTGAAGATCGACCTCAACGCGCGCGTGCTCGGCGTCCTGCTCCTGATCGAGGTGGCCCTCGTCGTCGTCTTCGACATCGCGGCCGTCGCCGACCCGGGCAAGGAGGGCCTCTCGCTGCACGCGTTCAACCCGGACACGCTCACCGGCGCGGGCGTCGCCACGTCCCTCTGCTTCTGCATCGCGGCGTTCACCGGCTTCGAACAGGCCCCCGTGTACGCCGAGGAGACCAGCCGCCCGCAGGTCGTGGTGGCCCGGGTGATGTTCTTCGCGGTGGGCTTCGTCGCCGTCTTCTTCGCGCTCAGCTCCTGGGCGCTCACGGTCGCGGCGGGCCCCTCCGGCATCGTCCCCGCGGCGCGGGAACAGAGCGCGGGGCTGCTCTTCGGCCTCACCGAGTCCCGGCTCGGCGCCACCTTCACCGACGTGCTCCACGTCCTGTTCGTGACCGGCATGTTCGCGGCGATCCTCAGCTTCCACAACGTCGTGGCGCGCTACGCCTTCGCGATGGGGCGGGAGAGGCTGCTGCCCGCCGCGTTCGGCCGCACCAACACCTCCACCGGCGCGCCCGGCACCGGCTCCCTGCTGCAGACCGTGGTCTCGGTGCTCGTCGTCGTGGCGTTCGCCGTCGCGGACGACGGCACGGCGGGCGACCCGACCGCGCCGGTCCTGCACCTGTTCACCTGGGGCGGCAACATCGGCGCGCTCGGCGTGATCCTCCTGATGGCCACCGCGTCCGTCGCCGTGATCGTCTTCTTCGCCCGCAGGGGCGCCGCCCGCGCCCAGGCCTGGCGCATCGCCGCCTCCGCACTCGCCGCGGTCGGTCTGCTGATCATCGCCGGGTACACGGTCAGGGACTTCGACGTCCTGGTGGGCGCGGGCGAGGGCTCCACGCTCGGCTGGGCGCTGCCCGGTGTCATCTTCGCCGCGGCGCTGACCGGCGTCCTCTACGGGGCGTTCCTGCGCTCCCGGAACCCCGAGGCGCATGCGCGCATCGGGCTGGGAAACGAGGCATTCCAGCTGGAAAAGGCGTCCTCGGTCGCCGGAGGACCGTCTTACAGCCCCTCCGGCGATTGAGGAGAGGGGTCCGGGGCGGAGCCGCCGAGGCGGCCCGCCCCGGGGCTTCAGATGATCAGCGACAGCAGGAGGACCAGTCCGCCCGCCACCACCGAGATGATCGTCTCCATCACCGACCACGTCTTCACCGTCTGACCGACGTCCAGTCCGAAGTACTCCTTCACCAGCCAGAAGCCCGCGTCGTTGACGTGGGAGAAGAAGAGCGAACCGGCGCCGATGGCGAGCACGAGCAGGGCCGTGTGCGCGGTCGACATGTCGGCGGCGAGCGGCGCCGCGAGACCGGCGGCGGAGATCGTCGCGACCGTCGCGGAACCCGTCGCGAGCCGGATGGCCACCGCGATCAGCCAGGCCAGGAGCAGCGCCGGGATCGACCAGTCCTTGGAGAAGTCCAGGATCATCCGGCCCACGCCGATGTCGATGAGCGTCTGCTTGAAGCCGCCGCCCGCGCCCACGATCATCAGCACGCCCGCGATCGGGGCGAGCGACTTCTCGACGGTCGTGGAGAGCCGGTCCTTGGTGAACCCGGCCGCACGGCCCAGCGTGAACATCCCGACGACGACCGCGGCGAGCAGGGCGATCAGCGGGGAGCCGATGACGTCGAAGACGCGCTGCACGGTGGTCTCGGGGTCGTCGACCACGATGTCCACCAGCGCCTTGGCCAGCATCAGGACGACCGGCAGCAGCACGGTGGCGACCGTCGCGCCGAATCCCGGGCGCTTCTCCAGCTCCTCCGAGGGGCGCTGCGGGATCATCTTCTCGGGGGCCGGGACGTCCACCCAGCGGGCGGCGACCTTCGAGAACAGCGGACCGGCGATGATCACCGTCGGAATGGCGACGAGGACGCCGAGCGCGAGCGTGACGCCGAGGTTCGCCTTGACCGCGTCGATGGCGACGAGCGGGCCGGGGTGCGGCGGGATCAGGCCGTGCATCACGGAGAGACCGGCGAGGGCCGGGATGCCGATCCGCATCAGCGAGTAGTTGCCGCGCTTGGCGACCATCAGGACGACCGGGATCAGCAGCACGATGCCGACCTCGAAGAAGAGCGGAAGTCCGATCACCGAGGCGATGAGGACCATCGCCCAGGGCATCGCCCGCCCGCTCGCCCTGGCCAGGATCGTGTCGACGATCTGGTCGGCACCGCCGGAGTCGGCGAGCAGTTTGCCGAGGATCGCACCGAGCGCGATGAGCACGCCGACGCCCGCGACGGTGCTGCCGAGTCCGCCGGTAAAGCTGGTGATGGCCTTGTCGAGCGGCGCGCCCGCGAACGCCCCGAGCGCGAGGGACCCGACGGTCAGCGCGAGGAACGCGTGCAGCTTGAACTTGGTGATGAGCAGGACGATGACGGCGATGCCCGCGAGGACGGCGATCCCCAGCTGGGCATGGCCCGCCGAGGTGATCGGCTCGACGGGGTCCGCTGCCAGCATCTCGACGCTGAGATGGGTCACGGTGCTTTCCTTGTACGTGAGTGAGTCGTGCCCCGACAGGGGCGCGGGGAACTGCGCGACCAGCCACATGCGGCCCGCAGCAGAAGAACCTCCGGCGGGAGCACTCAGCCGAGTCGACCGAGCGCCTCGACCGCCCGGTCGGCAATCTCCTCCGGGGACCCGGCGACGTCGACGCCGACGCCCGCCTCATCCGCCCCGAGAGGCTCCAACGTGGCGAACTGCGAATCGAGCAGCGCGGTCGGCATGAAGTGCCCCTGCCGGTGCGACATCCGGTCCTCGATGAGGGCCCGGTCACCGGTCAGGTGGACGAAGACGACACCGGGGGCGGCGGCCCGCAGCCGGTCGCGGTAGCTGCGCTTGAGCGCCGAGCTGCTGACCACACCGCCGAGACCGGCCCGTCCGTGCGCCCAGGCGCCGATGGCGTCGAGCCAGGGCCACCGGTCGTCGTCCGTGAGCGGCGTGCCCGCGGACATCTTCTGGATGTTCGCCGCCGGGTGGAAGTCGTCGCCTTCGGCGTACGGAACGCCGAGCTGGTCCGCGAGCAGGGGGCCGATCGTGGTCTTGCCGGTTCCTGCCACACCCATGACTACGACGACGTGGGGGGTGCTCATCGCTGCCTGCCTCGCTGTCTTCATCGACATCGGTCGGTTGTTCACGTCACTGAAACCCATTAGGTCTGACGAATTCAAGAGCCTGTGACATAAAAGTCTGACTTATTGTTCACGTACCGCTCCTCGTAGGCTTCCGCCATGACCGCACAGGCCCGAGGGCTGCACTCCCGCGTACTGGAAGACCTCGGGCCCGCCATCACCGCCGGTGAGTACCCGCCGGGCAGCGTGTTGCGCACCGACGAGCTGGCCCAGCGCCTGGAGGTGTCGCGCTCCGTGATGCGCGAGGCGGTCCGGGTCCTGGAGTCCATGCACCTGGTCGCGTCCCGCCGCAGGGTCGGCGTGACCGTGCTGCCCACCGAGGAGTGGAACGTCTACGACCCCCAGGTCATCCGGTGGCGCCTGGCCGGCGCCGACCGGGCCCGGCAGCTGCGCTCGCTCACCGTCCTGCGGTCCGCGGTCGAGCCGGTCGCCGCGGGGCTCGCCGCCCGGCACGCCACCGCGGCGCAGTGCGCGGAGCTCACCGAGTGCGCGCTCGGCATGGTCGCCCACTCGCGCGGACACCAGCTGGAGGGCTACCTCCGGCACGACGTCGCCTTCCACCGGGTCATCCTGAACGCCTCCGGCAACGAGATGTTCGCCCGCCTCGGCGACGTCGTCGCCGAGGTCCTGACCGGCCGCACCGCCCACCAGGTGATGTTCGAGGACCCGGACCCGCCCGCCGTCACCCTGCACGTCAAGGTCGCCGAGGCGGTCAGGGAGGGCGACGCGGCCCGTGCGGAGGCGCTGACCCGGGAGATCGCCCTGGGCGCCCTGGAGGAGCTGGACATCCTCGCCCCCTGAGGCCGTCCCCCTGAGGCCGCCCCTCGGAGCCGTCCCCTGAGGCCATCCCGCCAGGCCGGTCCCTGTGCCGGTCCCGCGTCGGCCGGTCGGTGAGAATGGGTCCCATGTCCCGACGCGCCGCACGCCCCACCACCCCCACGTCCTGCCCCTGCGGGCACCCTCGCCCGTACGAGAAGTGCTGCGGCAGGCTGCACCGGGGCGAGGCCGCCGCCGGCACCCCCGAAGAGCTCATGCGCTCCCGCTACAGCGCCTTCGCCGTGCGGGACGAGGGCTATCTGCTGCGCACCTGGCACCCGCGCACCCGGCCGCCCCGCGTGGAGTTCGACCCGGCGCTGCGCTGGACGGGCCTGGAGATCGGCGAGACCACCGAGGGCACCGCCTTCCACACCACCGGCACGGTCACCTTCCGGGCCCGCTACACCGACGGCGGCCGCCCGGACTCCCTGCACGAGAAGAGCGGCTTCGAGCGGCTCGACGGCGCGTGGGTGTACGTCGACGGCACCTTCATCGAGTAGCGGGGCCGTTGCGGGTCGGCCGATCGCCGGTCACCGTACGTCCCCGTACTCGCTCAACACCCCCGGCGGAGCGAGCGCGTTGACGTAGTGGCCCGGCCCGTGGTCCTCGAAGGAGTACGTGAACGGGATCGACCGCGTCAGCGCCAGACGGGTCGCGAAGAACGCCAGGGGCGCCACCACCGCGAGCCCCGCGAGGCTGTCCATCTGCGGATAGTGCAGCCCCGGATCGCGCACCTCGGACCAGCCGCCGGTCCGCGCCCCGCGCGCGAGTGCGGTCAGCGAGCGCCCGGCCGCCCGCGCCCTGCGGCCCGCCATCCGGCGCAGCTGCCCGCGCATCAGGTCGCCCGGCAGCGAGACCGCGTCGATCGCCGTCTCCGCCGCGAACGCAAGCGCCCCTTCCGCCGTACCGCGCGGCCTGCGGTAGTGGAACTCGCGGCCGAAGGGGGCGTAGGGGCCGACCGGCCGCGGCGGCAGGGCGGGCACCACGTCGCGGTCGAAGATGTAGCGAAGGAGGCGGTCGCGCAGGACGTGCTCGTCGCGGTCGTTCCTGGCGCGCGTACAGGCGTCGGCGAAGCCGGGCCCGCCGAGCAGCGGCTGGCCGAAGGTGTAGACGGCCCGCAGCCGTTCGGCGATCTCGGCGTAGCGGGGTTCGTGGACCAGGGCGACGCCCATCAGCGCGGCCATCGCGCCGCCGAGGCTGTGCCCGGTGATGTACAGCGCCTCCATCCCGTCGCCGCGCACGCCCTTCTCGCGGGGGTCCACCGACTCGCCGCGCGCGGCCCGGGCCAGGGCCTGCATGATCAGGTGGCGGGTCGCCCGCATGTTCCGGTAGAAACCCGCGTGCACCTGGTGGCGCTCGCCGGCCAGCTCCATGGCGAGCGTCTCGGGCCGTACGTCGGCATCCGTGAGGATGCTGATGATGTCCTCGGGCTGGGTGCCGCGGTAGCAGAGGATCACCACGCGCCGGTCCTTGTCCTGGATCAGGTACGCGGCCGACGCGATGTACATGGCGTCCACGCGCTGCTCGAAGACCCGGCAGCGGTTCTCCTCCAGGCCGAGCCGCGACATGATCATGGCGACGGTCTCCGGATCCCCCTCGTTCCCGAACCCCGCGTACGCGTACGCCGCGCAGGTCGCCATGGTGTGCGGCACCGGACCCGCCGTCCGTGGCGGCCCCTTGTCCGCCGCAAGGAGGTCCACCAGGTCCGCGTGGACGGGGAAGACGGTCCGCCGCCCCGGCTCGCCCTCGGTGGCGCTCTTGTACGGGCGCAGCTCCGCGAAGCTCGGCCCCCTGGCGATGTCCTCCCGCATGGCGTCCCCCACAACGCGCGCCTGTCGCACCGGACTTGTGAGCACACCACCGGCCCGGCGCACCGTCAACTCGGCGGCGGCCGAGCCGCCGCCACCCGTCGGGACCCGGCCACCGGGCGCACCCCCCGCATGGGGCTGCTGGGGAGCGAGCGCTCACACGGGGTGTGAAAGAAGGACCCGGCACCGGCCCCCGCACCCGGGCAGACGCCGCCCACGGGCCCAAACGCGCTGGCCCGCCCGCCAGTTCGAAGCATGCGGACGCCCGCGCACATAGGCGGGAACCGCCGCTGCGGGCCGCCGGTGCCGCCAGTAGCGTCTGCCTGCCCCCCTGTGCCGTACGCAGTCCCGCAAGCAGCCGTGCGAAGGAAGAGGCGCCCGATGGCCGACACCGGACAGCACCAGCAGAGTTACGAGCGCTACCTGGGCGGCAGCCCGGAAGCCGAACGCCGGCTGTTCCAGCGCCTCGCACAGGAACTGATGAAGGTCCAGGAGAAGAACCGGCGCGCGGCCCGGGCCGCGGGCATCGAGCGCACCTTGCACGCCAAGGCCGCACTCGGCGTGGAGAACGCCCGGCTGCGCTTCCACGACGACCTCCCCGCCGACCTGCGCTGCGGCTTCGCCCAGCCCGGCGAGGCCTACCCCGCGACCGTGCGGCTCTCCAACGCGAGCGGCATCCGGCAGGCCGACGGCGCGCCCGACCTGCGCGGCGTCGCCCTGCGCGTGACGGTCTCCGCCGACGAGAGCCACGACCTCCTCGCCACCAACCACCCGGTGTCGCACGCCCGCGACGCCCGCGAGTTCGTCGCCTTCGCCCGCGCCATGGCGGGCGCGACCACGCCGCTGAAGAAGGCGCTCGGCCTGTTCGTCAAGCTACCGCTCGCCGTCGGCCGCGCCACCGCCACCCGCATGCGCCGCAATGTCAGGGCGGCCGCCCGGCACACCGTCAAGAGCCTCGCGGGGGAGACGTACTGGAGCCGCAGCGCCGTCCTGTGGGGCCCGGCGGGGCCGGTCCGCTATCTGCTGCGCCCGGCCGCGGGCGGCCTGAGCGCCGGTTCTGGCGCCGGGCGCCGCGACCCCCAGTACCTGCGCCGCGAGCTGGAGACCCGCCTCGCCCGCCACGACATCGCCTTCGACCTGTGCGTCCAGCGGTACGTCGACGAGCAGCGCACCCCCGTCGAGGACGGCTCCGTGGAGTGGCTTGAGTCCGTCGCCCCCGCGCTGCCCGTCGCCACGCTCACCATCCCCAGCCAGGACCTCGACACCGCCGAGGCGCGGGCCGCGGGCGGCCGCGTCGAGGTCATCGGCTTCAACCCGTGGTTCACCACCGACGACTTCCGTCCGCTCGGCAACCTCAACCGCGCCCGCAAGTCCGCCTACGAGGCCAGCGCGGCGCACCGCCACGGACTGCGCTTCGTCACCGAGGAGCCCCTGCGCAACAAGGTGCTCGACGTGCCGGTCGGCGCCGTCTTCCGCCTCCTCAACCGCTATGTGCCCTGGCACAGGCTGCCGTTGGGGGCGAGCCTGCTCAACCTCGTCTTCCTGCGCAAGGCGCTGCGCCGCTTCAACCTCATCGACACCGACGTGCACGAGGCGCCGCCCAAGACCGTGCCCCCGCCCCCCGCGTTCGACGAGCAGCTGCGCACCGTCCGGTCCTACGACGGCACGTACAACGACCTCTCCAAGCCCACGATGGGCGCCGTCGGCGCGCCCTTCGGACGCAACCTCCGGCCGGTCTACCGCCCCGACCTCTTCGACGTCCCGAACCCGGTCACGGTCAGCCGCCAACTCCTGTACCGGGAGACCTTCCTGCCGGCGACCTCGCTGAACGTGCTGGCCGCGGCCTGGATCCAGTTCCAGGTCCACGACTGGGTCAACCACCGGCGCCACCAGGCCGGCGGCAAGGCCGTCGAGGTACCGCTGCCGCCCGGCACGACCTGGCACAACACCCCCGGCGGACCCGCCGAGCACGTGATGCGCTTCGCCGAGAACGAAGGCATCGAACTCCCCGGCGACCAGCCGCCGGTCCTCTTCGCCAACGTCGCCTCCCACTGGTGGGACGGCTCCGAGGTGTACGGCGAGAACGAACGGACCGCCAAGTACCTGCGCGAGCCCGACGGCGGGCCCAAACTCCGCCTCGACCAGGGCCACTTGCCCATCGGCCCGAACGGGATCCCGCTGACCGGCTTCGCCGAGAGCTGGTGGACGGGGCTCAGCGCCATGCACACCCTCTTCGCCCGCGAGCACAACGCGGTCTGCGACGCGCTGCGGCACGCCTACCCCTCGATGAGCGCGGAGAGCGTCTACCACACGGCCCGCCTGGTCGTGTCGGCCCTCATCGCCAAGATCCACACGGTGGAGTGGACCCCCGCGATCCTCGCCACCGAGGCCATCGACCTCGGCCTGCACACCAACTGGGACGGCCCGCCCGACAAGTGGCTGCAGAAGCTCGGCCTGTGGCTGCTCGAATCCCACTCGCTGACCGGCATTCCCAGGACACTGCCCGACCACCACGGCGCGCCGTACTCCCTGACGGAGGACTTCGTCACCGTCTACCGCATGCACCCGCTGATCCCCGATGACTTCGAGATGCGCGAGCACCACTTCGGACAGCGCCTGGAGACCCTGAACTTCCGCGACATCCAGGGCGCCGCCGCCGAGGCCGCCATCCGCAAGACCGGACTCGCGGACACGCTGTACTCCTTCGGCATCTCCCACCCCGGCGCCATCACCCTGAACAACTTCCCGCGCGCGCTGCAGCAGTTCGAGCGCGACGGCGAGATCATCGACCTCTCCGTCGTCGACCTGGTCCGCACCCGCAGGCGCGGCGTGCCCCGCTACAACGACTTCCGCGAAGGCCTGCACAAGCCGCGCATCCGCCGGTTCGAGGACCTGTCGCAGGACCCCGGGACCGTCGCCCGCCTCAAGGACGTCTACGGATCGGTCGACGAGATCGACACCGTCGTCGGCCTGTTCGCCGAGAACCCGCCGCACGGCTTCGGCTTCAGCGACACGGCCTTCCGCGTCTTCATCCTGATGGCCACCCGGCGGCTGCAGAGCGACCGCTTCCTGACCGTCGACTTCCGCCCCGAGATCTACACCCCGCTCGGCATCGACTGGGTCCAGAAGGGCGGCATGAACTCCGTCCTGCTGCGGCACTGCCCGGAACTCGCCGGCCTGCTGCCGCGCGGGGCCACCGCGTTCGCGCCGTGGCGACAGGTGCAGCCGATGAGCGACGGCGGCGCCCGTGCGGGCGGCTGACGGCGGCCTCGGGCACCCGGGCCTAGCGGACCTGTTCGCGAGGCCCCTCCTGGAGACGCTCTGGCGCCGCCGCACCCACCGGGTGAGCCGCGGCGCCACCGTCCCGGCGGGCTCGATGAGCTACCGCTCGCCGCACGCGCCGCGCCCCCTCTCCGAACTGGAGGAGGCGGTGCTGATCGCGCTGACCGGCTGCACCGGACTGACCATGCCGGACCGGCCCTTCGACGACCCGCGCGACGGCAAACCCATCATGGCCAAGCCCAACATGACCATGGCGGGCCGCACCGCGGGCAGCCCCGACAACGCACAGGGCACGCACTTCTTCCTGATCAACGACACGGGCACGTACTTCCTGCGCAGGCTCGACCCGGCGCCCGGCACGCCCCTCGACGCGACCGGCCTGGTCGAGCGGGCGCGGCAGGCGAAGGTCCGCGTCCTCGACCACCGCCTTGACGTCACCGAGGGGCTGCGCGACTTCCCGGCCTACCTGGACTCCAACCGGTTCCTGTCCAACCTGCCGGGAACGACGGTCCTCTTCCCGGTCGTCGACCTCTCCCACCAGTACATCAACGCCCTGATGTACCTGCTCACCCAGCCGGACGACGCCCGCCCCACCCTCGTCGACGACCGCAACTTCCACCGCCCGGCAGGAGTGCGGAAGTGGGTCCGCAACGGCTTCCTCAACGGTGACCTGAAACTGCCGCTCGGCGCCCTCGGCCCGCTGCGCACCCAGATCGAGGCGGACCTGCTCCTGCAGAACCTGATGCTCAGCGCCGAGGCGATGGGCCTGGGCGCCTGGATCCACGCGTCCCTCAACCCCCAGATCGCCCTGGGCGACCCGAAGTTCTCCCGCGCCTACGGTCACCTGCTCGGCTTCTCCTTCGTCACCCCGCGCTGGCGGCTGCCCGACCTGTGGCGCTGGCACGTCCCGCTCCCCAAGTACGCGGCCCTGCGCGCCCACCCCGTCGGCCTGACCTCCCCCTCGGGCGAGCCCCTCATCCAGGCGGCGTGCCCGCCCGCGCACCGCACCATGGCGGCGGCCGTCGACGCCGTGATCCGGGCCAAGTTCGGCCCCGGCGGCGTCTACGGCGACAAGGACGTCTTCGCCCGCATCTACAAAGAGGGGTACGGGCAGCGGTACCTGGCGGAGGCGAGCGAGTACGAGGACCGGGTCGTCGCGTGCACCCGGGACATCTGCACGTACATCCACGACACGCACCGCCGCTTCCCGGCGCACACGGACGCGGTCCATGTGCCCGGCGTGTGGCTCCAGGTCCACCACGTGGAGGTGGAGTACTACGAGAAGTTCTTCCGGGACGGGCTGACGGACGCGCACCGGCGCCACGGGGCTCTCTGGGACGGCGACCCCTGAGAGCCTGATGTGTCAGGCCAGTGGCGGCACCGCGCAGCTGATCAGGAACGGGCCCGGCTCCGCCAAACCGCGCTTCAGCAGGGTCGCGAACTCCGCCGCCGTCGCGGCCCGTTCGGCCGGTACGCCCATTCCGCGCGCCAGCGCGACGAAGTCGAGGGACGGTCCCGACAGGTCAAGGAGCCGGTGCGCCCGGGCCCCGCCCGCTGCCGCGCCCACCGCGCCGAGCTCCAGGTTCAGGATCGCGTACGAGCCGTTGTCGAAGACGACCGTCGTCACGTCGAGCCCCTCGCGGGCCTGGGTCCACAGCGCCTGCAGGGTGTACATCGAGGCCCCGTCCCCGACCAGCGCGAGCACCGGCCGGTCCGGGCAGGCCACCCCGGCGCCCACCGCGAGCGGCAGGCCCTGGCCCATCGCTCCGCCGGTCAGCGTCAGCCAGTCGTGCGGCGGCGCGCCCGCCGTCGCGCCGGGCAGCCACAGGCCGGAGGTGTTGGCCTCGTCCACGACCACGGCGTTCTGCGGCAGCAGCGCCCCGATCACGGCGGCCGCCGACTCGGCGGTCAGCTCGCCCGTGGGCAGCGCGGGCCGGACGGCCTCCTGCCGTGCGGACTTCGCGCCGGGCCCGACCACTTCGGCGAGCCCTTCGAGCGCGGCCGTCACATCCTCCGGACCGGCCGCGAGCGTGTGCACCGTGCACCCCTCGGGGGGCAGAGAGCCGCGCTGCCCCGGGTAGGCGAAGAAGGTGACCGGTGACGCGGCCCCGGCGAGCACCAGGTGCCGTACGCCCGCGAGTTGGCGCGCCGCGCTCGCGCCGAGGTAGGCGAGCCGCTCGACGGCGGGGCGTCCCGCGCCCCGCTCCAGGCGCGCGGGAAAGGTCTCGCACAGCAGCTTCGCCCCCGTCGCCCCGGCGATCCGCCCCGCGGCCGCGAGACCGGCGCCGCGCGCGGCCGCGCCGCCGAGCAGCAGGGCGGTGTCCTCGCCGGACCGCAGCGCCGCGGCCGCGCCGGTCACCGCGTCCACGGAGACGAGGCCACGCCGCTCGGGGGCGGGACGGGCGGTGGCGGGCGGCTCGGCCGTCCGCGACCAGGAGACGTCGGCGGGCACCACCAGCGTCGCGACGGCGCCGGGCGGCCCGGCCGCGGCGGCGACGGCGGCCGCGACGTCACCGGCGAGTTCCGTGGCGTAGTACGTACGCCGCGTCCAGGCCGACACCGTGCGGGCCAGCGCCCCGATGTCGGACTCCAGGGGCGCGTCGAGCCGCTTGTGGTGCAGGGCGTGGTCGCCGACGACGTTGACCAGGGGCGTCGCGGCCCGCCGCGCGTTGTGCAGGTTCGCAAGGCCGCCCGCGAGGCCGGGGCCCAGGTGCAGCAGGGTGCAGGCGGGGCGTCCCGTCATCCGCCCGTACCCGTCGGCGGCGCCCGTCGCGACGCCCTCGAAGAGGCACAGCACGGGCCGCAGCCCGGGCGCCTCGTCGAGTGCGGCCACGAAGTGCATCTCGGAGGTGCCGGGGTTGGCGAAGCACACGCGGACGCCCCCGTCCACGAGGCCGTTGATCAGGATCTGCGCTCCGTTCGGCATGGCGTTCCGCCTCTGCTCGGTGGCGTGGGCGCGGTGGGCGGCGGTGCCCGGTGCGTGAGGGAGGCCCAGTCTTCACGGGGTCCGGGCCGTGGCGGCAGCCGCGATCCGGCCAGCCGCCGCGGGCCCGCCGGTGCCGCCCGCGCACCTGTGGAACGGGGCCCCCGACCACGCGGACGCGCCGGTGGTCCGCATCCGGCAGAAGGGCTCCAGCGGTCCAGGTCAGGGCCCTCGTGCCGGTCATCGGCAGGAGATCGTAAGAGACCCGTCAAGAGGCCCGGCGACGCCGTATGGAGGGCGTCAACGGACGACGGATGCGGCCGATCGGGCGTTTACCTCTAATCGACCGATCAAGCAGTTCCCCGTCTCTTCCGTCAGGAGCCCACGATGGCCGACATGGCCTTCGTCGCCACCACGATCGCGGTCTTCGCGCTGGTGGCACTCGTCGCCAAGGGGGTGACCAAGCTGTGACCGCCGAGAACATCGTCGGCCTCGTCGTGGCCGTCGCCCTGCTGGGCTATCTCGTCCTCGCCCTCGTCTTTCCGGAGAGGTTCTAGGTACGGATATGAGCCCCGTCCTCGCCGGTGTGCTCCAGCTGCTCGCCCTGATAGCGGCACTCTGTCTGGCACACCGCCCGCTCGGCGACCACATGGCCCGCGTCTACGGTTCGAAGAAGCACCTTCGCGTCGAAAAGTGGATCTACAAGGCCATCGGCGCCGACCCCGACACCGAGATGCGGTGGCCCGCGTACCTGCGCGGTGTCCTCGCCTTCTCGGCGGTCGGCGTCCTCTTCCTCTACCTGCTGCAGCGGCTCCAGGGCTCGCTGCCGGGCTCGCTCGGCTTCCGGTCCATCGACCCGGACCAGGCGTTCAACACCGCCGCGTCCTTCGTGGCGAACACCAACTGGCAGTCGTACGGCGGCGAACAGGCCATGGGCCACGTCGTGCAGACCGGCGGCCTCGCCGTGCAGAACTTCGTCTCGGCGGCCGTGGGCATCGCCGTCGCGGTGGCCCTGGTACGCGGCTTCGCCCGCTCCCGCACGGGTGAGCTCGGCAACTTCTGGGCGGACCTGGTGCGCGGCACCGTCCGCATCCTGCTCCCGGTCTCCGTCGTCGGCGCGCTCGTCCTGGTCGCCTGCGGCGCCATCCAGAACTTCTCCGGCATCCACGAGGTCGGCCAGTTCACCGGCGGCACGCGGCAGTGGAACGGCGGCGCGGTCGCCTCGCAGGAGGTCATCAAGGAGCTGGGCACGAACGGCGGCGGCTACTTCAACGCCAACTCCGCCCACCCCTTCGAGAACCCCGGCCCGCTCTCCAACCTCTTCGAGATCTTCCTGATCCTGCTGATCCCCTTCGCGCTGACGCGGACCTTCGGCAAGATGGTCGGCTCGCTCCGGCAGGGCTACGCGATCCTCGCCACGATGGCGACGATCTGGATCGGCTTCACCGCGCTGATGATGTGGACCGAGTTCCACCACGGCGCCCCGGCCCACGACCTGGCGGGCGGGGCCATGGAGGGCAAGGAGACCCGGTTCGGGGTCGCCGGATCGTCGATCTTCGCGGTCGCCACCACGCTCACCTCGACCGGCGCAGTGAACTCCTTCCACTCCTCCTACACCGGCTTCGGCGGCGGCCTGCAGATGCTCGGCATGCAGCTGGGCGAGATCGCCCCCGGCGGCGTCGGCTCCGGCCTCTACGGCATGCTCATCATGGCGATCATCGCGGTGTTCATCGCGGGCCTCATGGTCGGCCGCACACCGGAGTACCTGGGCAAGAAGATCGGCACCCGCGAGATCAAGCTGGCGGCCTGCTACATCCTCGTCACCCCCGCGCTCGTCCTCGGCTTCACCGCCGTCGCGATGGCCCTGCCCACACCGGGCCACTCGATGACCAACTCCGGTGCGCACGGCTTCTCGGAGGTCCTGTACGCCTACACCTCCGGGGCCAACAACAACGGCTCGGCCTTCGCAGGCCTGAACGCCGACACCCAGTGGTTCAACAGCACGATCGGCATCGCGATGCTGCTCGGCCGCTTCCTGCCGATGGTGTTCGTCCTGGCCCTCGCGGGATCGCTGGCCGAACAGCGGCCGATCCCCGCCACCACGGGCACCCTGCGCACCGAGAAGCCGCTCTTCAGCGGCCTCCTCGTCGGCGCGATCATGATCATTACCGGACTGACCTACTTCCCCGCGCTCGCGCTGGGACCGCTCGCCGAGGGGCTGGCGTCATGAGCACTGACCTGCACAAGAACGACCGGGACGGGGGCCAGGTCGCCACCGCGGACCGCGCCCCCCACCAGGACACCCCCACCGGCCACCGCGGCGCCGACGACACCCGGGTCGGCGCGGGCCTCTTCGACCCGGCCCTGCTGCTCAAGTCGCTGCCGGACGCCCTGCGCAAGCTGGACCCGCGCCTGATGGCCAAGTCCCCGGTGATGTTCGTCGTCCTGATCGGCTCGGTGGTCACCACCGCGCTCGCGGCGCTGGACCCGGGGGACTGGTTCGGCTGGGCGATCACCGCCTGGCTCTGGCTGACCACGGTCTTCGCCAACCTCGCGGAAGCCGTCGCCGAGGGCCGCGGCAAGGCGCAGGCCGACACCCTGCGCAAGGCCAAGACCGACACCGTCGCACGCCGTCTGACCGGCGCGACCGAGGAGCCGGTGCCCGGCACCGAACTGCGCGTCGGCGACCTGGTCGTCTGCGAGGCGGGCGACATCATCCCCGGCGACGGAGACGTCGTCGAGGGAGTGGCCTCGGTCGACGAGTCCGCCATCACCGGCGAATCGGCCCCCGTCATCCGCGAGTCCGGCGGCGACCGCTGCGCCGTGACGGGCGGTACGAGGGTGCTCTCCGACCGCGTCGTCATCAAGATCACGACGAAGCCCGGCGAGACCTTCATCGACCGCATGATCAACCTCGTCGAGGGCGCGGCCCGTCAGAAGACGCCCAACGAGATCGCGCTGAACATCCTCCTCGCGTCCCTCACCATCGTCTTCCTGCTCGCCGTCGTCACCCTCAAGCCCTTCGCCATGTACGCGGGGGCCGACGACCAGACCTCGATGATCGTCCTGACGGCGCTGCTCGTCTGCCTCATCCCGACGACCATCGGCGCGCTGCTCTCCGCGATCGGCATCGCCGGCATGGACCGCCTGGTCCAGCGCAACGTCCTCGCGATGTCCGGCCGGGCCGTCGAGGCCGCGGGTGACGTGTCGACCCTGCTGCTCGACAAGACCGGCACCATCACCCTCGGCAACCGCAGGGCCGCCGAGTTCCTGCCGGTGCGCGGCACCACCGGGGCCGAGGTCGCCGACGCGGCCCAGCTCTCCTCACTGGCCGACGAGACGCCCGAGGGCCGCTCCGTCGTCGTACTCGCCAAGGAGAGGTACGGCCTGCGCGAGAGGCACCGGGGTGAGCTGACCGGCGCCGAGTGGGTGCCGTTCACGGCGCAGACCCGCATGTCCGGCGTGGACGTCGAAGGCCGCAAGGTCCGCAAGGGCGCGACCGGTTCGGTCATCGCCTGGGTCAAGGAGCGCGGGGGCGAGGTCGCCGAGGACGCGCAGGAGCTGAACGACCGCATTTCACAGGCCGGCGGCACGCCGCTCCTGGTGGCTCTGGAGGACGCCGACGGTGCCCGGGTCCTCGGCGTCATCCACCTCAAGGACGTCGTCAAGGAGGGCATGCGCGAGCGCTTCGACGAACTGCGCCGGATGGGCATCAAGACGGTCATGATCACGGGCGACAACCCGCTGACCGCCAAGGCCATCGCTGACGAGGCGGGCGTGGACGACTTCCTCGCCGAGGCCACGCCCGAGGACAAGATGGCGCTGATCAAGCGCGAGCAGGCCGGCGGCAAGCTGGTCGCGATGACGGGCGACGGCACGAACGACGCCCCCGCGCTGGCCCAGGCCGACGTCGGCGTGGCCATGAACACCGGCACCTCGGCCGCCAAGGAGGCCGGGAACATGGTGGACCTGGACTCCGACCCGACCAAGCTCATCGAGATCGTGGAGATCGGCAAGCAACTGCTCATCACCCGGGGCGCGTTGACGACCTTCTCGATCGCCAACGACGTCGCCAAGTACTTCGCGATCATCCCGGCCATGTTCGCGGTGGCCTACCCGAGCCTCGACAAGCTCAACATCATGAACCTGTCGTCGCCTCAGTCCGCGATCCTCTCCGCGGTCGTCTTCAACGCGCTGATCATCGTCGCGCTCGTGCCGCTGGCCCTGAAGGGCGTGCGGTACCGGCCGATGACGGCCGACCGGATGCTGCGGCGCAACCTCGGCGTCTACGGCCTGGGCGGGCTCGTCGCCCCCTTCGTCGGCATCAAGATCATCGACGTACTCCTCTCTCTCCTCCCCGGCATTGGGTGACGTGGTCATGAACAACTCCGTAAAGAACTCCGCCCGGTTGCTGGGGGCGGGCCTGCGCGCCCTGCTCGTCCTGACCGTGATCTGCGGCGTCGTCTACCCGCTCGCGGTGACCGGCGTCGCCCAGGCCCTCTTCCCCGGCAAGGCCAACGGCTCCGAGGTGACGGCGGGCGGCCGGGTCGTCGGTTCCGAACTCATCGGCCAGCGCTACGACCTCCCGCTGAAGAAGGGCCAGGAGACCCCCGGGCCCGACCTCAAGTGGTTCCAGCCGCGCCCCTCCAACGGCCTCGGCGAGAACAGCGTCAACACCCGCTACAAGCTGACCCTCTCCGGTGCCACCAACCTCGCCGGCGACAGCAAGGAGCTGATCCGGCAGGTGAAGGACGCCAAGGCGGCCGTCATCAGGGACAACTCGACCGCGGACCACCGGATCAGGCCCGGCGACGTCCCCGCCGACGCGGTCACCTCCTCGGGCTCGGGCCTCGACCCGCACATCTCCCCGGACTACGCCGACCTCCAGGTCCACCGCGTCGCCGCGCGCAACCACCTCTCCGTAAGACAGGTCCAGAAGCTCGTCGACGACCACACCGACGGCCGGACCCTCGGCTTCGTGGGCGAGCCGCGGGTCAACGTCCTCCGGCTCAACATCGCGCTCAAGGAGCTGGCCCCGAAGAGCTGACGGGACGGTCGTCGTCAGGGAGCGGGGTCGGTGTCGCGCAGTACCGTTCGGATGAACTCCTCGGCCCCGGAGATCTGCTGCGCGTCGATCTCCACCTCCTTGCCGTCGGGGTGCCGGACGACGATGGAGAGGTCCGCGCGGCGCTGGCGGATCCAGAGCTGTACGGACGAGACCAGCGCGGCGACCGTACCGCTGCTGACCGAGACCAGCACCAACTCCGCCACGCCCCCCATCCGGTCCGGCTCCGGAGCCTCGCTCCGCAGCCGGACACGCCCCCTCAGCTCGTCCTCCCGCTGAAGCCAGTCATGCAGATTCCGTGTCAGCGCCGGGTCGCCCGCCGCCTCGCCCGTCACTCTGATCTCGATCGGCATCGTCGCATCCGTTCCCGCGCAGTGCATGGACGTCTGGTCATACTGTGCCCCACGACAACTCGGTCGGGCCGTACGACAATTGGCCCGACCCGAATTCCGAAGTGGTGATGCAGTGCGTACACCGGTGGCAGCGTTCGACGTGGGTGGTACGAGGACCCGGCTGCGCGGCGGATGGACCACGGAGCCGGACTACACCGAGCTGCAGGTGCGGACCGCCGACCATCCGTCGCTGCAGGACCTGCTGACCGCCTGCCTCCGCGAGGCGGACCTGCGGCCCGAGACCGTGGTGCTCGCGGTGGCCGGCCGCGTCCCCGCGCACGGCGACGTGCGGATGACCAACCTCCCCGGCTGGCCGCTGTTCGAGAGCGCCGCGTACGCCGCGCGGCACGGCATCCGGCTGAGCGTCGTGAACGACATGGCCGCGACCGCGCACGGCATGGCGGACCTCGGCCCCGACGAGCTGCGGCCGCTCACCTCCCACGGGCCGGCCTCCCGTACCAGCGAGCTCCTCGCGGTCTCCGTCGGCAGCGGCGTCGGCAGCGCCCTGCTCGACGGGGCGGGCACGGTGCACGCCGCCGAGTCGGGCCACATCGCCTGGCAGCCGGTGGACGAGTTCGAGGCCGGGTACCTCGCGCATCTCAGGGCGGAGACCGGGGGACTCGTCACCGTCGAGGAGTCGATCGGCGGCCTCCGCGGCTTCGACCGCATGTACGACTACGTGCGCCGCGTCATCCCGGCCGCCCCTGACGTGCACGACCGGGTGGCCCGCGCCCGCGCCGCCGGGGCGGCCGTCGCACCGGTGATCACCTCGGCGGCCCGGACCGGCGACCCCTGCTGCCTCGGGATCGTCAGGCTCTTCGCCGCCCTCTTCGGCCAGTACCTGCGCGGCGTGGTCCTGGTGTGCCTGCCGGCGGGCGGCGTCGTCACCCTGACGAGCGGGGTCCTGCAGGCGCCCGGCATGGCGGAACTCCTGCGCGAGAAGACGGAGTTCCTCGACCGGTTCATCAGCCCCGGCGCCTGCCACCACGAACTCCTCGCCGAGGTCCCGGTGCAACTCGCCCTCGACCCGCTGGTGGGGGTGCGGGGCGCCTACCGCATGGCGGTCCGGGCGGCGGAGTCCGGACCGGCCGCCACCCCCTGACGAAAAGAGGCCCTACAGGGGATCGCACCACCCGCCGTCCCCCGGCAGCCCGGCCGACGCGTCCGGCCCCCAGGAGCCCCGCGGATAGCGCAGCGGGGCCTCCCGCCGGTCCAGCGCGGGCGCCACGATGCGCCACGACTCCTCCACGGCGTCCATCGACACGAACCGCCCCGTCCTGCCGTGCAGCGCGTCCGAGAGGAGATGCGTGTACGCCTCCCACGAGTCCCCGGACGCCTGCAGATCGAAGTCCAGATCCACCGCCATCGGGCCGGGATCCGCCCCGGGCCTGCGGGCGTTGAGGGTCAGTACGGTGCCGCCCCGGGAGCCGAGCCGGAAGCGGATGCGGGCAGGACCCGGGTCCTCGCGGGTGAACCAGAGGCGGTGCGCGGTCGGTACGAACTCGACGACCACCTCGATGGCCGTGGCTGCAAGACCCTTGCCGGAGCGCAGCAGGAACGGGACACCGCGCCACCGGTCGACATCGATGTCGAGACGCAGTGCGGCGAACGTCTCCACCGTCGAGTCGGCCGCCACCCCCTCCTCCGCCCGGTAGCCCGCGTACTGCCCGCGGACGAGCTGCCCGGGATCCACCGGACGTACCGCGGCGAGGGTGCGCGCGATCTCCTCGCGAAAGGCCTGTGCGGTGCCGTCGACGGGCCGCCGCATCGCCACTATGCCGAGCAGCTGCAGCAGATGGCTCTGGACGACATCACGGACCGCGCCGATCTGCTCGTACAGGGACCCGCGGCTGTCGACGCCCCTGACCTCGCAGTGCGTGATCTGCACCCGGGAGATCGTCTCCCGGCCCCAGGCCGTCTCCGGGAAGGGATTGCAGAAACGGAAGGCGAGGAGGTTCTCCACCGCCTCCTTGCCGAGATAGTGATCGATTCTCAGCACCGATTCGGCGGAGAAGACCTTGAGGAGCGAATCGTTGAGGACCCGGGCCGAATCGAGATCTTTGCCGAAGGGTTTCTCCACGAGCACGGCGCCCGGGGGAATTCCGACGGATCCCATCGTCGCGATCGTGGCGGTGGTCTGCGGCGGCGGGACGCCGAGGAAGTACACCGGCCGCGCCGCCTCCCACAGGCTCCTGGCCACCTCCTCGATCGTGCCGTGCCGGGTCGTGTCCCCCTCGATGAAGCGGGTCCCGGCGAGCAGCCGGCGCACCACCCGGTCGTCCGCAGGGCCGCACACGTCGTGGACGGACTTGGCCACGAACGTCTCGAAGCCGGCCCGGCCCGGACCCGGCAGTCCGACGGCGACGATCGGCGGGACGCAGCCTTCCGACAGCGACAAGCGGTAGAGGGCAGGCCACAATTTCCTGCGGGCCAGATCTCCGGTCGCGCCGAAGAGAACCAAGGCATCCGATGATGCGGTCGTCACGCACCTCCTCAGGGAGAACCCGGACGCTCGCGACAATACCCAAGCCTCCCCAAAGGGACACGTCTCGCGTCCGCGTGCGAGACGTATAATTCGCCCAACTCGCCATGGCGCACGGGGGTGGATCTGTGTCAGCAGGGGAGATCGGTGGAACAGGCGCGGGGGCGCCCTCGCGCGACGCTCCCACGACGGGGACGCAGACCAGCTGGGAAGGGCTGCGCAGGCTGGTCGACGAACGGGTCGACCGGCGGCGGGGCCAGGAGCGGCGATCCGGTGAGGAGCGCCGCAGGCCGACGGTCGGATCGGTGGACGAGCTGTCCCGGGCCGTCGCTCAGGACCCGGAGTTCAGCCGCAGGCTGATCGACCGCCTGGTGCGGTTCCAGTCGGCCGAAGTGCCGCCGGAGGAACGCCCGCCCCTGCCGATACCCCATCAACTGCCGCTCGGCAGGCCGGGGTTCGTCGGCCGCGAGGGAGAACTGCGCGAGCTGGACCTGCTGCTGGCCGAGCCCCAGAAGGCGGGCCCGGACACCGCGGTGATCTCCTCCGTCGGGGGAGCCCCCGGGGTGGGCAAGACGGCGCTGATGGTGCACTGGGCACACCGCTCGCGCGCCGCGTTCCCTGACGGCCAGCTGTACGTCAACCTCCGGGGCTACGGCCCGGGCAGTCCCCTCGAACCCGCGGAGGTCCTTGCCGACTTCCTGCACGCGCTGGACGTGCCCCCCGCCAAGGTTCCGCAGGAGCTCGAACCGCGCGCCGCCCTGTTCCGCACCCTGCTGCACGAGCGCCGGATGCTGGTCCTCCTGGACAACGCCCGCAACACGGCGCAGGTGTTCCCGCTGCTGCCCGGCAGCTCCACCTGCGTGGTGATCGTGACCAGCCGCAACCGCCTTCAGGGACTCGTCGGGAGCTACGGCGCCCGCAGCATCCGCCTCGACACACTGACCGCCCAGGAGTCCGTCGAACTGCTCACGGGGATCGTCGGCGACGACCGCGTCGTGCACGAGCGCGGCGCCGTCGAGGAGCTCGCGGCCGGCTGCGGTCATCTGCCGCTGGCCCTCAGCATCGTGGGCGAGCGCGTCGCGGCGTATCCGCAATGGCCCATCGCCGACCTCCTCGAAGGTCTCGGGGACGAGCGCCACCGGCTCGACACGTTCACCGCGGACGTCGAGGACACCGGCGCCGAACAGCTCGAAGTGCGGGCCGCCTTCTCCTGGTCGTACCGCGCGCTCGGCGCCGGAAGCGCACGCTGCTTCCGGATCATGGGACTGCACCCCACGGGCGAGTTCAGCCTCCTTGCCGCGGCCGCCGCGACCGGCGACCCCAAGGCGCGCACCAACCTGTACCTGCGCGGCCTGATCGACTGCCATCTCCTCGAACAGGTGGCGCCCGACCGCTTCCGCTTCCACGACCTCATCCATGACTACGCGGCCGAGCGGGCGCACGAGGAGGAGCCCGCGGAAGCCCGGCAGGGGTTCATCAGGCGGTGCCTGCTCTGGTATCTGCACACGGCGGACGCGGCGAACCGGCAGCTGATGCCCCACCGCCGCAGGATCGAGCTCGACGACCTGCCCGACCGGTGCGAACCGCTCTGCTTCGCCGACGGCGCTCAGGCGCTGCGGTGGTGCGACACCGAGCGGACCCACCTGATCGCACTCGTGCGGCAAGCGGTCCACTGCGACCAGGACTCGGTCGCCTGGCAGCTGCCGGTGGTCCTGTGGAGCTTCTTCAACGTACGCAAACTCCTGAGCGACTGGATCGACACCCACGAGCTGGGGCTCCGCGGGGCCCGGCGCTCCGGCTGCCTCAGGGGTGAGGCCTGGACGCTGAACAGCCTGGGCAACGCCTACCGCGGCACCCAGGAGTTCGAGAAGGCCGTCGAGACCTGGGAACAGGCCCTGGCGATCCGCCGCAGAATTGGGGACAAGTACGGAGAGGGCACCTCCCTCAACAACCTGGCGGGCGCCCTGCGGCGGATGGGCCGGATCGAGGACTCGATACGCCACTCCACCGACGCACTCGCCATCCACCGCGAGATCCGGGACAGCTGGAACGAGGGCATCGACCTCAACAGCCTCGGCAACGCCCACCGCGACCTCGGCCGGACTGAGGAGGCGATCAGCTGCTGGCTCCGCGCGCTCGGCATCCAGCGTGAGATCAAGGACCTCTTCGGCCAGGGCACCTCGCTCAACCACCTGGGCGAGGCCTACCGCACGGCCGGGCGTGCGGACGAGGCCGTGGCCGCCTTCGACGAGGCCCTGCAGATCAGACGCTCCTTCGGGGACGAGCCCGGGGCCGCGGCGACGGCGGTCAACCTGGGCGAGACGCTGGCCGCCATGGGACAGCTGAAAGAGGCCGCCGTCTACTACACCCTCGCGCTCGAAGACCTGGCGCGGCTCGGCGACCCCCGCACGGAGGCGGTGAACGAAGCCCTGCGCGTACTCGTCGGCAAGAGCGTGACGTAGCTGGCCTAGGCCCTGTCGTCAAACTTCCGTCTGCCTCGCGACGCCTGGCACGCACGCTCGCCGCGTTGTCGGGCTCATCCCGGTACGCCCAGTACCGGGATGACCCTCCGCCTTGCGATCGCACGCACCAGACGCCGCGAGGCCGCCCTCCGGGCGAACGACGCGAGTTTGACGAGAGGGCCTAGCAGCCCTTGCCGTCGCGGACCTCCGCGAGATCCGCGAGCTGCGCCCGCAGCCAGCCCTCGGGCGAGGCCGCCGCCAGCGGCGCGCGCATCCGTTCGGCCCTGGCCGCCCGCTCGCCGAGCGGCATGGCGAGCGCCTGCCGGAGCGCCGACGCGGTCGCGCGGACGTCACGCGGGTCGTCGAGGACCAGGGCCCCGCCGCGCAGCCGCTCGGCGCTCCCGGTCCGTGCCGAGAGAACGACCGCACCGTCCCGCCGGTTCACAAGGACACCCTCCTGGGCGACCAGGTTCATCCCGTCGTGGACCGAGTTGACGAGCAGGACGTCGTACTCCCGCAGGGCGGCCATGGCGCGCGTCCGGTCCTCGTCCCAGTAGACGGTCAGGACACCGGGATGGGCGCGCTGGATGTCCGCGACGGCATCCCGCACCCGGGCCGCGTACCACGCGTACTCGGGCACCGCGGGCCGCGACGGGGTCAGACAGCACACGAACCTGACGCGGCGGCGCAGCTCCGGGTGCTCGTCGAGGAGGAGCGCGAACGCCTCGAAGCCCCGCAGAACGTTCTTCGCCGGGTCGAGCCGGTCGACGCGCACCAGCAGGCGCGCCCCCTCCCGCAGCCCGCGCACGACGGCGGACCACCGGTCCGCTTCCGGCGTGCCGAACACGTCGGTCAGGTACTCCTGGTCGGGCGGCGCCGGATAGCGGCGCACCAGCGTCCGGCCGCCGGCGTGCCGGACGCTCCCGGCCCGGCGGTCGACCTCGCACCCGGCCTCCCCGCTGAACCGGAGGAAGGAGTCCGCCCACCGCTCGCACTGGAAGCCGAGCACATCCGCCCCGAGCATGCCGCGAAGCAGCAGCCCCCGGGCTGCGCGGGGCAGCACCGCGAGAGCCTCGGGAGCCGCGAACGCGGCGTGCAGGAAGAGGCCCACCGTCTGCTCGGGCAGCCGGGCGCGGAGGAATCCGGGGGCGGTGAGGAACTGGTAGTCCTGGAAGCAGACGACGCCGCGCGGGTGGCAGGCGTCGGCGGCCGCGGCGGCGACGGCCCGGTTCACTTGCTGGTACGCGCGCAGGGCGGAGCCGTCCCGCAGCGGCCCCGGTCCGGCGGAGTCGAGGGGGCGCGGAAGGTCGTCCCAGAGATCGTGGAGCGCGTACCAGAGCCCCCGTACGCCCGCGTCCTCGTAGTACCTCCGGTAGTCCGCGGGCAGGCAGGGGACCGTACGGAATCCGTAACCGAGCCCGAGCCGGGCGAACCGGCCGTCCGCCGTGGCCCGCCGGTCCTCCTCGCTCGTCGACGGGGCCAGCCAGCGGACCTCCTCGCGCAGCGCCCGGGCGGACCGGTCGAGCAGCGACGTCACGCTGCCCGGCCGGCGCTCCAGGACGGGTCCTGACGGGGTGGACAGGAACGTCACAGGGCCGCGGTCGGACACGAGCACGACATCGGCCGCACCCGCCGTCCGGGCGGGCCCCCGCGCCACCGTCAGCCCTGCGTTCCGTCGAGCGAGGGGGCCAGGATGTCGCGGGTGTGCCCCCTCCCCGTGCCCAGGGCGAGAGCCAGCGAGTGCACCAGGCCCAGGTGCACGGTCTCCACCACGCCGTACACGGGGCTGTCCACCAGCAGGGGGACGTCGACCAGGGCGGCGGCCCCGCCACCGGAGCCGCCGAGCAGCCCGACCGAGCGCACGCCGCGCGCCCGCGCCGTCTTGAGGCCTTCGACGATGTTCGGGGAGTCGCCGCTGACGCTGATGGCCACCACCACGTCGCCGGGGGTCAGCAGGCGCGCGAGCTGCTCGGAGAAGACGCGGTCGTATCCGATGTCGTTGGCCAGGGCGGTGAGCAGGGGAGTGTTGCCGGTGAGGGCGTGCGTGCGCAGGCCCGCGGCGTGCGGGCCCGAGGTCATGGCGAGGTCGGACGCCAGGTGGCCCGCCGTGGCGGCGCTCCCGCCGTTGCCGATCGCGTAGAGACAGTTGCCGCCGGCTCTGACCGAGTCCAGCAGCCGTACGGCCGAGGCGAAGCGGTCCGGCTCCAGGGCGAGGGCGGCATCGGCCACCAGATGCTGGAACGCCGTGCAGACGGCGGAAGCCTGGTGCGTGCCGCCCTCATGCCCTAACTCGTTCGAGTTGTCCACCACATCCGCGCGTCCCATGGCGATCCCCACCTGTTGCAGTCGGTTTCGGATTCGCCAGCATGCCCGAATCCTCGGGCAGCGGTAAGAGCGCCGCTCCTCAAATGAGTTGCCTCGCTATCATTTGGGCAGTGGGGCGGTGCAGCAAGAGGGGGACGACGTGAGGCTGGCCGGCGGCTCGAACTCGCATGCGGTGCTCATCGGATGCAGCGACTACGACGACGTCGCACTCCCGCCGCTCCCCGCGGTGCGCAACAACCTCGAGGACTTACGGGACCTGCTCACCGGACCCGGCAACTGCGCACTCCCCGGCGAGCGTTGCACCCTGCTGCACGACGTCAGGGAGCCCCAGCGGGTGGGCGAGGCGCTCAGCCGCGCCGCGAGCGGGGTGGAGGACATGTTCCTGGTCTACTTCGCGGGCCACGGCGCGCTGGACGACCAAGGACTGCTGCATCTCCTGCTCAGCGGGAGCGACACCAAGCTGCTCGGCTGGTCGAGCCTGCGCTTCGACCTGATCCGCCAGGCGCTGGCGTACGCACCGGCCAGGAACCGGGTGCTGCTGCTCGACTGCTGCTTCTCGGGGCGGGCCATCGACACCATGGGGGACGCCGCCTCGCTCTACTTCGGCCAGCTGGAGATAGCGGGAACGTACGTCCTGGCCTCCGCCCCCGCGAACACTCCGGCCCGTGCCCCGCTGGGTGAGCGGCACACCCTGTTCACCGGCGAGCTGATCAAGTTCCTCCGCGAGGGCTCCGCGGCCGAGCCGGAACTGCTCACCCTGGGGGCGGCCTACCGCCACACGGCCAGGACCCTGGCCGCGAAGGGGGAGCCGAGGCCGCAGTGGCGCGGCACCGGGACGAGCGACCAGCTGGCCCTGGCGGCGAACGCGGCCTTCCGCCCGATGGCCTCCGACGACGTGCCCGACCGCCTGCGCGGCGCCCTGGAGCTGGCGGAGTCCGGCGACCTGGCGGGAGCGGTGGACGCGCTGCGCGTACTGACGCGGCAGTGCGTCCAAGTCCTCGGCGCCCGCCACGACTTCACGCTCCTCGCCCACCAGGCTCTGGCACACGCCGAGGGCGAGAGCGGGCGCGCTTGCGACGCCGCGGCGCGGTACGCCCTGCTGGCCGACGAGCTGGCCGCCGAGCGGGGCCCGCAGCATCCGGACACCCTCCAGGCGCGCCACGAACAGGCCCGCTGGACCGGCATCGGCGGGGACGCCGCGGCCGCCGCCCACCTGTTCGCCGAGCTCTCCGTCGACGCCTCGGGCGCGCTGGGCCCCGCGGACGTCCGCTCGCTCAGCTGCCGATGGCAGCACGCCCACTGGACGGGCATGAGCGGCCACCCCGACCGCGCCGCGGCCGCCTTCGCCGAGCTCGCCGAGAGCTACGGCTCCACGCTGGGCGAGCGGCACGACGACACCCGGGCGGCCCGCCGCAACCACACGTACTGGCGGGACGGGGCCGTCCCCGGCGGCTGACGCCGGACACGCAAAAGACCCCTGACGAACAGGGGGCTCAGACTCATGATCGTCTACCCGACAACGCAAATATTGGCTTTCCCGCATGGACGTTCCGCCCGACCGCGTCCTAGCGTCCTCTCAGCAGCAAGGACATGCCTTGCGCGGGAGGGTGGACCATTATGGCTCGCGAGGAGCTGACCCGTTTAACGGGCAGCGTCGACGACCCGGAATGCTCTCAGAACGATTGCCCCAACCTCTACCGGACGAAGCGCGGCTCCATCATCGTCCAGGGCGATGCGTCCGACGCCTTCACGCCGCCTGACGGCGAGGGCCTGGTGGAGATTCCCGAGCACGTTCTTAGGGAGGCTTTCCGTGCTCTTGGATGGTGACGCTTGGGCGGCCAAGTTCCGCGACTTCCGGAGCGAGGCATGGCGGCTCGAAACGCTGCCTGCGTACAACGTCCCACAGGAGGCCGAGGGGATCAGGGCTTTTCAAGCCGGGGAACGCATCGATCCTCGTACCCACTCGAATGAGTACACCGAGGATCTGAAGCGGGTACGACGCGAGGGTAAGAGCAAGGGGCGCGTGCATATCGTGACCCGTCCACTCTCGGACTACCTTCGCTATGAGTTCATGTACTACCGGCCGCATGTGTGGGCCGGTGAGGACATCCGGATCATGGATGTCACCGACCGGCCAAATCCTTTGGAGGGCGTCCAGGACTTCTGGATGTTCGATCGGCAAGAGGTCGTCCTCATGAACTATGAGGCGGACGGAACTCAGATCAATCGGGAAGTGTGCGAGGGCAGCGTGAGCCCTTACGTGGAATACCAGCGAATCGCATTGGCCGAGTCGGTGCCCTTTGAGGAGTACGTGAAGGGCCTTGACGTTTGAGCCGCAGGAGCTAGGCCAGTCGAAGGCTGACCTAGCGGAGACTCTGAAGACACTACGCAAGCGAGCTGGACGCACTCAGGTCTGGCTCGCTAAGCGTACGAATATGTCTCAGACAAAGATCAGCAACATTGAGGGCGGGAAGCTGACCCCGTCCCTTGTCGACGTGGAGCTCGTTCTCCGAGCCCTGGACGCTCCGGCCGACATGGTGGCGCAGGTGTCGTCCCTTGCCCGCACCGCCAACACAGAGTGGCAAGACGTGTGGTCGCAGCGCCGTACGGGCCTGGAGAAGAAGCAGAACGAGCTAGCAGGATTCGAGCAGTCATCGACCGAGTTCCGGTACTTCCTGCTGTCCATGGTCACGGGCCTACTGGCCACACCTGAATACGTGAGGGCGAGCCTTGCCGCCGTCCCCGGCGACCACAGCAAAGCCATCGGGAAGAAGCTCGAACGGCAGGCTGTCCTGCGCGACACGTCGAAACGCTTCACGTTCGTTCTGACCGAGCAGGCCGCTAGGTGGCCTTATCTTCCTGCGTCAGCAATGGCTATGCAGGTTGACCGACTCGTATCCGTCAGTCTCCTGCCGAACGTGCACCTAGGCGTGATTCCCCTGGGTGGGCACATGTCGAATGCTCCACTCAACACATTCACGGTCTACGACTCTCGGATAGCGACCGTAGAGACTTCCACCGGGGCAATGGTGTTCCGCGACCATCGCGATGTCTCGGCATACCTGAATGAGTTTGCCGCCTACGAGGCATGCGCCGTCTTCGGCGAGGAAGCCAGAGAACGACTGTCCGAATGGGCTCGCTGCTTCCGCTCATGATCTTTACCCGACAACGCGAATAAGGCTAGAGGTCCCTCTCCTGCGGTCCGAGGATGTACCTATGCCGACCAAACCGAAGAACCAGAGCCAGAAGGCCCCTCAGGGTTGGCGGATGGACCCCATCCCGAGCCGTCCGGCATACCGGGATGATGACGGGAACATTCGTGTCCCCGTGTGGCTGACGAAGAACGGTCGGCATATGGCAGATACAGAAATGGTCCTGCTTCCGTCTGAGGCCGCCTTACTGGCCGACAACCTGGCCAAAGCGATGCGCGACAACTCCCGGTCGATGCTGCACGAGATCTTCCGGGAGAGCGTGACGGCTCTTGGCCCGGGCGTTGTGTACGTGTCGAAGCCGGATCAGTACCGGCTCTGAGTCTGCCCCTCCAGCATCGACCTCACAGGAAGGCACACCCATGCCTGGAACCGACCTGTACAGCCTGCCCCTCGACGGCGCCACGTTCCTCAAGGCGTGCGGGGGCAACACACATCCGGACGGCGAGTCCTGCGCGACCCTCGCGAAGATCGGCCCCGACGCGTGGGCGTTGGGCGACAGCAAGCGGCCCGGTGCGGAGCCGTTGCGCTTCACCACCGAGGAACTGGACGCGGCCGGTATCGACCCGGCCCGCTTCGGCCTGTCTGCCTGACGGCCATTCCGGCCCCCGGCCCTGGCTCACCCTCGGGAGGCAGGGCCGGTGGGCGCCCCTCTTCTTCCTGCACTGAACGGGACGACAGTTGCACCACCACGGCTACCTGTGGACCGGCTCCAAGCAACGGTTCGATGATGAGGCACTGAGACGGCCTCCGTACCCTGACCCGCCTCCGGCGGATGGTAAGCCGGAACTGATCCAGCGGCACAGGGAAGTGAAGGCGGAGTTCCCCGTCGTGGACCTCCCGCCGCTCGAAACGGCCTACTGGCTGACCAAGCCAGAGAAGCTGATTCGGGGCACCTGGGAGGAGCCGAAGGAAGCGGCGGAATGGCTCGGGGCACGGCTTGCCGAGTACGCACCTCGGTTCGCTTCCGAGTCGGACCGCGACAGTACGCGGCTGGCGCTGCTGGGCAACTCCGCTGCCGAACGGCTGGGGTGGGGTGGAGACGTGTCCCGCGGTTTCTACCTGGAGAGGCCCGCGTTTCTGTCCGTAGCTCTGGTGACGTGTTCTCCCAACCATGCCGCACCAGACCTTGCCTGCCCGATGAGGCAGCCGTGCGGACCACCGCCCTCACCGACTCCTGCCCACACCTGATGAGAGGGAGCACACGACGATGGCCCGCTCGCTCCTGCGGTACTCCTGCGGTATACGAGGCACCGGATCACTCAACAGCCGGACACAGAAGTGACGTGGATCGCTGGTGCGACGTCCGGCCGACCGCGCCTACGGGTGCGTGTCCGTGAGCGCGATGACCTCGTCGAGGCGGTCCAGGGCAGCCTGCAGGTCGTCGACCTTGGCCTGGATCCGGTCGCGCTCGGCGCGCAGCATGGCTCGTTGCTCGGCGTCGGTGTGCCCGGAGTCCCAGCACGGAAGGAGTTCCGTGATCCTTCGGCTGGTCAGGCCGGCGGCGAACATCTGCTGGAAGAAGCGGATCAGGGCGATGGCGTCCTGTCGGTAGAGGCGCTGGCCGGACGGGCTGCGCTCCGCGATGAGTAGCCCCTGCTGCTCGTAGTAGCGCACGGCGCGTACCGAGACACCGGCACCCCGTGCCACCTCGCCGATGCGGATCAGCCGCTCGGCCGCGGCCTCTGTGACGGTCATGGTGTTTCCTCTCGCCCCGGCCCGGATGACCAACGCTTGCCTCTGACGTCAACGTCAGGTTTTAGCGTACGGGCATGGATATCAACAACTCAGTTGTCCTTGTCACCGGAGCCAACCGCGGCCTGGGCCGCGCCTTCGTCCAGCGCCTGCTCGAACGGGGCGCCCGCAAGGTCTACGCGACGGCCCGCCGGCCGGAGACCGTGGACCTGCCCGGGGTCGAGGTGCTGCCCCTCGACATCGCCGATCCCGCAGCCGTGCGGGCCGCCGCCGAGGCCGCCCCGGACGTCTCGCTGCTCATCAACAACGCGGGCATCCAGACGGGGACCGACCTGGTCACCGGTTCGCTGGACGCGGTGCGGCACGAGCTGGAGACCAACGTGTTCGGCCACCTGGGAATGATCCGGGAGTTCGCGCCGGTGCTCGCCAGGAACGGCGGGGGCGCGATCGTCAACGTGCTCTCCGCCATGTCGTGGTTCGGGGGCAAGGGCGCCAACGCCTACCACCTGACCAAGGCCGCCGCCTGGGCCATGACCAACGGCGTCCGCCTGGAGCTCGCCGAGCAGGGCACGCTCGTGACAGCGGTGCACCTGGGCCTGGCCGACACCGACATGGCTGCGGGCTGGCCCGTGGACAAGATCGCGCCGTCGGACCTGGCCGACGCGGCACTCGACGGTGTCGAGGCGGGATCCGCCGAGGTCCTCGCCGACCAGTGGAGTCGGGACGTCAAGTCCCGGCTGCCGCTGACGCCGGAAGAGTTCAACGCCGCGATGGACCGCGCCCTGGCGGCGCTGACGGCGGCCTGAGGAGTTTCTCGGGCCGCACCTGGAAGGCCTCCTCGATCTTCCAGCGGGCCCCGGTGACGCGGACCGGGGCCTGCCTGGGAGTCGGACTCGCTGGGCCATTGGTCACGTGGTTGGTCACGCCACAGCCCAGAAAAGCAAAAAACCCCACATGAAGTGGGGTCTCAGCTGGTGTCCGAGGGGGGACTTGAACCCCCACGCCCGATAAAGGGCACTAGCACCTCAAGCTAGCGCGTCTGCCATTCCGCCACCCGGACAAGGTGTCTGTCTTCGCGGGGCGTTTCCCGCGGCGACACAGAGAACATTACCAGGCTCCCAGGGGTACTCGATCACCCCACTGGTCTCCCGTGAACGGCTGATGACGACCCCCGCCCGCCCTTGGGCGCGGAGCCCCGGAGAGAGAGGATGAAGGGGACCACCAGCAGCGAATGCGGGAGGAACCAGCGTGAGCGGGTCCAGCACGGGCAAGGCCGTCACCGGTGAGGACGAGGTCGTCGACCTCTGTCGCGAACTGATCCAGATCGATACGAGCAACTACGGCGACCACTCGGGCCCGGGGGAGCGCAAGGCCGCCGAGTACGTGGCCGAGAAGCTCGCCGAGGTGGGTCTCGAACCGAAGATCTTCGAGTCGCACCCCGGCAGGGCCTCCACGGTCGCCCGGATCGAGGGCGAGGACCCGTCGCGGCCCGCCCTCCTCATCCACGGCCACACGGACGTCGTGCCCGCCAATGCCGCGGACTGGACGCACCACCCCTTCTCCGGGGAGATCGCGGACGGCTGCGTGTGGGGCCGGGGCGCCGTCGACATGAAGGACATGGACGCGATGACCCTCGCGGTCGTCCGCGAGCGGATGCGCAGCGGCCGCAAGCCGCCCCGGGACATCGTCCTGGCCTTCCTCGCGGACGAGGAGGCGGGCGGTACGTACGGCGCGCGGCACCTCGTCGACAACCACCCCGGTCTTTTCGAGGGGTGTACGGAGGCGATCAGCGAGGTCGGCGGCTTCTCCTTCACGGTCAACGAGAACCTGCGCCTCTACCTCGTCGAGACGGCCCAGAAGGGCATGCACTGGATGAAGCTCACCGTGGACGGCACCGCCGGTCACGGATCGATGATCCACAAGGACAACGCGATCACCGAGCTGTCCGAGGCCGTCGGGCGCCTGGGCCGGCACAAGTTCCCGGTGCGGGTCACCAAGACGCTGCGGCACTTCCTCGACGAGCTCGGCGACGCCCTCGGCACCGAGCTCGACCCGGAGAACATGGACGAGACGCTCGCCAAGCTCGGCGGCATCGCCAAGCTCATCGGCGCCTCCCTGCAGAACACCGCGAACCCGACGCAACTGGGCGCCGGGTACAAGGTGAACGTGATCCCCGGCCAGGCCACCGCGCACGTCGACGGCCGCTACCTGCCGGGGTACGAGGAGGAGTTCCTCGCCGATCTGGACCGGATCCTCGGTCCGCGGGTCAAGCGCGAGGACGTGCATGCCGACAAGGCTCTGGAGACCACCTTCGACGGCGCGCTCGTCGACGCCATGCAGACCGCCCTGCGGGCCGAGGACCCGATCGCCCGCGCCGTGCCGTACATGCTCTCGGCCGGCACGGACGCCAAGTCCTTCGATGACCTCGGCATCCGCGGCTTCGGCTTCGCGCCGCTGAAGCTGCCGCCGGAGCTGGACTTCGCGGGCATGTTCCACGGTGTCGACGAGCGGGTGCCGGTCGACGGCCTGAAGTTCGGCGTCCGGGTGCTCGACCGGTTCATCGACGCTTCTTGACGGAATGCGGCCGAAACCTTCCGGGATCGGCCGCTTTGCGTGCTGAAACGACTCTCCAATAATCGTCAGCGCGTACGTACTTGACTGAAAAGAGTGAAAGGGACCATAGGCTCGTAGCCCCACTACTTCCTCCTCGTTACAGGTGGTGCAGTCCGCGGCTGGGACTGCATTGCCAACAAGGAGGAATAATGATCAAGAAGATCGTCGCCGCTGTGGCTGCCACCGGTGGTCTCGTGCTCGCCGGTGCGGGCGTTGCCGCTGCCGACGCCGGTGCCCAGGGTGCCGCCGTGAAGTCGCCCGGCGTCGTCTCGGGCAACGTTATCCAGGTTCCCGTCCACGTGCCGGTGAACGCCTGCGGCAACACGGTCTCCGTGATCGGGCTGCTGAACCCCGCCTTCGGCAACACCTGCATCAACAAGTGACGTCGTTGTGCCTCACCCCTTGAGGGTCTGAGTCCGTCGGCCCCGGAGTGCGCGCCATGCGCTCCGGGGCCGACGGGCATTCCACGTCCGGGCGAGCACGTCCGGACGTATTCCAGCAGGCAAAAGGCAGGAATCAGCTATGCGACAGGTCACGCGCAAAGGCCTGATCACCGTGGCGGCCGCGACCGGCGTTCTCGCCGCGACCGGGGGTTACGCACACGCGGACTCGGGGGCCAACGGCAGCAGTTCGGACTCACCCGGCGTGCTGTCGGGCAACTCCGTCCAGCTTCCCGTTGACGCTCCGGTCAATGTGTGCGGCAACACCGTCAACGTGGTCGGGGTCCTCAACCCGGCGTCGGGCAACCACTGTGCCAACCCCTCCCGCGGAGGCGGCGGTTCGCACAAGCCGTCCGGCGGCGGGGCCAAGGCGGGCGGACACAGCAGCGACTCGCCCGGTGTCGGGTCCGGCAACAACGTGCAGTTGCCGGTCGACGCCCCGGTGAACGTCTGCGGCAACAGCGTCACCATCGGCGGCCTCGGCAACACCGCCGTGGGCAACGAATGCGCCAACGAATCCGGCTCCACGGTCACCCCGCCGGGCGGCGAGAAGCCTCCGACGGGCCCCGGGCACCCGGGCGAGCCGGGACACCCGGGGCATCCGGGCGAGCCGGGGCATCCGGGACACCCGGGCGAGCCGGGGCATCCGGGCAAACCCGGTGAACCGGGTGAGCCTGGTCACCCCGGCAAGCCGCACACCCCGGGCCGGCCGGGCGGCGCTGAGGACCGCGTCATCCCGAACCACCCGGGCACGCAGCAGCTGACGCCGTCCGAGGGCATCTCGCGGCTCGTGCCGCCGGAAGCGATCTCGCGGCTCGCCCCGTCGGAGGGGACCGCGCAGCTGGCGTCGACGGGCAGCGAGCTGCCGCTCGGTCTCGCGCTGCCGGTGGGCGCGGGCGCGCTGCTCGCGGGCACCGTGCTCTACCGGAGGGCCCGGGCGAACGCCTGACCCGCAGCGTCCGAGCATGCCGAACGGAGCGGGCCCCGCCGTCGCGGGGCCCGCTCCGTTTCCCGTTCCCGGCCCGCCGCACGGCACCGTGCGGGGGTCACCAGGTGGCCTGTACCTGGCGGATGATCCTCCGTTTCAGCCGCACCCTGCGACTGCCGTCGGGGTGCAGTCTCAGGCGGTCCAACTCCCAGTGTCCGTACTCAGCGTGGTCCGTCAGCAGGCGTGTGGCTTCCTTGCGGGTGACCCCGCGCGGTACATACACGTCGACAAATTCGTATTCCGGCATCGCATCTATTGTGCGGGCATGGGCCCGGTACGGATAGCGTCTGCACTATGTCTGATGCTGCGCAGCCCACCGCTGCCGAGGTACGCGCCGCCGCCGAGGCGGTCAAGACCGCGCTCGACCGCCACCTGGCCGCGGTCGAACGCAGGTCGGGCGAGGATGACCCTGCCGTCTACGAAGCGTTCAACGAACTGGCCGCCGCGGCCGAGGAGTACGACGAACTCCTCTACGACCGCTACGACGAGGTCACCCCCTTCGAGATTCCCGGCACGGAGGAGGCACTGCCGCCGTACCAGGGCCCGGAGGAGGCGAGCGCGCTGAGCGTGCTGATCCGCCGCGACTACACCGTGGCGGAGCCGCAGCGGCTGATCGTCCAGGCCCAGCGGGTCGCCGACCTCGACAGCGGCGGGAGGGGCACCGGCGGCTCGGCCGACACCGTGCACAGCGCGCTCGGCGTCCTCTTCGGAGAGTTCGAACCGGACGAAATCTCCTCCCGGCACAAGGAGTTCGGCCTGGAGGAGGGCGATTCCACGCTCTGGGTCACCGCGGTCGACACCCCCGCCGAGCCGGGGGAGTGGCTCGACGCCCCCTTCGACCAGGCGGACCCGCACCGGGTGGTGTGCCGGTTCGACGTCAGCGTGGTCTTCGACGACGAACTGGATGACGACGCACTGGACGGCCTCGACACGGACGTCGACATCGACCCGGATGTGGCGGTGCCCCTCGACGAGGCGGTGCCCCTCGACGAGATCGACGTCGACTCCGACCTGGACTCCGACGACGTCGACGCCGCCGACGCCCGGGGCATCGGCGACGCGCACCGAGCGGGCGAGGTGAACGGAGAGGGGCGTGTCCGCAGAGCCGGCCGCTGAGGGCTGCCCGCACGCCGCCGACACCACACGCCGCTGCGCCACACGCCGCCGACTCCACACGGCTCCTGCGCTCGCCGTTCCCGCGCTCGCCGCTCCTTCGGGGCGGCGAGCGCACTCACGACAGGCTCTCAGCCCGTCGCCGCCGGCACCTGCGGGCGCAGCAGCGTCTGCAGGCGCGTCGTACGGTCCTTCCAGAGGCGCTCCGCCACCGCGCGCGGCAGCGCCTGCTCCACGCCCTGCACGACCGACAGATGCCGCTCCCCGCGGGTGAACGCCGTATAGACCCACGGCCGGGTCAGCGCCTGCGCCGCGTCGCCCGGCAGCACCACGACCACCGCGGGCCAGCGCAGCCCCGCCGCCTGGTGCGCGGTGAGCGCCCACGCGTGCCGCACCTCCCGCTCGACCCGTTCCTTGGGTACGACGACGGGGGCGCCGTCGCACTCCAGGTGCAGTCCCTCCGCGTCGGCGCGCACCACACGGCCGAGCGTCGTGCGGCCCGCGGCCGGGGCGTGGGCGACCCGGTCGGCGGGGTCGAACCCGCCGAACCGGCCGGGGCCCGGATTCAGCCGTTCCTTCAGCGCGGTGTTGAGCGCGCGGGTGCCCGCCGCACCGCCGTGTCCCGGCGTGATGACCTGGGTCTGCTCGGCGGGCACCCCGATCGCCCGCGGCACCGAGTCGGCGACGAGCTGCACGGTGCGGTGGATCGCCTCGGCGGCGTCGCGCACCGGGACGAGGACGACCTCCTTGCCGGGCGCCTCGACCTGGTTCAGCTCGCCGATGCCGATGCCGGACGTCAGCTCCCCGATGGGGCCCGGGTCCGGGGTGCGCGAGACGATCTGCGGGCAGCAGCGTGCGGCGACGAGATCGGCGAAGACCCGGCCGGGGCCCGCGGACCACAGCACGCCGGGGTCGCCGCTGAGCACCAGGCGGACGCCGTCCGGCAGGGACTCGACGAGCATCGCCGCGCTCTCCACGTCCAGCTGCGGCGCGTCCAGGACGACCAGGAGGTCGAGGGCGAGCGCGCCGTCCGCGTCGCGCCCGGGGCCCTCGGCCCCGGACAGCAGGCCCGCCACGGTCACCGCGGTGCCGTCCTCCGTGGCGCCGTCCGCGCCGCCGGCCGCCCGCGTGAGGCGGCGGCGTCCGTCGGCGCTGTGGGCGGCGGCACAGACCCGCAGGCCCAGTGCCGATGCCGCGGCGACGAGGGCGGCGGGCTCGGCGCGGGCCTCCTCGCCGCCGGAGTGGAGCACGAGGCCGTGGCCCGCGACGGCGCGGATCAGCTCGGCCGTGGACCCCGACGCCCGCGCGGCGGCGGCCTCCCAGCCGTCGGCCGCCGAGTCCGGCCCTTCCTCCTTGGGCCGCGAGTTGATCACCCGGGCGAGGCCGTCGGCGAGGCTCTCCTCCGCGAGTGCGTACCGCTCTAGACCGATCAGGATCCGGACCGGGCGCTCGGGCTCGTCGGCCGCGTCCCCCTCGCCCTCCCGGGCGCCTTCGTCGGAGCGCTGGACGGGCACCTCCGCGCCTTCGACGGCGTCCTGGAAGACCAGGGCGTCCCCCTCGGCGATCGCGCTCTGCACGGCCGCGTCCGGATCCGGCACCGCGCGCTGCCCGAGGGCGGCGCTCAGCGCGGCGGCGTCGAGCGCGGTGTGCCCTGCGAGGGCGGCCTGTTCCAGGAGCCATACGGTGACCGCGCGGCCCCTGCGCTCGTCGTCGGGTCCGCACTCCGGGCCGAGCAGGGCCCGCGCGAACCCGTCGGCCTGCTCGGGCCGCACGCCCGCGACGCGCAGCAACTGCCAGGGGTCCGCGCGCAGTTGTTCCTCGGCGCCGTCGCCGAGCGCGGTGGCCGTCGGCTCGGCGAGCGCGGCCGGTGCGCCGCCCTCGGCCAGCACGGCGCCGACCGCTTCGAGGGTCTGCGCCCCGGGTGCCTGCACCGCCGCGGGCTGCTGCGGGCGCACCGGCTCGGGGGCGTGGGACGGCGCGGTCCTGCGCGGTGCGGGCGCCGGCTCCCGGAAGGCGCTCGCGACGGGCTTCTCGCCGCTCTCCACGGCGCGCACGGCGGCGAGCAGGTCGGCGGCGGTGCCGCTCAGCTTCGTCCCGGCCGCGATCGGCCCTTCCTTCGACGCCTTCCGCTGCTCGATGCGCTCCCGCAGCTCCCGCTGTGCGGCGATCTCGGCCTCGGTCTCGGACAGCTCGGTGCTCTCGCCCTTGGTCTCGCCCGCGTCCGTGCCCTCGCCGGTGCCCTCGGCAGCGGCACCACCCTCCGGTGCCTCCGGCGCGGCGTCCTGCGCGCCGGGCGACTCCGTCTGTTCCGCGGCAGCGGCCCCGGGGTCCTCCGCGGCGGCGGGTTCCGTACTCACAGCGTGCTCCAGTCGTGATCGGGATAGCGGTGCACGGGCGCCGACACATCGTCGAGCGCCTGGCAGATCTCGTCAGGAAGACTAAGGGTCTCCACTGACAATGCGGCCGTGAGCTGCTGCGCGTTGCGCGCGCCGACGAGGGGGGCCGTCACTCCGGGGCGGTCCCGCACCCAGGCAAGGGCGACCTGGAGCGGGGTGGCCGCGAGCCCGTCGGCGGCCGTCGCGAGGGCGTCGACGATGCGGTTCGCGGCGTCGTCGAGGTAGGGCGCGACGAAGGGCGCCAGCTGGTCGGAGCCGCCGCGCGAGTCTGCGGGGGTGGCGTGCCGGTACTTCCCGGTGAGCACGCCGCGGCCGAGCGGCGAGGAGGGCAGCAGTCCCACGCCCAGGTCGACGGCGGCGGGCAGCACCTCCCGTTCGACGCCGCGCTGCAGCAGGGAGTACTCCATCTGCGTACTGGCCAGGCGGGTGCGGGTGCCCGGCTGGGCGAGCTGCCAGGTGGCGGCCTTGGCGAGCTGCCAGCCGCAGAAGTTGGAGACTCCCGCATAGCGGGCCCGCCCGCTGCTGACGGCTATGTCGAGGGCCTGCAGGGTCTCTTCGAGGGGCGTGGCCGGGTCGAAGGCGTGCACCTGCCACAGGTCCACGTGGTCCGTACCGAGGCGGACGAGTGAGGCGTCGAGCGCGGCGAGCAGATGGCCCCGGGAGCCGTCGAAGCGCCGCCCGGGGTCCGGCACGCTGCCCGCCTTGGTCGCGATGACCAGGTCGCGCCGGGGCACCAGCCGCTCGATCAGGCGCCCGAGCAGGTACTCGGCCTCCCCGTCGCCGTACACGTCAGCCGTGTCGACGAGGGTGCCGCCCGCCTCCCAGAACACCTTCAACAGCTCGGCGGCGTCGTTCTCCTCGGTGTGTCCCCAGGTGAGGGTGCCGAGTCCGATGCGGGACACGCGCAGGCCGGTCCGGCCGAGATGCCTCTGCTCCATGGGCGCTGAGATTACTGGCCGGGCCCCCGCGGCGGGCGGGCCTGTGGACAAACCAGGGATTGTGGAGAACCGGGCCACCCGTCCCCTGCACCACTGACGGATCGCGCACCGCGCGCTACAGTCCCCGGCACAGGGACGTTACTCATGAGTACAGAGGTAAGGGGATCGGTCATGCAGCTCGGGATCAACCTCGGCTACTGGGGCGCCGGGATGGACGCGGACAATCTCGCCGTCGCCAAGGAGGCCGACAAGCTGGGCTATGCGGTCTGCTGGGCCGCCGAGGCGTACGGCTCGGACGCCGCGACGGTGCTGTCCTGGGTGGCGGCGCAGACCGAACGTATCGACATCGGATCCGCGATCTTCCAGATCCCGGCCAGGCAGCCCGCGATGACCGCCATGACGGCCGCCACCCTCGACTCGCTCTCCGGCGGCCGCTTCCGTCTGGGCCTCGGCGTCTCGGGTCCCCAGGTCTCCGAGGGCTGGTACGGCGTCAAGTTCGACAAGCCGCTGGCCCGCACGCGGGAGTACGTCGAGATCGTCCGCAAGGCCATGACCCGTGAGCGCCTGTCCTACGAGGGCGAGCACTGGACGCTGCCGCTGCCCGGCGGCCCCGGCAAGCCCATCAAGCTGACCGTCCACCCGCAGCGCGAGCACATCCCGTTGTACGTCGCCGCGATCGGCCCCAGGAACCTGGAGCAGACCGGCGAGATCGCCGACGGCGCCCTGCTGATCTTCCCGGCCGCCGAGCACCTGGAGGACACCGCGGTGCGGCACCTGCGCGCCGGGCGCGAGAAGGCCGGCAAGACGATGGAGGGCTTCGACATCGTCCCGACCCTGCCGCTGGCCGTCGGCGAGGACGCGCAGGTGGACGCGCTCGCCGACATGTTCCGGCCGTACACCGCGCTGTACGTGGGCGGCATGGGCAGCCGCAAGCAGAACTTCTACAACCAGCTCGCGCAGCGCATGGGGTACGAGAAGGAGGCCGCCGAGATCCAGGACAAGTATCTGGGCGGCGACAAGGACGCAGCGGCCGCCGCCGTACCGCGGCAGCTGATCGACTCGACCACGCTGCTCGGTTCCGTGGACCGGATCGCCGACCGGATGCAGGCCTACGCCGCGGCCGGTGTCACCACGCTCACGCTGGCCCCCGCGGGCTTCACTCTGGAGGAGCGGCTCACCGCGCTGCGCGCCGGTACCGAGGCCCTGGAGCGCGCCGGTCTCGCCTGAAAACCTTCTGACGAGGCTGGGGGGCAGGAGGAGAAGTCCGCGGCCGTGGTGGGGGCTCGGGGGGTCTTCCCCGCCACGGCCGTCACGGGGAACAACGCACCACAGGGCCCGCGGTTACGGCCCGGTGGCGGCGGCATGTCCTCCGTTCGGCGGAGTGGGTCCGTACAGCTGTTGCCCGATGGGGAACCTCGCATTTGAGTAAGTCTGCGGAGGTTCGCGCACAGGGCATGGAGGTCCAGTGAAGCTGTCGGCCAGAGGCGTCTTCGGGGAGATCCTCGACAACGACGAGTCGTTCCGGCTCTTCTGCTCCATCGCCGCCGCCGGCGAGGCCCAGGGCGGCTGGGAGAACGGCCGCATCGCCGCCCTCGTCCCGGCGGGCGAGCGCGCCCTCGCCCCCAAGATCGCCCGGCACGGCGCCGACGAGGACAAACACGGCAGGATCTTCGAAGCGCTCATGAAGAAGCGCGGCCTGCGGCCCGTCGACGTCCCGTACGACACCGACTACACGATGCTCCTGGAGAAGCACGGCATCGGCCTCGCGCACCACCGGCTGAAGGCCGACGAGCCGCTCACCGTGCGGGACATCGTCACGTATCTCTCGCACAGCAGAGTCACCGAGCAGCGCGCGTCCGAGCAGATGCGGCTGCTCCTCAAGTACTTCGCCGACCACCCGGACATCGGCCGGGCGGTGCGGATGATCTCCCACGACGAGGACAACCACCTGGCGTACTGCCACGAGGAGTTGCTGCGGTTCGCGTACGCCGGGTACGGCCGCGCCATCCAGCACACCCTGCGCGAGTGCGCGCTCGCCGAGATCCGGATCTACCGCGACGTGAGCCTCGCCGTGATGGACCGGATGGGGCGCGTCCTCGGCTGGCCCCACGCCAAGCGGCAGCTGCTCGCCGCGGGCATCCACGCCGTGTACGGCTACGAGCGGGCCGGCGGCTGGCGGCGGATGGTCTCCCTGAAGATGCCCGAACGGCGCGACGCTCTGGGCGGTACCGCGACGCCGGCCCCCGAGTTCGCCTGACACCGGGGCGGGGCGCTACAGCCAGCCGCGCCGCTTGAACATCCGGTACAGGACGACCTCCAGGGCGACCATCACAAGGATCACGGCCGGGTACGTCCACGCCCAGTGCAGCTCGGGCATGTGGTCGAAGTTCATGCCGTAGATGCCCGCGATCATCGTGGGGACCGCGGCCATCGCCGCCCACGCCGAGATCTTCCGCATGTCGTCGTTCTGCCGCACGCTCATCTGCGCCAGGTGCGCGGACAGGATGTCCGACACCAGCCGGTCAAGGCCCTCCACGGACTCGTTGACGCGCGTCAGGTGGTCGTTGACATCCCGGAAGAAGGGCTGCGCCGTCTCGTCCACGAACGGCACGGACGGGGCGAAGGGGCCCGCTCCGGAGAGGCGTGCCACGGGCAGGGCCAGCGGCCCTGTCGCCCGGCGGAACTCGAGGATCTGCCGCTTGAAGGTGTAGATCCGCGACGCCGTGTTCCGGGAGCCGCTGCCGCCCTCCGGCGAGAAGACCTCCGCCTCCAGGACCTCCAGGTCGGCCTGCAGCTCGTCGGCGACCTCCAGATAGTGGTCCACGGAGGCGTCGGCGATCGAGTACAGGACACTCGTCGGGCCGTGCTTGAGGACGTTCGGGTCGGCCTCCAGGCGGTGGCGCACGACACCGAGCGGCGCACCCTCGCCGTGGCGGACGGTCACCACGAACGAGTCGCCCATGAAGATCATGACCTCGCCGGAGGACACGGTGTCGCTGTCCGGCTCGTACACGACCGGCTTGAGGACCATGAACAGCGAGTCGTCGTAGACCTCCAGCTTGGGCCGCTGGTGGGCCTTGAGGGCGTCCTCCACGGCCAGCGGGTGCAGCCCGAACTCCTGGCTGACCTTGTCGAACTCCTCCTCGGTCGGTTCGTGCAGACCGATCCACACGAACGCCTCGCCCGACGCCCTCGCCTGGTCGAGGGCGTCGGAGAAGTCCTCGGGGCCCTCGGTGCGGCGCCCCTCACGGTAGATGGCACAGTCGACGATCACACCGCGCATTCTTCCCAGCCCACCCCGGTACTGCACCCCCTGGGCCGCTTAGGCTGAGCCGCATGCCCACGCTGATCCTCGTCCGGCACGGACGCTCCACGGCCAACACCGCAGGCCTGCTCGCCGGGTGGACCCCCGGTGTGGCCCTCGACGAGCGGGGCGCCGCGCAGGCCGCCGCGCTGTCAGGACGGCTCCGCGCGCTGCCCCTCGCCGAGGTCGTCACGAGCCCCCTGCAGCGCTGCCAGGAGACCGTGGCGCCGCTGCTCGCCGCCCGCCCCGGCCTCCAGGCGCACACGGAGGACCGCATCGGGGAGTGCGACTACGGCGACTGGTCGGGCCGCAAGCTCGCGGAACTCACCGACGAGCCGCTGATGGAGGTCGTCCAGCAGCACCCGTCCGCCGCCGCGTTCCCCGGCGGCGAGTCCATGCGGGCCATGCAGACACGGGCCGCCGAGGCGGTCCGCGAGTGGAACGCGCGCGTGGCGCGCGAACACGGCGAGGACGCCGTGTACCTGATGTGCTCGCACGGCGACATCATCAAGTCCCTTGTCGCGGAGGCCATCGGGCTCCACCTCGACCTCTTCCAGCGCATCTCCGTAGAGCCCTGTTCCGTGACCGCCATCCGCTACACCCGGCTGCGCCCCTTCCTCGTCCGGCTCGGGGACACCGGTGACTTCGCCTCGCTGGCGCCGCGCGAGGAGCCGCCGAGCGGCGACGCCACGGTGGGAGGCGGTGTGGGCGCACCGTGATCGACACCCGCAGTAGGGTGAGGCGGGCCGAAGCTGCCCCCGCAGCCCGTCCATAGCCGTTCAGCCGTATTTGCAGTCGATCAATGGAGACAGGACGTGTCCCGTCAGGTGTTCCTCTACGACCCGCCGGAGCGTTTCGTCGCGGGAACGGTCGGGCTCCCCGGACGTCGTACCTTCTTCCTGCAGGCCTCCGCGGGGGTCAGGGTGACCAGCGTCGCCCTGGAGAAGACCCAGGTGGCCGCGTTGGCCGAGCGCATGGAGGAGCTCCTCGACGAGGTCGTACGCCGCAGCGGGGGCAGCGCCCCCGTGCCGGCCGTCGTCCCCGCCGAGATCACCGACAGCGCGCCCCTCGCCTCACCCGTCGAGGAGGAGTTCCGTGTCGGCACGATGGCGCTCGCCTGGGACGGCGACGAGGAGCGGATGATCGTCGAGGCGCAGGCGCTCGTCGAGCTGGACGCCGACTCCGACGACGACCTGGCCGCTGCTGAGGAAAGGCTCCTGCAGGACGAGGAGAACGGCCCGCCGATGCTCCGCGTCCGGCTCACCGGCACGCAGGCCCGCGCCTTCGCCAAGCGCGCCCTCGACGTCGTCAACGCGGGCCGCCCGCCGTGCCCGCTGTGCAGCCTCCCGCTCGACCCGGAAGGACACGTATGCCCGCGCCAGAACGGATACCGGCGGGACGCGTGAGCGCCGACCCCGTCGCCCTCCTCACCCACGGGGAGCTGACCGTGCGCGGGCGGATCCGCGAGGCCTCGAACGCGGTGCTCTACTGCACGCTCGCGTACGAGGGCCAGGAGGCCGCCTGCGTCTACAAGCCGGTCGCCGGGGAGCGCCCGCTGTGGGACTTCCCCGACGGCACGCTCGCCCAGCGCGAGGTCGCCGCGTACGAGGTGTCGCTGGCCACCGGCTGGGACCTGGTGCCGCCGACCGTGCTGCGGGAGGGGCCGCACGGCGAAGGCATGTGCCAGCTGTGGATCGAGGACCAGGACGAGACGGAACTGCTCGCCCTGGTCGACGGCGACGAACCGGCCGAGGGGTGGAAAGCGGTCGGTTTCGCGCAGGTCGACGAGGAACGGACGGCGCTCCTCGTGCACGCGGACGACGTCCGGCTACGGCGGCTCGCCGTCCTCGACGCGGTGATCAACAACAGCGACCGCAAGGGCGGCCATCTGCTGGTCACCGGCGGCCGCCTCTACGGCATCGACCACGGAGTCACCTTCCACGCCGAGAACAAGCTGCGCACCCTGCTGTGGGGGTGGGCGGGGGACCCCCTGACGGACGAGGCCGTCGAGGTCCTGCAGACCCTGCGGGACGGCCTGAAGGAGGGGGCCGCGCTGGCCGAGCGCCTTGCCGTGCTGATCACCGCCGCGGAGACCGAGGCGCTGCGCGGGCGGGTCGCGGCGCTGCTGCGGTCGGGGCGCCACCCGCAACCGACGAGGGACTGGCCGCCGATTCCCTGGCCGCCGGTATAGCCCGCAGGGGCCCGCGCGCCCGGCCCGGCCCGGCGGGAGTGACGAACCGGCCACCGTTTCGTTGATCCCCACTCGTATACGGACGGCCCGTCCGGTTAGGCTCAGAGCATGCATGCCTGGCCCGCTTCTGAGGTCCCCGCCCTTCCTGGCAAGGGCCGCGACCTCCGGATCCACGACACCGCGACCGGTGGCCTCGTCACCGTTGCCCCCGGTCCCGTCGCCCGTATCTACGTCTGCGGCATCACTCCGTACGACGCCACCCACATGGGACACGCGGCGACCTACAACGCGTTCGACCTCGTGCAGCGCGTGTGGCTCGACACCAAGCGGCAGGTTCACTACGTCCAGAACGTGACCGACGTGGACGACCCGCTCCTGGAACGCGCCACCCGCGACGGCAAGGACTGGGTCGAGCTCGCCGAGGGCGAGACCGCCCTGTTCCGCGAGGACATGACCGCCCTGCGACTGCTCCCGCCGCAGCACTACATCGGAGCAGTCGAGTCGATACCCGGCATCGTGCCGCTCGTCGAACGCCTCCGGGACATGGGCGCCGCCTATGAGCTGGAGGGCGACGTCTACTTCTCCGTCGAGTCCGACCCCCACTTCGGTGAGGTCTCCGGCCTCGACGCCGCCGCGATGAAGCTGCTCTCCGCCGAGCGCGGCGGCGACCCGGACCGCCCGGGCAAGAAGGACCCGCTCGACCCGATGCTGTGGATGGCCGCCCGTGAGGGCGAGCCGAGCTGGGACGGTGCCTCGCTCGGCCGCGGCCGCCCCGGCTGGCACATCGAGTGCGTGGCCATCGCCCTCGACCACCTGGGCATGGGCTTCGACGTGCAGGGCGGCGGGTCCGACCTCGCCTTCCCGCACCACGAGATGGGTGCCTCGCACGCGCAGGCCCTGACCGGTGAGTTCCCCTTCGCCAAGGCGTACGTCCACGCCGGCATGGTCGCCCTCGACGGCGCGAAGATGTCCAAGTCCAAGGGCAACCTCGTCTTCGTCTCGGCGCTGCGGCGCGACGGGGTCGACCCGGCCGCCATCCGCCTCTCCCTCCTCGCGCACCACTACCGCGCGGACTGGGAGTGGACGGACGCGGTTCTGGAGGAGGCCGTCGAGCGGCTCGGCCGGTGGCGTGCGGCCGTGTCCCGTCCCGACGGGCCCGGTGCGGAGGCGCTCGTGGAGGAGATCCGCGACGCGCTCGCGAACGACCTGGACGCGCCGTCGGCCCTCGCGGCCGTCGACCGGTGGGCCGCGCGCCAGGCTGCCGAGGGCGGTACGGACGAGGGTGCGCCCGGTGTCGTATCCCGTGCCGTGGACGCGCTTCTTGGCGTGGCCCTGTAGCGCTCGTCCTCGCTGAGGTACATCGCCCTTCGGGCTCGTCCTCAAGCGCCGGACGGGCTTGAACCCGAATGGGCCGCTCCGGAAGTCCAGGAGCGGCCCATCAAAGTCCATGGCCCCGGGGCCCGTTGACGCGCTAGACCTCCGCCATGAGATCTCCCACGCGCTTCAGATCGGTGGCGGCCGCCGCCCTCCTGGGCCTGCTCGCGGCCTTCGCGGGCCCCGGCAGCGGTTCCGCGCAGGCCGCCGGCGAACCCGCGACCACCGTCGGCGACGTCACCGGATTCGCCCACGAGGGGCCCGTCTACCGCCTGTCCGCGGGCGAGGCCGAGGCCCGCGTCAGCTTCGTGTCGGCCGAGACGTTCCGGCTCGAACTCGCGCCCGACGGGAAGTTCACCGACCCGACGGGCAAGGACATCGTCCTGCCGCAGGGCAAGGCGCCGCGCACCAAGTGGGCGGACAAGGGCGACCGTTACGAGCTGAGCACCGCCGAGGTGACGCTGCGCGCCTACAAGTCGCCGCTGCGCTTCGCCCTGTACCGCGCCGACGGCAGCCGGGTGTGGGCCGAGTCCAAGGGCCTTTCCTGGACGAAGGACGCCACCACGCAGAGCCTGGCGCGCGGCGCCGACGAGCAGTTCTACGGCGCCGGAATGCAGAACGGCCGCGGCAACACCTCGCACCGCGGCAAGAAGGTCGAGGTCGGCGTCGACTACGAATGGGACGACGGCGGCCACCCCAACTCCGTCCCGTTCTACCTCTCTTCGGCCGGATACGGCGTCTTCCGCAACACCTACGCCCCCAACACCTACGACTTCGCCGAGCCGGTGACCGCCACCGCGAAGGAACAGCGCTTCGACGCCTACTACTTCGCGGGGCGCAGCGACGACGCGGCCAAGGACGTCATCGGGCAGTACACGAAACTCACCGGGAAGCCCTTCATGCCGCCGGTCTACGGCATGGAGATCGGCGACGCCGACTGCTACCTCCACAACGCCAACCGCGGCGAGCGCCACACCCTGGACTCCCTGAAGGTCGCCGACGGCTACGTCGAGCACGACATGCCCAACGGCTGGATGCTCGTCAACGACGGCTACGGCTGCGGCTACGAGAACCTCTCCGAGACCTCCAAGGGCCTCGCCGAGCGCAAGATGAAGACGGGCCTGTGGACCGAGGACGGGCTCGACAAGATCGCCGAGCAGGTCAGGGCGGGCCAGCGCGTCGCCAAGCTCGACGTCGCCTGGGTCGGCGACGGCTACAAGAAGGCGCTCGACGGCTGCAAGGACGCGTACCACGGCATCGAGGACAACAGCGACGCCCGCGGCTTCACCTGGGCCCCCGAGAGCTGGTCCGGCGCGCAGCGCTGCGGCGTGCAGTGGTCGGGCGACCAGAGCGGCAGCTGGGAGTACATCCGCTGGCAGATCCCGACATACGCCGGGTCCACCATGTCCGGCATGGCGTACACCACCGGTGACGTCGACGGCATCTTCGGCGGCAGCCCCAAGACGTACGTACGCGATCTGCAGTGGAAGATGTTCCTGCCCGTCACGATGACGATGGACGGCTGGGCCGCCAGCGACAAGCAGCCCTTCCGGCAGGGGGAGCCCTACACCTCCATCAACCGCAAGTACCTCAAGCTGCACGAGTCGCTGCTGCCCTACCTCTACTCGTACGCCCACGAGGCGGCGGAGACCGGTGTGGGCGCTGTCCGTCCGCTGGCCCTGGAGTACCCCCATGACCCCAAGGCCGCGACCGACGCCGCCAAGTACGAGTTCCTGACCGGCGAGGACTTCCTCGTCGCGCCCGTCTACCAGGACACCGCCACGCGCGACGGCATCTACCTGCCCAAGGGCACCTGGACCGACTACTGGACCGGCCGGACCTATCAGGGGCCGACGACGATCGACGGATACAGCGCGCCGCTCGACACGCTGCCCCTCTTCGTCAAGGGCGGCGCCAGCGTGCCGATGTGGCCCGGCGGCATCCGCTCCTACCAGGACCGGACGGCGGACTCCCCGCTCGCCTGGGACATCTACCCGCAGGGCAGGTCCTCCTTCGAGCTGTACGAGGACGACGGCGTGACCCGGCAGCACCGCGGGGGAAAGTACGCGACGCAGCGCGCGGACGTGCGGGCGCCGCGCTCCGGCGCGGGTGACGTGAGCGTGCGGGTCGGCGCGAGCAGGGGAGAGTTCACGGGGAAGCAGAGCAGCCGGCCCTACGCGTTCACGCTGCACACCGGCGACGCGCCGAGCCGGGTCGCGCTCGACGGGCACCGGCTGCCGCGGCTCGCCTCGCGCAGCGCGTACGACAGCGCCCGGCAGGGCTGGTTCTACGACCGGGACGACCGGGGCGGCGTCGTGAAGGTGAAGACGGCCGCCCTGCGCACCGACCGCTCCTTCGAGCTGACGCTCGACGACACCAGCGCCGTCGGCGGCGCGGTGCCTGGCGCGAACGCCGTGGTCAGCGTCCCGGCAGGCCAGGAGCTCGGCGCGGGCACGCCCGGCAAGGTCGCCGTGGACGTCACGGCGGGCACGAAGGACGCCACCGGCGTCGACGTCACGCTCGACGCGCCGAAGGGCTGGACCGTCACCGCCGCCGAGGCCGGCCGGATCCCGGCGGGCGCCACGCGCCGCGTCGAACTCGCCGTCACCCCGGCCAAGGACGCCGAGCCCGGCGACCTGTCGCTCACCGCGAGCGCCCGCTACCGCTCGGCGGGCCAGGAACGCACCGCCACCGGGCGGTTCTCGCTCGGCGTGATGCCCGAGGCGCCGGACAAGGACACCTGGGCGAGCGACATGACGTGGCTGAAGTCCACCAACGGCTACGGGCCCGCCGAACGCGACCGCAGCAACGGCGAGTCGGGCGCGGGTGACGGCCGGACGCTGACCCTCGCCGGGACGACGTACGAGAAGGGGATCGGCACGCACGCCGACTCCGTCATCGAGGTCTACCCGGGCGGCCGCTGTTCGAAGTTCACCGCGGACGCGGGCATCGACGACGAGATCAACGGCTACGGAGAGGTGGCCTTCTCGGTCGAGGCCGACGGCAAGGTGCTGTGGACCTCGCCGAAGGTGACGGGCGCCTCGGCGACCGTCCCGGTCGACGTCGACGTGCGCGGCGCCCGGCACGTGCAGCTGAAGGTGACCGACACCAACGGCTCCAGGAGCGGGGACCACGCCGACTGGGCCGCGGCCCGGTTCACCTGCGCGCGGCCGGCCGGGTAGTCGGTCGGAGACAGGAGAGCGGCGCCGGGCGGGAAGGTCTCCGCCCGGCGCCGCCGTACGGTCACGCGAGACGCGTGACGCTCGCGCGGGTCACTTGGTGATCACGATGGCCAGCAGGTAGTCGGGGTTGTTGCCGTCGTAGTACCCGATCACCTGCTGTCCGTAGGCGAACGCCTCCTGGACCTGGTCGTGGCTCTGGGGCCCGGGGTCGATGTACGCACGCCAGGCGTTGGCGATGTACAGGTAGAGGATGGACGCCTGGCCCGGGAGCGGCTGGACGACGTCCCAGAACGCCGTCGCGACGTTGGACTGGATGGCCTGGGTCGAGATCTCCGGCGCCTGCGCCTGCGGGATCTGTCCCTGCGGCTGCTGCGCCTGGGACATCTGCTCCTGGCCCTGGCCGAACTGCTGGAGCAGGTGCTGGAACGGCTGCTGCCGGCCGAGCTGACCGAGCTGCTGGCGCAGCTGCGGCGGCACCTGCTGCATGCCCTGCTGGCTCTGCTGGCCCTGGATTCCCTGCTGGGGACCGGACTGCTGCTGGCCGAAGGGCTGTTGCTGGTACTGCTGCTGCGGCGGGGCCGTGGTCGGGCTCTGCTGCTGGCCGGACTGCTGCTGGCCGTACTGCTGGCCGAACGGCTGGTCGTACTGCTGGGGCCCGTACTGCCGCTCTTGTTGCTGGCCCAACTGACTCATCTGCGGGGTGGTGCTCATGCGTGTGCCACCTTCCCTCAATGGTTGTGGTCCTTCAGCGGTGCTGGAGTGCGGGAATGTTCATCGATCGGACGTGCTGTCGTGCCGCTTCCGGGTCAGCCCGTGATGACCAGGCCGACGATCTCGTCGTCCGAGAACCAGACGCGGACGTCCGGACGGCCCCCCGCGAAGGCGGCGTGCACCGCCTGCCGCGTCTCGGGGGAGGGGTTGGCGAGGTTGCGCCACTCCCCGGCCACGAACAGCCGCAGCCTCGGGGGGAGTTCCGGCGGATACGGGAGGAGCTCGTCCCAGTACCGTTCGGCCTGCCCCGAACCCACCGCGGACGGCAGCAGGTGCGTGACCGCGGCCTTGACGTCGGGGCGGTTGCCGATCCGCTGCGAGGCGGGCCTGCCCGGGGCGTCCTGCTGCGGCGAACCCGTGCGGCGCAGCACCTCGCGGGCCCGGTCCGGGGCCATCGGGGGCCGGCCCGCCGCCTTCAGCATGCCCTGCAGTGCGGCCAGGGCGCCGACGACGATCGGTGACGCGGAGGACGTGCCGGAGAACGTGTCCGTGTACCAGGCGAGCTCCTCCGCGCCGCCCTGCAGATCGCCGGGCTCGTTCCAGGAGCCGCCGGTCGTGGTGGTCTCGCGGCCCCAGCCCTGCGCGTCCACGCGGGCGCCGTAGTTGGAGAACGCCAGGCGCGAGCGGTCGGGGCCGTGGTCGCGGCCGTGGGTGCCGGGCGGGGGCGCGCCCGCGCCGACCACTACCGCGCCGGAGGAGCGGTTGCCCGGGTTGAAGGGGTTGCGCCACCAGGACGGGAAGCCGTCGGGGCGCCGCTCGTAGACCGCGTCGTCCAGGGACTCGGCGCCGTTGCCCGCCGCGCCCACGACGAGCACGCCCTTCGCGGTGGCGTACCGGACCGCGGCGTAGTCGTCGGGCCACCATTCGATGGCGATGTAGCCCTTCTGGTCGTCCCGCGCCTCGAAGTCGAACTTCGGCCCCGGGCGGTGCAGTTCGAGCAGGATGATGTCACCGCGGTTCAGCCGCTCGGCCGCGGCGAGGATGGTGGCCGCCGTGCCGAGGGGCTGGAACGAGGCGAGGGCCGTCACGGCCTCCGGCGCGATGCCGGTGATGCCGAGGCTGTTGCGGTCGCCGCCGATGACGCCGATCACCGAGGTGCCGTGGTTGCGCCAGGCCAGGTCCTCGATGGGGCTGCCGACGATGACGCCCGCGAGCTTCGCGGCGAGGTCCTCGTGGCGCAGCTGCCAGGCGCCCTCCACGTCGACGACGGTGACGCCCTCGCCGGAGCCGCCCAGGCGCTGCCACGCCCAGCGTGCGCCGATGCCCTCGGGCGCCGGGTCCAAGTACCCCTGGCGGCTGGTGAAGTCGGGCGTGACGGGCATGCCCTCCTTGCGGCGCCCGGCCGATTCGTCGAGGTCCTGCGGCCGGGTCGGCGAGGGGTCGATGGAGGCCGGTACGGCGCCCGGCTTGACGTACGCCGTGTCGATGCCGGGCAGCGCCGCCATTCGCGAGCGCAGCTCCTCGGACCGGTCCTCGCCGCCGCGGACGCGGTAGAAGAGGGCCAGGTCGGGCATGTCCTCCTCGCCCGCCGCCGCGGGCGCGGCGGCCCGCAGCCGCTCTTCGTTGCCGAAGAGGGGCTCCAGGGTGAGCTGTTCGTCGGACAGGAACATGTTCAGGGCCGACACGTCGGCGCCGGAGGCCGAGCGGACGTCCTGCTCGCCGGCGCGGAGCCGGGCCTCGGGCCGGGCGACGACGATCAGTTCCTGCTCGGCTCCTCGGTAGGTGAATCCCATTCCGTCGGGGCCGGGCCCGCTCGCTCCTGGGTCCCGTGCCGGGTCTGCCTGCTCGGTCATCGCTTCACCGCTCCCTTCCATCCTTCGGGTGCCGTGCTGCCGTACTGCCGTGCTGTGCGCTCGGCGAGGTCTTCGGGGCACACCCTGCTACGGGCAGACCGAGCCGTCCACCCCACTTTTGCGCAATAGAGTTTGAAGAGAAGTTGAAGAGGGAACCCCGTGCAAATCGGCCATGAACGTCATGAAGGGGCGGCACCCGTGCGGGTGCCGCCCCTTCATGACGTTCGACGCGATGTGCCGCGATGTGGTGGAGACGCGGAGGAAAGCCTCAGTCGTCCGACGAATCGGACTCCGACGAGCCTGACTCCGACGAATCGGACGGGCTGCCGGAGTCGTCGCTGTCGCTCTCGCCCTCCGTGCCCTGCCCGGGCCGCTGCGTGGGCTTCGGCTTCGGGGGCCGGGTGCGGTCGCTCGGGGTGTCCCGCAGGTACGCCCCTCCCTCGCCCCCGTCGCGGCGGCGCAGATACCGCTCGAACTCGCGGGCGATGGCCTCGCCCGACGCCTCCGGGAGCTCCGCGGTGTCCCGGGCCTCCTCCAACGACTGGACGTACTCCGCGACCTCGCTGTCCTCGGCCGCCAGCTGGTCCACGCCCACCTGCCAGGCCCGCGCGTCCTCGGTCAGCTCGCCCAGCGGGATCCGCAGGCCGATCAGGTCTTCCAGGCGGTTGAGGAGTGCCAGCGTGGCCTTCGGGTTGGGCGGCTGCGACACGTAGTGCGGAACGGCCGCCCAGAGGCTGACGGCGGGCACGCCCGCGTGCGTGCACGCCTCCTGGAGAATGCCGACGATGCCGGTCGGGCCCTCGTACTTGGTCTCCTCCAGGTCCATGGTGCGCGCCAGGTCCGGGTCGGAGGTCACGCCGCTGACCGGAACCGGGCGGGTGTGCGGGGTGTCGCCGAGCAGCGCACCCATGATCACCACCAGCTCGACGCCCAGCTCGTGCGCGAAGCCCAGGATCTCGTTGCAGAACGACCGCCAGCGCATGGACGGCTCGATGCCCCGGACCAGAACCAGGTCGCGGGGCTTGTCGCCGCCGACGCGCACCACCGAGAGCCGGGTCGTGGGCCACGTGATCTTCCGCACCCCGCCGTCCAGCCAGACCGTCGGGCGGTTGACCTGGAAGTCGTAGTAGTCCTCGGCGTCCAGCGCCGCGAACACCTCGCCCTTCCACTCCTTGTCGAGATGCGCGACCGCGGCGGAGGCGGCGTCGCCGGCGTCGTTCCAGCCCTCGAACGCGGCCACCATGACCGGGTCGACCAGCTCGGGAACCCCCTCGAGCTCGATCACCCAGGCCTCCTTTTCGACGTTCCCTTGCTTACCCCCCAACCTTACGGCGTCGGCGGGGTCCGTCCGCAGCCCCCTTGCACGGGGAATGCAGTGATCACTGCCCACGCTCGGGGCCGGGAAACGGCGGCTTCGCGCCGGGTGGCGCGGCGCCTTCACGCAGGGGAGCGGAGTGATCTCACAGCGTCGAACGCAGCCACTGCTCGACGCTCGCGATGTGCACCGTCGCCCACGACCTGGCTGCCTCCGCGTCGCGGTCGCGCAGCGCGGTGAGGATCGCCCGGTGCTCGTGCAGTGTGCGGCTGACGGCGTCCTCCTGGGTCAGGCCGCGCCAGACGCGGGCCCGCGTGGTGGGTCCGGACAGGCCATCCAGCAGGGAGCACAGGACGGAGTTGCCGGACGACTGGACGATGCCGCGGTGGAACTCCAGGTCGCAGGCGACCAGCTCCTCCACGGACGGTGCGTCGCCCAGCGCGTCCAACTGCTCGGTCAGCACGTCCAGTTCGCCGTCGGAGATGTGGGCGCAGGCCATCGCGGTGGCGGCCGGTTCCAGGATGCGGCGCACGGCGAGGAACTCCAGGACCGTGTCGTCGCGGTGGAAGTCGACGACGAAGCTCAGCGCCTCAAGGAGGAGTTGGGGGTCCAGGCTCGTGACGTACGTGCCGTCGCCCTGGCGCACGTCGAGGATGCGGATCAGTGCCAGGGCGCGCACCGCCTCGCGCAGGGAGTTGCGCGAAAGGCCCAGTTCGGCGGCGAGTTCGCTCTCCTTGGGCAGCCGGTCGCCGGGGCGCAGGGCACCCGAGACGATCATGCCTTTGATCTTCTCGATGGCCTCGTCGGTGACAGCCATGGGGACCTCGCCTCGCCAGTCGAAAGTGTCAGAAAGACATCCGATGTATCAGGCGATTATGGCCCGCGGTCCGGCAGTCCTGCACGGGAGTACGGAGATCCGCCTCTTTCGGTGAGGGCAGGTCCCGGGGCGTCAGCCGAAGCGTTCGATCCTGATCCGGTCCACCGGCTGGCCGCCGCTCACCAGCAGTCGCGAGGCGTGCTCCGCGAAGCCGTTGGAGCCGCAGATGTATGCCTCCCAGCCGCCCTCGGGCCGTCCGGCCGCGGCAAGGAGACCGGCCAAGTGCCCCGCGTTCAGGCGGCCTTCGGAACGGGTCAGGACGACGGTGGTCTCGTCGGCGTACTCGTGCGCGTAGATGAGGTCCTCGGGAGTGCGCGCCGACACGATCAGACGCAGCGGCACGTCCAGTCCCGCGAGGCGGCGGTGGCGGACCATCGACATCAGCGGCACCACGCCCGAGCCGGCCCCGAGCAGCAGCGCGGGACGGTCGCCGGGCCAGGCGAAGAAGCCGGCCAGCGGCCCCCGCACCTCGACGGTGTCACCGACGCGCGCCACGGTGTGCAGGTGGCCCGACACCTCACCGCCCGGCACATGGTCCAGGGTCAGCTCGATCTCACCGCTGCCGTCGGGCGCGGACGCGATCGAGTAGTGCCGCTGGGCGACATAGCCGTCCTCGGCGGTCAGCCGCAGCATCAGGTGCTGTCCCGGAACGTGCCCCTCCCACTCGGGCACCTTCAGCCGGAACGTCGAGACGAGCGGGGTCTCGCGGCGGATCTCCACGACGGTCGCCCGCTGCCACACGGCCGCCGAGCGACTGCTCACGTCGATGCGGCCGGGTACGGCGAACGCCGTCGGCGGCACGAACGGCGCCGCCTCGGGGGTGTACGAGGGTTCAGTCACCGCGGTAGCGCTCCTCTGCCCACGGGTCGCCCCGGTGGTGGTAGCCGTTCTGCTCCCAGAAGCCCGGCTCGTCGCGGTCGGTGAGCCGCAGCCCCGCCACCCACTTGGCGCTCTTCCAGAAGTAGAGATGGGGGACGATGAGGCGGGCGGGACCGCCGTGCTCGGGAGGCAGCGGCGCGTCGCCGTACTCCCACACGATCCACGCCCTGCCCTCGCTCACGTCGGCCAGCGGGAGGTTCGAGGTGTAGCCGGTGTGGGAGTACGCGATGACGTGCGTCGCCCCGGGCAGCGGGCGGGCCACCGCCAGGAACGAGTCCAGGCTCACCCCGCCGAACCGCACCCCGAACTTGGACCAGCTCGTCACGCAGTGGATGTCGCCCCGGTACTCGGCGGCGGGCAGCGCGTGCGCCTCGTCCCAGGTCCAGGTCCGCGGGGCCGCGACGAGCCCGTCGACCCGGAACGTCCAGTCGGCGGCGGCCAGTTGCGGGGTCACCTCGGCGGACAGGACGGGCCAGGTGTCGCCCGCGTCGTACTGTCCCGGCGGCAGCCGCGGGTCGCGGTCGGCGGCGCGGGCGCGGCCGGTGAAGCCGCGGGTCGGTTCGAAGTCGGTGCCCGGGGTCATACCGCGCTCGTCTCCCGCTCGGCGGCCGCGGTCAGCTCCCGCAACACGGCGGGCTCGTCGAGGGTCAGCAGGGCGCGGTCGCGCATCAGGACGCGGCCGTCCACCACGGTGTCGCGGACGTCGGCGGCCGACGCCGCGTACGCGAGCGTCGACCACGGGTCGTGCCGGGGCGCCAGGTGCGGCCGCGCCAGATCGAGGACGATCAGATCGGCGCGCTTGCCCGCCTCCAGCGAACCCAGCTGGTCGCCGAGGCCGAGGGACCGCGCCGCCTCGACGGTCGCCATCCGCACGGCCTGCTCGGCGCCGACCGCCGTCGGGTCGCCGCCCGCCTTGTGCACGAGCGCGGCGACCCGCACCGCGCCCAGCAGATCCAGCGTGTTGGAGCTCACGGCGCCGTCCGTGCCGAGGCCGACCGTGACACCCGCCGCCAGGAGCTCGGGCACGCGCGCGATGCCGCAGCCCAGCTTCAGGTTCGACACCGGGCAGTGCGCGACCCCCGTACCCGTGCGGGCCAGCGTCGCGATCTCCGCGTCGGTCAGGTCCACGGCGTGCGCGAGGAGCGTGTCGGGGCCGAGCACGCCGAGCGAGTCGAGCAGTTCCACCGGCCGCATGCCGTGCTGCTCGGTGACGACTCCCACCTCGCCCGCGTTCTCCGCGGCGTGCAGGTGCAGCAGCGCGCCGTGCTCACGCGCGAGCGCGGCGATCGCCGTCAGCTGCCCGGGGTCCAGCGTGTATGCGGAGTGCGCGAAGACGACCGGGCGCGTACCCGGCGCCCCCTTGCGGGAGGTGAGGTACCGCGTCGCCCAGCCGAGCCGCTCGGCGTAGGGGCGGCCGTCCGGCGGGACCGGCACGTCCATGAACGTCGGGCCGCTGAGCAGCCGCCACCCGGCCTCGCGGGCCACGTCCTCGGCCGCCTCGTGGAACCAGTACATGTCGAGCGCGGTCGTGACTCCGCCGCGCACGGACTCGGCGATGGCGCCCCGGATGCCCGCCGTCACCGTCTCGGGCGAGAGCAGCTCGGCCTCGCGCGGTATCACGCGGGCCAGGAACCCCTGCAGCGTCACGTCGTCGGCGATGCCGCGCAGCAGCGTCATCGCGAGATGGGTGTGCGTGTTGATCAGGCCCGGCAGCACGAGGCAGCCGCGCGCGTCGATCTCCTGCGCCGCCTCGTACGAGGTGCGCAGCCGCTCCGCGGACCCCACCTCGACCACCCGGCCCCCGCGGACGGCGACCGCGCCGTCCGCCACGACGGTGCCCGCGGCGTCGACGGTCAGTACGTCCCCGCCGTGCACCAGCAGGTCAATGGGGCCGCCGCGGTCCTGGACCGGCAGGTCAGTGGCATGCATCGGGGTCGCGCTCTCCCTGGTCTTCCGTCGTTCGGTGCTCGTCGTTCGGTTGCTCGTCGTTCGGTTGCTCGTCGTTCAGCGCTCGTCGGTCAGTGCTCGGCCGCGGCCAGCAGACGCAGCGCGTCCAAGGCTATCCGGGCGCCCCGCTCCACCCCGAGGGCGACCACGTCGCGGTGCGGGTCGTAGCCGCCGGTGGCGTCCTTGTCGACCAGCTCGTCGGCGTTCGCGCCGTCCACGACCAGGGCCCCGCCCGCGGTCAGACCGTGCGTGGCGGCGAAGACGAGCAGCGCGGAGAGCTCCATCTCGATCGCGGCGATCCCGGCCCGCGCGTACGCCTCGCCGGGCAGCGGCAGGAAGCCCGGCTGGAACGCGGCCCGCGTCCACACCACACCGCGGTGGTGCGGGGCGCCGGCCGCCCGCGCCGCGCGCTGCAGCGCGAGAACCGCCTCCGGCGCGGAGAACGCCGGGTACTCGGCGGGGATCAACTGCTGGCTCACGCCGTCGTCGCGTACCGCCGCGTCCGCGATGACCAGATCGCCGTCGCGGATGCCGGGCCGGATCGCGCCCGCCGTGCCGAGCCGCAGAATCGTGGCGACGCCCGCCTCGGCGAGCTCCTGGAAGAGGAGCAGCGCGCCGGGGGCGCCGACGCCGTGCGAGGCGACGACGACCGGCGTGCCCCGCCAACTGCCCGTGAAGGTGCGGTACTCGCGGTGGTACGACACCTCCTTCGCGTCGGACAGGAGGTCGGCGACGGCGGACGCCCGCCCCGGGTCACCGACGACCACCGCGCGCGCGGGCAGGCCGGTGCGGGGGACTCGGGTGATGGGCAGCGCGTCGGAGGGTGACGTCAAGGGAGAACTCACGCGGGTGATCGTACGCAGCACCGGGCGCAGTAGGGGGCGGCCCCCTATGAGCACCGGCCACGGTAAGGGGCGGCCCCCCATGGGGACCGCCCCTTACTCACCTACTCGACACTCACCTGCTCGACCCGCGGCAGGCTCCTGCCGGTCAGGCCTTCTTGCCCAGCAGGTCCTCGACCTTGCCGCGCACCTCGTCCGTGGCCAGGCCGCGGATCGTCAGCGTGGTGCGGCGGCGCAGCACGTCGTCCGCGGTCTCGGCCCACTCGTTGTCACGGGCGTAGACGACCTGGGCCCAGATCTCCGGGGCGTCCGGGTGGACGCGCTCGGCGAGCTCCGGGTTCTCGTTCGCCAGGCGGGCGATGTCGAAGGAGAGCGAGCCGTAGTGCGTCGCCAGGTGCTGGGCGGTGTCGGCGGCCATCCGCGGGCCCGGGGCCGGGCCGTCGACCAGGAGGCGGTGGGCGACCGCGCGCGGGTTGGCGATACCGGGCAGCGGCAGCTTCTTCGGCAGCTCGGAGACCGGCTCGTAGTCGTCGCCGAGCGGGTGGCCCGGCAGCGACTCCAGCTTCTTCATCACCGTACGGCCGATGTGGCGGAACGTCGTCCACTTGCCGCCGGCCACCGACAGCATGCCGCCGGTGCCCTCGGTGACGACCGTCTCGCGCTTGGCCTTCGAGGTGTCGCCGGGGCCGCCGGGCAGCACCCGCAGGCCCGCGAAGGAGTACGTGATCAGGTCGCGCGACAGCTGCTGGTCGCGGATGGAGAACGCGGCCTCGTCCAGGATCTGGGCGGTGTCGGCCTCCGTGACGCGCACGTCCGCCGGGTCGCCCTCGAACTCCTCGTCCGTGGTGCCGAGCAGCAGCATGTCCTCCCAGGGGAGGGCGAAGGTGATGCGGTACTTGTCGATCGGCGTCGCCAGCGCGGCCTTCCAGGGGGCGGTGCGCTTGAGGACGAGGTGCGCGCCCTTGGAGAGCCGGATGGAGGGCGCCGCGTCGGGGTTCTCCAGCTTGCGCAGGTGGTCGACCCACGGGCCGGTCGCGTTCAGGACCAGGCGGGCGTTGACGCCGAACTCGTCGCCGCTCATGCGGTCCTTGAGCTCCGCGCCGGTGACCCGGCCCTTGGTGAAGCGCAGTCCGGTGACCTCGGCGTGGTTGAGGACGGTGGCACCGGCCTCGACGGCCGCGCGGACCGTCATCAGGGCCATGCGGGCGTCGTTCATCTGGTCGTCGCCGTACACGGCCACGGCCTTCAGGTTGTCCGTGCGCAGCTCCGGCACGTCCTGCGCGGCCTTCGACGGGCTGAGCAGGTGGCCGACGCCGTCACCGAAGGCGGAGAGCGCCGAGTAGGCGAAGACGCCCGCGCCGAGCTTGGCCGCGCCGTGCGGGCCACCCTTGTAGACCGGCAGGTAGAAGGTGAGGGGGTTCGCCAGGTGGGGGGCCACCTGACGGGACACCGCGCGCCGCTCGAAGTGGTTCTCCGCGACCAGCTTCACCGCGCCGGTCTGCAGGTAGCGCAGACCGCCGTGGAGAAGCTTGGAGGAGGCGGAGGAGGTGGCGCCGGCGAAGTCGGCGGCGTCCACCAGGGCCACCCGCAGTCCCGACTGCGCGGCATGCCAGGCGGTGGAGATGCCCAGGATCCCGCCGCCGATCACCAGGAGGTCGTACGTCGCCTTGGAAAGCTGCTCCCGGGTCTCGGCGCGGCTCTGGTGGGAACCGGCAGCCGGATGCGTCCCGAGGGCAGGGACGCTCTGCAGGGTGGTCATGGTTCTTACTCCTCGGCAGCGTTCTCGTCGAGCCAGCCCATCGACCGTTCCACGGCCTTGAGCCAGCTCTTGTACTCACGGTCGCGGGTGCCCGCGTCCATGTGGGGGGTCCATTCGGCGGCCCGGCGCCAGTTGGCGCGCAGCTCGTCGGTCGAGGACCAGAAGCCGACGGCGAGACCGGCGGCGTAGGCGGCACCGAGGCAGGTCGTCTCGGCCACCATCGGGCGCACCACCGGTGCGTCGAGGAAGTCCGAGAGGGTCTGCATCAGCAGGTTGTTGGAGGTCATGCCGCCATCGACCTTGAGGGCCGCGAGCTCGACGCCGGAGTCCTTCGTCATGGCGTCGGTGATCTCGCGGGTCTGCCAGGCCGTGGCCTCCAGGACGGCGCGCGCGATGTGCGCCTTGGTGACGTACCGGGTGAGACCGGCGATCACACCGCGGGCGTCGGAGCGCCAGTACGGGGCGAACAGACCGGAGAAGGCCGGTACGAAGTAGGCGCCGCCGTTGTCCTCGACCGACGACGCGAGCGTCTCGATCTCGGCGGCGGAGTTGATCAGGCCCATCTGGTCGCGCATCCACTGCACCAGCGAACCGGTGACGGCGATGGAGCCCTCCAGGGCGTAGACCGGCTTCTGGTCGCCGATCTGGTAGCCGACCGTGGTCAGCAGCCCGGAGTAGGAGTTGATGGCCTTGTCACCGGTGTTCATCAGCATGAAGGTGCCGGTGCCGTACGTGGACTTGGCCTCGCCCTCGTCGAAGCAGGTCTGACCGAACAGGGCCGCCTGCTGGTCGCCGAGCGCGGAGGCGACGGGGATGCCGCCGAGCAGGTCGCCGAGCTGTCCGCCGGTGACCTCGCCGTAGACCTCGGCGGAGGAGCGGATCTCGGGGAGCATCTGCATGGGGACGCCGATGGACTGGCAGATGCGCTCGTCCCACTGCATCTCGTGCAGGTTCATCAGCATCGTGCGCGAGGCGTTGGTGACGTCCGTGACGTGCTTGCCGCCGTTGACACCGCCGGTCAGGTTCCAGATGACCCAGGAGTCCATGGTGCCGAAGAGGATGTCGCCGGAGTGGGCGCGCTCCTGCAGGCCCTCGACGTTCTCGAGCAGCCAGCGGGCCTTGGGACCGGCGAAGTAGGAGGCCAGCGGGAGGCCGGTCTCGCGGCGGAAGCGGTCCTGGCCGACGTTGCGGCCGAGCTCCTTGCAGAGCGCGTCGGTGCGGGTGTCCTGCCAGACGATGGCGTTGTGCACCGGCTCGCCGGTGTTCTTGTCCCACAGCAGCGTGGTCTCACGCTGGTTGGTGATGCCGATGGCCTTGATGTCGTCGCGGGTGATGCCGGCCTTGGAGACGGCCCCGGCGACGACCTCCTGGACGTTGGTCCAGATCTCGGCGGCGTCGTGCTCGACCCAGCCCGGCTTCGGGAAGATCTGCTCGTGCTCCTTCTGGTCGACCGAGACGATCCGGCCGTCCTTGTCGAAGACGATGCAGCGGCTCGAAGTGGTGCCCTGGTCGATGGCGGCGATGAAGGGGCCTGCGGTGTGTGCGTCGGTCACGGTGTGCTCCAGAAGTTCTTTGCTGTCGGCTCTCTGGCCTCTGTGGCGGTCATCGGTCGCTGTCGCGGGTCTACTTGAATGCGACGTTGTAGAGACCGCCGGCGATGGCGCCGCCGATCAGCGGACCGACGATCGGCACCCAGGCGTACGACCAGTCCGAGCTGCCCTTGTTCGGCAGCGGGAGCACCGAGTGGATGATGCGCGGGCCGAGGTCGCGGACGGGGTTGATCGCGTACCCCGTGGGGCCGCCGAGGGAGAGACCGATGCTGACCACGACGAGCGCGGTGATCAGGGCGCCGAGGGTGCCGAGGCCGTTGCCGCCGTCGTTCAGGCCCTGGGTCAGGATGGCGAGAACCAGGACGACCGTGGCGATGATCTCCGTGAGCACGTTCTGGACGTAGTGACGGATCTCGGGGCCGGTCGAGAAGATGCCGAGCACCGGACCGGCCGCGGGGGCGGCCTTCTGGTCGACCATGCCCTCCTCGACGGGCTGCGCCGCGAGGATCTCGGGGTCGGTCAGGTGGGCCTTGAACTGGCCCATGTAGGTGACCCACACCAGCACGGCGCCGATCATCGCGCCAAGCAGCTGCGAGGCCAGGTACAGCGGAACGTCGCTCCACTTGGTGCCGCCCTCGATGGCGAGGCCGAGAGTGACCGCCGGGTTGAGGTGGGCACCGGAGACGCCGCCCGCGAGGTAGGCGCCGGTCAGTACCGCGAAGCCCCACCCGAAGGTGATGGCGAGCCAGCCGGCGTCCTTGGCCTTTGAGCGCTTGAGCGTGACGGCGGCGCACACGCCACCGCCCAGCAGGATGAGCACGGCGGTACCGATGGTCTCGCCGATGAAGATGTCGGAGCTGGACACCCGCGACTCCTTTGTCCTTCGTCCAGGGGAAGGCGAACCCCGGGTCCCTCCGGTGGTTCGCGACCTCAGGTGAGGTCGTTGTGCCGGCCCTTGGCCTTGTCACACTCTAGCGCGTAATGCCGTTAGGTGTTCGACAATGCCGACCGATGGACGCGAGTCTCACCCCGTGGTTACTTGCTCGTCAAGAGTTCTGTTATTGAAAACACGATCGTTATTGATCGTTCCGCCTTATCGGACCGCGCCTGCCGGTCCGGGGCCCGCGTACGCCTGTCGATCGTCGCGCGGCTGGGTGCCACCTGCATGTTGAGGCTGCGCGGGGCGGCGACAGGGGGCAGGCGGCAGGGGGTGGCGGCGGGTGGGCCCGCGGGTCCTACGAGTGGGTGGGGGGGGGCGATGGCCCGCCTCAGAAGCGACCGGCTCCGAGATCGCGGGAGACGGCGCGCGCACAGTCCCGCACCGCGGCGATCAGCTCGGGCCGCAGCTCCCCGTCCCGGCAGACACGCTCCACCGCGCCGGTGACGCCGACCGCGCCCACCGGCATCCGCCGACGATCGTGGATGGGGGCGGCGACGGAGGCGATGCCCTCCCAGGTCTCCTCGACGTCCGCCGCGTACCCACGCGCGCGGGTCACGTCGAGGACGTCCTCGAAGGCGTCCGGGTCGGTCACCGTGTGCACGGTGAAGGTCTTGCTCTCGGCCTCGACGGCTTCGTGGTGCGCGACCGGGTCGTACGCGGAGAGGACCTTGCCGAGCGCCGTGGAGTGCAGCGGCTGCATGGCCCCCACCTCCAGGACCTGGCGGCTGTCGTCGGGCCTGAAGACGTGGTGGACGATGAGCACGCCCTGCTGGTGCAGGACGCCCAGGTGCACGCTCTCGCCGCTGGAACGGGCCAGGTCGTCGGTCCACACCAGGGCCCTGGCCCGCAGCTCATGGACGTCCAGATAGCTGTTTCCGAGGCGCAGCAGCTCCGCGCCCAGCTGATAACGGCCCGACGCGGAGTCCTGCTCGACGAAGCCCTCCGCCTGGAGGGTGCGCAGGATCCCGTGCGCCGTACCCTTGGCGAGGTCGAGGGTGGAGGCGATCTCCGAGAGGCCGAGCCGCCGCTCGCCGCCCGCGAGCAGTCGCAGTACCGCCGCGGCCCGCTCGAGCGACTGGATGTTGCGTGCCATCGCAGCCCCGACCTCCGTCCCCTCGCACTATGTCGCCGCACCTGTGTCGACGTTCGGCAATGCTGAACACTATCGGTCGTTGTCGACCTCTCGCTAATGCGCGGACAGACCGTGTTGCCCACGCTCCCCGTGTCAAGCATGCGAACGAGCCATGTCCGCCCCGCCCGTCCGTCTCGTGGACTACTTCACCGCGGGACCTTGGTCCCGGCTACCCTGGCCGAGTGCGCCCTCCAACCAGAAGGCGCAAAGCCGACAGCCGTCGCACTCCAGGGAGCTCTTTCATGGCCTCGTCGCCAACCCCGTCGTCGCAGCCCACGCCTGTTTCGTCCGAGAGCAGGACCCGAGCCGACGCCCTCCGCGAGGCCTTGGCCACCCGTGTGGTGGTGGCCGACGGCGCGATGGGCACGATGCTCCAGGCGCAGGACCCCACGATGGAGGACTTCCAGCAGCTCGAGGGCTGCAACGAAGTCCTGAACGTCACCCGCCCCGACATCGTGCGCGCGGTGCACCAGGAGTACTTCGCGGTCGGCGTCGACTGCGTGGAGACCAATACGTTCGGCGCGAACTTCGCGGCCCTGAACGAGTACGACATTCCCGAGCGGAACTTCGAGCTCTCCGAGGCCGGCGCCCGCATCGCCCGCGAGGTCGCCGACGAGTTCACCCGCGACACCGGTCAGCAGCGCTGGGTGCTCGGCTCGATGGGCCCGGGCACCAAGCTGCCCACCCTGGGGCACGCCCCGTACGCCGTCCTGCGTGACGCCTACCAGACGAACGCCGAGGGCATGATCGCCGGTGGCGCCGACGCCCTCCTGGTCGAGACGACCCAGGACCTCCTGCAGACCAAGGCCGCCATCCTCGGCGCCCGCCGCGCCCTCGACGCCACCGGCGCGAACCTCCCGGTGATCTGCTCGGTCACTGTCGAGACGACCGGCACCATGCTCTTGGGCTCCGAGATCGGCGCCGCGCTGACCGCCCTGGAGCCGCTCGGCATCGACATGATCGGCCTGAACTGCGCCACGGGTCCGGCCGAGATGAGCGAGCACCTGCGCTACCTGGCCCGCCACTCGCGCGTCCCGATCTCCTGCATGCCCAACGCGGGCCTGCCCGTCCTCGGCAAGGACGGCGCCCACTACCCGCTGACCGCTCCCGAGCTGGCCGACGCCCAGGAGAACTTCGTCCGCGAGTACGGCCTCTCCCTGGTCGGCGGCTGCTGCGGCACCACTCCTGAGCACCTGCGTCAGGTCGTCGAGCGGGTGCGCGGCAAGGAGACCACTCGCCGCGAGCCGCGCCCGGAGCCCGGCGCCGCGTCGCTGTACCAGACGGTGCCGTTCCGTCAGGACACCGCGTACATGGCGATCGGTGAGCGCACCAACGCCAACGGCAGCAAGAAGTTCCGCGAGGCCATGCTGGAGGGCCGCTGGGACGACTGCGTCGAGATGGCGCGCGACCAGATCCGCGAGGGCGCGCACATGCTCGACCTGTGCGTGGACTACGTGGGCCGTGACGGCGTGGCCGACATGGCCGAACTGGCGGGCCGGTTCGCGACCGCCTCCACACTGCCGGTCGTCCTGGACTCCACCGAACTGCCCGTCCTGCAGGCCGGGCTGGAGAAGCTGGGCGGGCGCGCCGTCATCAACTCCGTCAACTACGAGGACGGCGACGGCCCCGAGTCGCGCTTCACCCAGGTCACCGCGCTGGCCAAGGAGCACGGCGCGGCGCTGATCGCGCTGACCATCGACGAGGAGGGCCAGGCCCGCACCGTCGAGCACAAGGTCGCCATCGCCGAACGCCTGATCGACGACCTCACCGGCACCTGGGGCATCCACGAGTCGGACATCCTCATCGACACCCTGACCTTCACCATCTGCACGGGTCAGGAGGAGTCCCGCAAGGACGGCATCGCCACCATCGAGGCGATCCGCGAACTCAAGCGCCGCCACCCCGACGTGCAGACCACACTGGGCCTGTCCAACATCTCCTTCGGCCTCAACCCGGCCGCCCGCGTCCTGCTCAACTCCGTGTTCCTGGACGAGTGCGTCAAGGCCGGTCTGGATTCGGCGATCGTGCACGCCTCGAAGATCCTGCCGATCGCCCGCTTCGACGACGAGCAGGTCACCACCGCCCTCGACCTGATCTACGACCGGCGCGCGGAGGGCTATGACCCGCTGCAAAAGCTCATGGCCCTGTTCGAGGGCGTCTCGACGAAGTCGATGAAGGCGGGCAAGGCCGAGGAACTTTTGGCCCTGCCGCTGGCCGAGCGGCTGCAGCGCCGCATCATCGACGGTGAGAAGAACGGCCTGGAGGCCGACCTCGACGAGGCGCTGCAGGACACTCCGGCGCTGGACATCGTCAACAACACCCTCCTGGAGGGCATGAAGGTCGTCGGTGAGCTCTTCGGCTCCGGGCAGATGCAGCTGCCCTTCGTGCTGCAGTCGGCCGAGGTGATGAAGACCGCGGTCGCCTACCTGGAGCCGCACATGGAGAAGACCGACGACGAGGGCAAGGGCACCATCGTGCTGGCCACCGTCCGCGGCGATGTGCACGACATCGGCAAAAACCTCGTCGACATCATCCTGTCCAACAACGGCTACACCGTGGTCAACCTCGGTATCAAGCAGCCGGTCGCGGCGATCCTGGACGCCGCCGCGGAGCACCGGGCCGATGTCATCGGCATGTCGGGGCTGCTGGTGAAGTCCACGGTGATCATGAAGGAGAACCTGCAGGAGCTCAACCAGCGCAAGATGGCCGCCGACTTCCCCGTCATCCTGGGCGGCGCCGCGCTGACCCGCGCCTATGTCGAGCAGGACCTGCACGAGATCTACGAGGGCGAGGTGCGCTATGCCCGCGACGCGTTCGAGGGCCTGCGCCTGATGGACGCCCTCATCGCGGTCAAGCGCGGCGTGCCCGGCGCGAGCCTGCCGGAGCTCAAGCAGCGCCGGGTGCCGACCAAGGCCAGCACGGCGGTGCTTGAGGTGGAGGAGGCCGAGCAGCCCGCCCGCTCGGATGTGGCCACCGACAACCCCCTGCCCACGCCGCCGTTCTGGGGCAGCCGGGTGGTCAAGGGCATCCAGCTCAAGGAGTACGCGTCCTGGCTGGACGAGGGCGCCCTGTTCAAGGGCCAGTGGGGCCTCAAGCAGGCCCGCACCGGCGACGGACCCACCTACGAGGAGCTGGTGGAGAGTGAGGGGCGGCCCCGCCTGCGCGGCTGGCTGGATGACCTGCACACCAAGAACATGCTGGAGGCGGCCGTGGTGTACGGCTACTTCCCCTGCGTGTCCAAGGGCGACGATCTGATCCTGCTGGGCGACGACGGCTCCGAGCGCACCCGCTTCACCTTCCCGCGCCAGCGGCGCGGGCGGCGGCTGTGCCTGGCCGACTTCTTCCGCCCCGAGGAGTCCGGCGAGACCGATGTGGTGGGGCTGCAGGTGGTCACCGTCGGCTCGAAGATCGGGGAAGCCACCGCCGAGCTGTTCGCCGCCGACTCCTACCGCGACTACCTCGAACTGCACGGCCTGTCCGTCCAGCTGGCCGAGGCCCTGGCCGAGTACTGGCACGCCCGCGTCCGCTCCGAGCTGGGTTTCGCCGGTGAGGACCCGGCCGACGTCGAGGACATGTTCGCGCTGAAGTACCGCGGCGCGCGCTTCTCGCTCGGCTACGGCGCCTGCCCCGACCTGGAGGACCGCGCGAAGATCGCCGAGCTGCTCCAGCCGGAGCGGATCGGCGTCCAGCTCTCGGAGGAGTTCCAGCTCCACCCCGAGCAGTCCACCGACGCGATCGTCATCCACCATCCCGAGGCGAAATATTTCAACGCGCGCTGATCCGGCGCAGTCGTACACTGGTCGGTCCAGTGCAGGCCGGTCGCCTTCCCGTCACAAGGAGGCGACCGGCCTTCTCGTCCCTCATGGAAGGTGTGGTCGCCATGACCAGTACGGTTCCCGCGCTCGGCACCCGAATGGCCGAAGGTTCCGCATTGCAGGGCGTCCTGCTCGACATGGACGGAACCCTCGTGGACACCGAGGGCTTCTGGTGGGACGCCGAGGTCGAGGTGTTCGCCTCCCTCGGGCACGCGCTCGACGAGGCCTGGCGCGACGTCGTCGTCGGCGGGCCCATGACGCGCAGCGCCGGCTTCCTCATCGAGGCCACCGGCGCCGACATCACGGTCCCCGAGCTCACCGTGCTGCTCAACGACGGCTTCGAGGACCGCATCAGCCGCTCCCTGCCGCTGATGCCGGGCGCCGCGCGCCTGCTCGCCGAACTCGCCACGCACGCCGTGCCGATGGCCCTGGTGTCCGCCTCGCACCGCCGCATCATCGACCGCGTCCTCGACTCCATCGGCGCCCACCACTTCGAACTCACCGTCGCGGGCGACGAGGTGGCGCGCACGAAGCCCCACCCCGATCCCTATCTCCTCGCGGCCCGGGGCCTGGGCGCGGAGCCCGCGAGATGCGCCGTCATCGAGGACACCGCCACCGGCGTCGCCGCCGCGGAGGCCGCGGGCTGCCGGGTGGTGGCCGTGCCCTCGGTCGCGCCCATCCCGGCCGTCGCGGGCCGCACCGTCGTCCCCTCCCTCGAACACGTCAACCTTCCTTTCCTGCAAGGGCTGATGACCCTCTGACAGCTCCCGCCGGGACCCTGTTCGAGGGTGTGACGTTTCCCACTGCGGCGGGGGTCGACAGGGGTGGTGACGTATGCACAGGGTCCTTTTCGGGGTCACAGGGGCGTGGCGTTGTGTCCCGATTGATGGGAGCGTGCACGAAACCTTCCGGTGTCGGGTTATCGGTGTGTCCACGCCCGGTTTCGCAGCGTGATTGATACAGGGTTCACGCCCTCTCCGGCGCTCATCTGGTGCGGACTAATCTCGTCGCGAGAACATCGCCCCACCCCCCGTGCCCCATCAACCCTCACCCCGCGTTGCGGGATTCACGGGATCAAGAGCTCTGGAGAACGTCGAGCATGAACCGCAAGACTTTGGTGCTGCCGGCAGTCATAGGTCTGCTCGCCCCCGCGCTCGCCGCATGCGGTGGTTCGGACGGCTCGGACGGTGACAACCCGATCGCCGTCGGCACCACGGACGCGTTCGCCATCTCGAAGGATGTTCCGGCGCCCTTCGACCCGGCGTACGCCTACGACGCCGGTTCCTGGAACGTGCTGCGCCAGACCGTCCAGACGCTGATGGCCATGCCGCGCGGCGGCGGCGACCCGCAGCCCGAGGCCGCCGAGCAGTGCGGCTTCACCGACACGGGCAACGAGCGCTACACCTGCACCCTGCGCAAGGGCCTGACGTTCTCCGACGGCAAGCCGCTGACGGCCGCCGACGTGAAGTTCTCCATCGAGCGGGTCCGCGACATCAAGCTCAAGGACCCCAGCGGTTCGGACGGCCTGGTGTCCAACGTCGACGAGATCGAGGTCCAGGGTGACCGCGGCATCGTCTTCCACCTCAAGAAGCCGGACGCCACCTTCCCGTTCAAGCTGGCCACGCCCACCGCGGGCATCGTCAGCAAGGACCACTACAGCAAGAACAAGCTGCGCGACGGCTTCGAGGTGTCAGGGTCGGGCCCGTACACGGCCGAGCAGACGGTCGAGGGCGACCATCTGGTCAAGACGGTGTTCACCAAGAACCCCAAGTACAAGGGCGGGTTCAAGGTCCAGAGCGACAAGGTGGAGCTGCGTAACTTCGCCGACACCGACGCCATGGGCAAGGCGCTCGAGGACGGCGACATCGACCTGATGACGCGCACCATGTCGCCGAAGCAGGTCCAGGAGCTCTCCAACGGTTCGACCAAGAAGATCGACCTGGTCGAGATGCAGGGCCTGGAGATCCGCTACCTCGCCTTCAACACCGACGCGCCGGCGGCCAAGAGCAAGGCCGTCCGCCAGGCCGTCGCGCAGCTCGTCGACCGCGGCGCGCTGGCCTCCTCGGTGTACGGCTCGACCGCCGACCCGCTGTACTCCCTGGTGCCGTCCACCATCACCGGCCACGCCAACTCGTTCTTCAACAAGTACGGCAACCCGAGCACGGCCAAGGCACGCTCCCTGCTGAACAAGGCGAACATCTCCACCCCGGTGAAGATGACGCTGCACTACACCACGGACCACTACGGCCCGGGCACCAAGAAGGAGTTCGAGCTGCTGCAGAAGCAGCTGAACGCCTCCGGCCTGTTCGACGTGTCGCTCAAGGGCGTGCCGTGGGGCACCTTCCGCTCGGCCGAGCGCGACGGCAAGTACGCGGCGTACGGCATGGGTTGGTTCCCCGACTTCCCCGACGCCGACAACTTCCTCGCCCCGTTCCTCGACAAGGACAACTTCCTCGGCTCGCCGTACGTGAACGACACGATCAACGACCAGCTGATCCCGACGTCCCGTCGCGAGGCCGACCGGCTCGCCGCCTCCAAGAGCATCCGCAGGATCCAGGACATCGTCGCCGAGGACGTGCCGGTGCTCCCGCTGTGGCAGGGCAAGCAGTACATCGCGGCACGGGACGACATCACGGGCATCGCATGGGCGCTCAACTCCTCGTCCAACCTTCAGCTGTGGGAGCTCGGCCGCGGCGTGAGCGGCTGACCTCCACCCGGAGGCCGCGCCCACTTCCTCAAGTTCAGCGAAACGACCACAACACCAAAGGCACGTAAGTGAAATGTCGTAACCAGTGGCTGGCCCTTCCCCTCACGGGAGGGCTCGCCGCCGCCCTGCTGACCGGCTGCGGCTCGGAATCGGGCGGCGCGGGGGACACGGGCGACGCGGTCGTGATGGGGATGTCCGACGACGTCCTCGCCACCGACCCGGCATCCGGCTACGACCCCGGGTCCTGGCTCCTGTTCAACAACGTCTTCCAGTCGCTCCTGAGCTTCCCCAAGGGCGCCACGGAGCCCGAGCCGGAGGCCGCGAAGTCGTGCGGCTTCACGGACGAGAAGGCGAAGGTCTTCAAGTGCGAGCTGCGTGACGGTCTGAAGTTCAGCAACGGCAACGCGCTGACCTCGAAGGACGTCAAGTTCTCCTTCGACCGCATGCGGCACATCAAGGACGACGCCGGTCCGGCGATCATGTTCCCCATGCTCGGCCGGGTGGAGACCCCCGACGCGAAGACGGTCGTCTTCAAGCTGAAGTACTCCGACGCGACCTTCCCCAGCAAGATCGCTTCGGGTGCGGGCTCGATCGTGGACCACCGCGAGTACGACATGAACGCGCTGCGCCAGGACGGCAAGGCGGTCGGCTCCGGCCCGTACAAGCTGGACTCGTTCGGCAAGGAGCAGGCGGTCTTCTCCGTCAACTCCGACTACCGGGGCACCGCCAAGGTGAAGAACGAGGGCGTGGCCATCAAGTTCTTCCACGGCGACCAGAAGGGCCTCAAGAAGGCGCTCCTGGACGACAAGATCGATCTGGCCTACCGAGGACTCGCCGCCGCGGACATCGCGGACATCGAGCAGGACACCTCCGGCAGCAAGGACGTCGACATCGTCGAGGGCACCAGCGCCGAGGTCCAGCACCTGGTCTTCAACATGAAGGACCCGGTGGCCGGCAAGCTCAGCGTGCGCAAGGCCATCGCGTACCTCCTGGACCGGGACGCCCTGGTCAACGAGGTCTACGAGGACACGGCGACGCCGCTGTACTCGATCGTCCCCGCGGGCATCGGCGGCCACAACACCGCGTTCTTCGACACGTACGGTGCCCGCCCGCAGCGCGCGAAGGCGGCCGCCGCACTGCGCGGCGACGGCATCAACGGCAAGGTCAAGCTCACCCTCTGGTCGACCCCCTCGCGCTACGGCCCGGCCACGGACCAGGAGCTGGGGGCCATCGCCAAGCAGCTCAACGCCTCCGGTCTGTTCGACGCCGACGTGAAGTCCGTCGGCTTCGACCAGTACGAGAAGGACATCGAGGCCGGCAAGTACGGCGTCTACGTCAAGGGCTGGGTGCCGGACTACCCGGACCCCGACAACTTCACGCAGCCGTTCTTCGGCAAGGGCAACGTCCTCGGCAACGGCTTCGAGAACAACGCCATCACCGGGAAGATCATCCCGAGCACCGCCACGGAGAGCGACCGCACCAAGACCGACAAGCAGTACAGCGAGCTGCAGGACATCGTGGCCGAGCAGCTGCCCGTCCTGCCGGTCTGGCAGGCCAAGCAGTACGCGGTCGTCCGCGACAGCGTCTACGGCCTGGAGTCCTGCCTCGACGCGTCGACGGTCTTCCGCTTCTGGGAGATCAGCAAGGGCTGACGCGGCCCCCGCAGACACGACGGCGAAGGTGGCCGCCCCCGCGAGGGGACGGCCACCTTCGCCGTGCTGTGCGCCACTCGTTTCGTACGGGCTACTGCGCGCCGGGGCGCACCAGACCGCTCTCGTACGCGTATACCGCCGCCTGCACCCGGTCGCGCAGCCCCAGCTTCGTGAGCACGTGGCCCACGTGGGTCTTCACGGTCGTCTCGCTCACGAACAGGTCCGCGGCGATCTCCGCGTTCGACAGGCCGCGGGCCACCAGCTTCAGGACCTCGACCTCGCGGTCGGTGAGCGTGTGCAGGGTGTCCGGCACCGGCTCGTCGCCGGACGGCAGGTGCGCGGAGTACTTGTCGAGGAGGCGGCGGGTAATGCTCGGCGCGAGCATCGCCTCGCCCGCGGCGACCACCCGGATCGCCTGCACCAGTTCGTTGGCCGGGGCGTCCTTGAGGAGGAAGCCGCTGGCGCCGGCGCGCAGTGCCTCCACCACGTACTCGTCGAGGTCGAAGGTGGTCAGCACGAGCACCTTCGCCGGGCCGTCCCGGCCAGGGCCGGTGATCTGCCGGGTCGCCTCGACCCCGTCCATCCGCGGCATGCGGATGTCCATCAGGACCACGTCGGGCTGCAGCGCCCGCACCTGGTCGAGAGCCTGCAGGCCGTCTCCGGCCTCGCCGACGACCGCGATGTCCTGCTCGGCCTCCAGAATCATCCGGAAGCCGGTGCGCAACAGCGGCTGGTCGTCGACCAGTAGGACACGGATCGCCACGTAACTCTCCTTCGCTAGGCCGGGCCCATTCTGCCCTGTTCGCCCCCGGCCGACTCGGGCGCCCTCACAGGAAGCGGATACGGTGGGGGAGTCCCGCCGAATTCAGGACAGAGCGCCTGGTGATCGCACCAACCGCACAATTTGGTCGGCCGGGGCCGCCAGTTCCCCGTCTCCGTCGCCAGCTCGATCGCCTCCCACAGCGCGAGCAGCTTGCGCTCGACCCGCTCCAGGTCGGCCACCACCGGGTCGTACGTGACGACGTCGCCGCTGCCCAGATAGACGAGCTGCAGACGGCGCGGCACCACGCCCTTCAGCCGCCACACCACCAGCGCGTAGAACTTCATCTGGAAGAGCGCACCCTCCGCGTACTCCGGACGCGGGGCCTTGCCCGTCTTGTAGTCGACGATGCGGACCTCGCCCGATGGGGCCACGTCCACCCGGTCGATGATCCCGCGCAGCTTCAGCCCCGAGTCCAGCTCGGCCTGCACGAACAGCTCACGCTCGGCGGGCTCGAGACGAGTCGGGTCCTCCAGCGTGAACCAGCGCTCCACAAGCCGCTCCGCGTCCGACAGCCAGCGCGCCATGCGCTCGCCCTCCGGATCGTCCGCGAACAGCTCCGTCAGCTCGGGCTTCGTCTCCCGCAACCGGTCCCACTGACCCGGGATGAGTGACTTCGCGCGCGGCGCGGTGCGCTCACTCGCCGGGGCGTCGAAGAGTCGCTCCAGGACCGCGTGCACCAGGGTGCCGCGGGTCGCCGCCTCGCTCGGCTTCTCCGGCAGCTTGTCGATCACCCGGAACCGGTACAGCAACGGGCACTGCATGAAGTCGCCCGCGCGCGAGGGTGACAGAGACGCCGGGCGCACGGCCGTCACGGCGCCGTCGGTGCTGGTTTCCATGAGGACAGACCCTACGACCCGACACTGACAACAGCCGCATACCATCGACGACAGACCCTCTCGCCCTGCATGATCGTGCGGGTGACCGCGCCAGACCGGGGCGAGGGATGCTTCGAACGAGGGGACATCGTGGACGAAAGCGGCGGGAGCGGCAGGCCGCAGTCCGACGGCGCCGAAAGCCTGCGGCCGCGCGACACGGACGGCTCCCCGGAGCCTGCCCGTCCGGTCGGCACGGCCGACGAACCGGCGCACCCCGCCGGCCCGGCCAAGGAGCCGGAGCGCCCGGCGGACGCGCCCGACGAGCAGGAACGCCCGGCAGGCCCGGCCGGAGGACCGGCACAGCCGCGGCACGACAGCACGGACACCCCACCCCCGGCCGAGCCGCCGAGAGAGCAGCACCCCCCGGCCGGCACACCGCAACAGCCCGAGCCCCGGCCCGGCACCTCCCTCACCAAGGCACCGCAGGACGTCCAGGACACACAGGGCACGCAGGGCACACAGGGCGCACCGGACGAACAGCCCACCGCCCCCCGGCGCACCAGCGCCCCCGAAGGCCCCGCCGGCAAGAGCGGCCCCGTACCGCCCAAGGCCCAGAAGGGACCCGGCGGCGGGCTGCTCATGGGCAGGCCGTTCGGCGTGCCCGTCTACGTGGCACCCAGCTGGTTCCTCGTCGCCGCCCTCATCACCTGGGTCTTCGGTGACCAGCTCGACCGCGTCCTGCCCGAACTCGGCGGCGCCCGCTATCTGGTCTCGCTCTTCTTCGCGGTCGCCTTCTACGCCTCCGTACTCGTCCACGAACTCGCCCACACCGTCGCGGCCCTCCGCTTCAAGCTGCCCGTACGCCGCATCCAGCTGCAGTTCTTCGGCGGCGTCTCCGAGATCGAGAAGGAGTCCGAGACCCCCGGCCGCGAATTCGTTCTGGCCTTCGTCGGCCCCCTCCTCTCCCTCGTCCTCGCCGGTGTCTTCTACGCGGGAATGCAGGCTGTCGACCCCGGGACCGTCCCGGGCGTCCTGCTCGCAGGACTGATGATCTCCAACCTCATCGTCGCCGCCTTCAACCTCCTCCCGGGCCTGCCCCTGGACGGCGGCCGGATGCTGCGCGCCGTCGTCTGGAAGATCACCGGCAAACCCATGAGCGGCACCGTCGCCGCCGCCTGGGTGGGCCGCGCCCTCGCCATCTCCGTCCTCATCGGGCTGCCGCTGCTCAACCAGTCCGGCGTCCTCGGCGGCGAGGCCCAGGACATCGGCGGCCTGGACACCGTCACCGACGCCCTGCTCGCCGCGATCCTCGCCGCGATCATCTGGACCGGCGCCGGAAACAGCCTGCGCATGGCCCGCCTGCGCCAGCACCTGCCCGAACTGCGCGCCCGCACCCTGACCCGCCGCGCCGTCCCCGTCGAGGGCGAGACTCCCCTCTCCGAAGCGCTGCGCAGGGCCAACGACGCCGGGGCCCGCGCCCTCGTCGTCGTCGACCCCGACGGCGACCCCATGGCCGTGGTCCGCGAGGCGGCCATCGTCTCCGTGCCCCAGCACCGCCGCCCCTGGGTCGACGTCGGCGGCCTCGCCCAGGACATCACCGAAGGCATGCGCATCTCCGCCGAGCTCGCCGGCGAAGAGCTCCTCGACACGCTCCGGGCCACCCCCGCCACCGAGTACCTCGTCGTCGAGGAGTCCGGCGAGATCTACGGAGTGCTGTCCGCCGCGGACGTGGAGCGCGCCTTCGTCAAGGCCATGGCCCGCCCCTCCTAGGCCTCCGCGGAGGCCGCCGAAAGCCGCCGAGGCCGCCGGTGCCGCCGACATCATGGTCGGCGGCCCGCGCGGCTGCCGGTAGGCTGGTCACATGTCCGAACCGACCGGTGCCGCCCGCCGTCGCGGGCCCTTCAAGGTCGGGGACCAGGTCCAGCTCACCGATCCCAAGGGACGCCACTACACGTTCACGCTCGAGGCCGGGAAGAATTTCCACACCCACAAGGGTTCCTTCCCCCACGACGAGCTGATCGGCGCTCCCGAGGGCAGTGTTGTCCGAACCACGGGAAACGTCGCCTACCTGGCGCTGCGACCCCTGCTCCCCGACTACGTCCTGTCCATGCCCCGCGGCGCCGCCGTGGTCTACCCCAAGGACGCGGGGCAGATCCTGGCCTTCGCCGACATCTTCCCCGGCGCCCGCGTCGTGGAGGCAGGCGTAGGCTCCGGCTCCCTCAGCAGCTTCCTGCTGCGGGCCATCGGCGACCAGGGAATGCTGCACTCCTACGAGCGCCGCGAGGACTTCGCCGAGATCGCCCAGCAGAACGTGGAGCGCTACTTCGGCGGCCCCCACCCCGCCTGGCAGCTCACTGTCGGCGACCTTCAGGACAACCTCAGCGACACCGACGTCGACCGCGTCATCCTCGACATGCTCGCCCCCTGGGAGTGCCTGGACGTCGTCTCCAAGGCGCTCGTCCCCGGTGGCATCCTCTGCTGCTACGTCGCGACCACCACCCAGCTCGCCAGGACCGTCGAGTCCATCCGCGAGATCGGCGGCTTCAACGAGCCGACCGCCTGGGAATCGATGATCCGCAACTGGCACGTCGAAGGCCTCGCCGTGCGCCCGGACCACCGGATGATCGGCCACACCGGCTTCCTGCTCACCGCCCGCCGCCTCGCGGACGGCGTCGAGCCCCCCATGCGCCGCCGCCGCCCCGCCAAGGGCGCGTACGGCGAGGACTACACCGGCCCCAACGCCGACGGCGGCACCCCGCGCTGACCCGCGCGGCGGACCACGCCCAATGAGCAGGCGCCGCCGCCGCGTTAACAGGAAGAACCAGGGAAAACGCGGCGGGGCCGTGTGGTTTATAGGGGACCAAACTGGTT